>JALEHB010000116.1 GCA_022763285.1 Pseudomonadales bacterium | reverse complement strand
GTGTGTATCGTTGGGAAGACGGGCAGCGTTATGAAGGCGGGTTTTTTGCCAGTGACAAGCATGGGGAAGGCACTTTCTATTACCCCACCGGGACCAAAAGAGAACAATACTGGGAATACGGCGAACTGATTAGATAGTGGCTTCGATCTGGAAAGCTACTGCGCTTGCTATTGCTTCGTTGAAGTGTCCCCCGAAATGCTCACGTACTGGCGTGTACGCTCCGCTTTCGGGGGACACTTCGCCTCGCACTAGCTGCGCTCGTGACGCTTTTCGTACGGCCGATTGATTCTGCGGGTATTGAATGGCGTTCTTTTTGGCGCTTGTGCCAGCTTGCGGGAGCCTGATCGCCTCGTCTGGCCTTCGCTCGTGACGCTTTTCATACGACCGATAGATCCTGCGGGTATTGAACGGCGTTCTTTTTGATGTTGGCATTCGCTTAGGAGTGGATCGATTTGTAAGGCGTTTGTTTGCGACTTTGATTTTGTTATTCGGATATTTTGAAGGATTGGATTGTGGATCTTGAGTCTTTGCGGCGTGAGTATTTGCGGGGTGGGTTGCAGCGTGAGGATCTGGAGTCTGATCCTTTTGCCCAGTTTGAGAAGTGGATGCAGCAGGCCATTAATCTGGAGTTTTCTGATCCGACGGCCATGACTGTAGCGACAGTGGATGAGGGGGGGCAGCCCAGTCAGCGGATTGTTTTGCTCAAGCAGTTCGACCAGCGGGGCTTTGTCTTCTATACCAATTATGGCAGCCGCAAGGCGCGGGAACTGGCACAGAATCCACGTATCAGTCTGCATTTTCCCTGGCATGAGATCGAACGACAGGTGAAAGTTTGCGGGCGTGCCGAGCGCCTGAGTAGCGCGGAATCCATGAAGTATTTTGTCAGTCGGCCCCGAGACAGCCAGATTGCTGCCTATGCTTCAAGGCAGAGCAAGGTAATCGATTCCCGTTCCCTGCTGCTGAATCAGTTCGAGGCTCTGAAGCAGAAGTTCAAGGCCGGTGAAATTCCCCTGCCGGATTTCTGGGGTGGCTACCGGGTTGTGCCCCATGAGGTGGAGTTCTGGCAGGGGGGCGCCTCGCGGCTACATGATCGCTTTCGCTACAGCCGCCAGGATTCAGACTGGCTGATCGAACGTCTGGCACCCTGACACTCAGGGCGCCTGAGCCTCAGGGGCGCCACTTCTTCAGTTTTTTTTCTGCCAGAACCTTCTTCAGTCGGGCGTATTGTGGCAAGCCCTTCTTGTAGGTCGGATAGTCTTCGCCGGCGATCAGCGGCGCAAAGTACTCACGCCCCTTGTCGGTGATATGAAAGCCGTCCCGACTGATGAAGTTGCGCGGCATCATCTTCTCAACATTGGCGACATCAGAAAGTTTTGCCTCACCGATGCGCCAGGAATATTTCTTGCCCTTGCCGCGGACGATGGCCGGCATGACAGCATTCTTGCCAGCCAGGGCAAACTCCACGGCTGCCTTGCCTACTGCATATGCCTGCTCCACATCCGTGGCCGAGGCGATGTGTCGCGCCGAACGTTGCAGATAGTCAGACACTGCCCAGTGGTATTTGAAGCCAGTTTCTTCCTTGATCATTTCGGCGACAAAAGGTGCCACACCTCCCAGTTGAACATGACCGAAGGCATCCTTGCCGCCGGCATCGGCCAGAAAGCTGCCGTCCGGGTTCTGGGCGCCTTCGGAAACCACGATGGCGCAGTAGCCGAATTTCTTCACGCAACTCTTTACCTTGCGAATGAACTTGTCTTTCTGGAAAGGAATCTCCGGAAACAGAATGATGTGTGGCGCATCGCCTTCCTGCTCGCTGGCCAGACCGGCTGCCCCGGCAATCCAGCCTGCATGCCGGCCCATGACTTCGAGCACGAAGACCTTGGTGGAGCTTTCACACATGGAAGCCACGTCCAGGCCAGCCTCGCGGATGGAAACCGCCACGTATTTGGCCACCGAGCCAAAGCCCGGGCAGTTGTCGGTAATGGGCAGATCATTATCGACGGTCTTGGGCACCCCGATACAGGTAATGGGAAAACCCACTTCCTGGCTTAGCTGGGCTACTTTGTTGGCGGTGTCCTGGGAATCGCCACCACCGTTGTAGAGAAAATAACGAATATTGTGAGCCTGGAATACCTCCAGCAGGCGTTCATATTCGCGCTGGTTCTCCTGATAGGATTTCAGCTTGTAGCGACAGGAACCAAAGGCGCCCGCGGGTGTTGAGCGCAAGGCGGCGATGGTGCTGGCGCTTTCCTTGCTGGTATCGATCAGTTCTTCCTTGAGGGCGCCGACAATGCCATTCAGCCCGGCATACACCTTGCCAATTTTGTCCTTGTGTTTTCTTGCGGTCTCGATGACGCCACAGGCGCTGGCATTGATGACGGAAGTAACTCCGCCGGATTGGGCATAAAACAGATTGGCCTTGCTCATGATCAGAAACGGCTTCCTTGTACGGGCTGGGGGATTGAGGGACAAATGGTAACCGTTGCCGTCCTGCCTTGCCAGTGCCGGGAAATTGATGCCACAATCCCTCGCAAAGTAAACGGGTGAGATCATGCAGCGACTAATCATAGGGCTTTCCGGTGCCAGCGGTGTCATTTATGGCATTCGTCTGCTGCAGGTATTACAGCAGCTTGACGAGGTGGAAACCCATCTGGTCATGAGCGATTCGGCGCAGATCAATATTGCAGTGGAAACTGACCATTCAGTAGCCGAAGTGAAGGCGCTGGCGGATCACGTCCACAGCAACAAGGATATCGGTGCCAGCATTGCCAGCGGTTCCTTCAAAACAGCGGGCATGATCATTGCGCCCTGTTCCATGAAGACGCTGTCCGCCATCGCCAATTGCTATGCCGATTCACTGATTGTCAGAGCGGCCGATGTAATACTGAAGGAAAGACGGCGATTGGTGCTGGCACCCAGGGAAACGCCCCTGCATACCGGCCACTGCGAACTCATGCTCAAGGCGAGCCAGAATGGTGCCATTATCGCTCCGCCCATGCCGGCTCATTACATCAAACCGGCCTCAGTGGAAGAGTTAGTGGATCATCATGTGGGGCGGCTGCTGGATCTTTTCGATATCGATGCAGACCTGGTTCAGCGTTGGCAGGGCGTGAAGTCCGCCAGCCAGGATCAGGGCGGCGGCTGCAAGGCCGAATAAGAGTATTTAGCCCGGACTTTGCCTTTACAGGTGAATCCGGCTCATGCAAGCTGAAAATCATACGCATACGGAGAACAAGCCATGATCGAGAAAGGCACAGGCTTTGCGCGATATTCCAAAACCCTTTGCTGGATAGTTGCCCTGATTTCACTGCTGGTCGCAATTCTGACTTTCACCGGCAGTGCCGAAAACTCCGGGCTGCTGGGCTTTCTGTGGCTGGCGGTGGCAGTGGCATTTGCTTTGTCAGCCATGTTTCTGGGGGGCGGCTCCGCGCCGCAGTCTGCCTCTGAAGACAGTCAGGACTCCTCGTCCGACTGAGCAAAGCGGCTGGCGGCAGCGGCCAGTTCTGACAGTTTTTCCTGCAGGCCGGCGGGG
>JALEHB010000115.1 GCA_022763285.1 Pseudomonadales bacterium | reverse complement strand
TGGCCAAGGGGCATCCGGGAGCCCAGCTGCGGGACAATGCCCTGTCCAAGGCGCGTTTCGAATTCCGCTGGGAGGATCAGTTCAATCTCAGTCTGGACCCGGTGACTGCTCGCCAATACCACGATGAAACCTTGCCCAAGCAATCGGGCAAGGTGGCTCATTTCTGTTCCATGTGCGGCCCCAAGTTCTGTTCCATGAAGATTTCCCAGGAAGTCAGGGACTATGCCGAGGAACGCGGACTCGATACCGTCGATGCTGCCATTGAGGCAGGCATGGAAGAAATGGCCGAGGAATACAATCAGTCGGGCCGCAAGCTCTATCACGAGCTCTAGGCTGCAGCGACTCTGCATCAAGCCTGGTAGTACTCGCTTTGCAGATAATCCAGCATGGCCTGCAGGCAACTGTGGGCCAGCTTCTTGCTGCGCTCTGCCGACCAGCCGTGTTTGCTGTCCGGTGTCGCCGTGGTGTCCTTGAAAGGCATCTCCAGAGTCATGGCAAGACAGTGATGAAGATGGGCAGTCTGTGCCGTACTCATGGTCATATTGGCCTGGCCCGGCTGCTTCGGCGGATAACCTTGCTCGGTCTGAAAATCTGCATTGAGTTCGGCCAGTCGCTGGCGGTAAAAATCCAGTTGCGCCTGCTGTTTCCCACTCCAATGCAAAAGTCCTTCGGTGCCGGCGATGAAACAATAGGGCAGGGACTCATCACCATGCACATCGAGGAAAAAATCCACACCGGTATCCAGCATGGCCTGTTTGGCATGAAAGACTTCCGGTGACTCTTGCAGTGAGGGATGGGCCCACTCGCGATTGAGGTTGCGGCCCCTGGCATTGCAGCGCAAATGGCCACGGCGACTGCCGTCCGGATTCATATTGGGAATCAGATAGAGATCGCAGTGCTCAAGCAATTGCTTGGCAAGACTGTTGTTCTCATCCAGCAACAGCTCGATAGCCCCTTCCATCCACCACTCGGCCATGCTTTCACCGGGGTGTTGCCGGGCGATAAGCCAGCAGCGGGGTTTGCCAGCATCGCCGCTACTGAAACGCAGCAGATCCAGGTCCTGGCCATCGGCGGTTTTGCCCAGCAGGGCGTGAGAAGCCTGCTTCGAAGTCAGGGCGCGGGCCACCAGATCATGGTGCCGCTCCATGGAATAGGGCACGAAATAGGCGAACCAGACGCTGTCTGATTCCGGGCTGAAGTCGAGTTGCAGGACTCCGTCCTGCAGCCGGGTGGGATGACGGAGCCAGCTCTGCCGGTCATAGCTGTAGCAGACCTGGTAGTTTTCAAAACCACCGGGGTAGGCCACATCCCGGGCATTGAGGATTTGCAGATGACAGGCCTGACCCCGCGCGCCGCTAAGGCGGAAATAAAACCATTGGTAAAAATCCGAATTGGCGTCCTTGCGAATTCTTAGCTGGATGTCATCGGCCCGCTCACAACTGACGACCTCAATATTGCCGGCGTCGAAATTCTGGCTGATATGCACGTTTTACCCTTCTCCTGAAAACTCTTTGGCCCAAACTGAAGTCCCAGTATGACTTTGGTGGCCCGACTTTGCTATCATTGCCGCCCTTTTTCAAGGCGTCCGGGAGCAGGCTATCCGGCTTCAGGGCAATAGCCTGCCAGCATTCAGCCAGGCATGGCTGTGTCTTGCGGGTCTGGCAGCCAGGCACTCTGCAACCAATGACAACAGAGCCGCCCCCGATTAACAAGGTTTTGCCAGCTAAATCAGGCCAGATAATCAGGCCATGTAATCAGAGAGTATGAACATGTCGGCAGTAGACAATCGCAATATCGAGTCCAACGAAGCCCTGCTCACACCCGAGCAGCTCAAGAAGGAATTACCCCTGCAGGGCAGGGCGCTGGAAACTGTACAGCAGTCCAGGGAAACCATCTATTCCATTCTTGATCGTAAGGACCCACGACTTTTTATTGTTGTCGGACCCTGTTCCATTCACGATACCAAAGCGGCCATGGACTATGCCCGGCGTCTCAAGGAACTGGCGGACGAGGTGTCGGATACACTCTATATAGTCATGCGGGTCTACTTTGAAAAGCCCCGCACCTCCATCGGCTGGAAAGGCCTGATCAATGATCCCCATCTCGATGACTCGTTCAAGATTGAGGAAGGCCTGCGTATCGGCCGCAAGCTGTTGCTGGATATCGTCGATCTGGGTTTGCCCACCTCCACCGAGGCACTGGACCCTATTTCTCCCCAGTATCTGCAAGACCTGATCGCCTGGTCGGCCATCGGCGCAAGAACCACGGAATCCCAGACGCACCGTGAAATGTCATCGGGGCTGTCTTCTGCCGTGGGCTTCAAGAATGGAACTGATGGTGGCCTGATGGTGGCCATCAATGCCATGCAGTCGGTCAATAATCCACACCGCTTTCTTGGCATTAACGGAGAGGGCCAGGTGTCTGTTGTTACTACCCGCGGCAATCCCTATGCCCATGTGGTATTACGTGGCGGTGGTGCCGGCCCTAACTATGACAGTGTCCATGTCGCCCAGGCCGAACAAGCGCTGGAAAAGGGCGGCGTCAGCACCAATATCATGATCGACTGCAGCCACGCCAATTCCAACAAGGACCCGGACGTGCAACCGCTGGTGCTGAAAGACATCACCCATCAGATTCTGGAAGGCAATAAATCCATTATTGGTGTCATGCTGGAAAGCCATATCAACAAGGGCAATCAGTCGATTCCGGCCAATCTGGAAGAGCTGCAATACGGGGTTTCTGTTACCGATGCCTGCATGGACTGGGAAACCACGGCCACGGCCATCCGCGAGATGGCTGCCAAGCTGAAGGATGTGCTGCCTGCACGCTAGACGACAAGCTCTGCCTCAAGCCTGAACTGGTCATAGGCTCCAGCTAGAAGCTGGAGCCTGGCTGGGACAGGAACTCCAGTTCTTCCTCGGTGGATTTGCGTCCCAGAATCTCATTGCGGTGGGGATAGCGGCCGAACCGGTCGATGATGGCCTTGTGTTTTATTTCATAATTGTAGTTGTCTTCCAGACCCGGCTGATCAAACAGGAACAGGGCAATTTCGTGAATGTCCTGTGATTCGCTGTGCATGAAAGGCATGTAGAGAAAGGCTTTCTCTTCGGCATTGAGTTCCTGATCCAGTTTGCGGCGGATAGCCTCCTGGGCCAACACCAGCGCCAGGGTGTCCTGGGCAAAGGCTTTGGGGCTGTCGCGGAACATGTTTCTGGAAAACTGGTCCAGCACAATAATCTCTGCCAGGGCATCCA
>JALEHB010000114.1 GCA_022763285.1 Pseudomonadales bacterium | reverse complement strand
TCGGCGCCCTGGGGCATGTCGGTCCAGCCGTGAAATTTCTCCACGATCCAGGCCGCCAGCCCGGCCGGTGAATCATTTAAGCCATAACCCAAGGATTGTGGCTTAGTGCCTTGAATTTGTTGATAAGCCACCTCATTGGACATATAGGCCTGGCGACCGGCGCGGGCTTCGGCTTCCGCCTCGGTGATGTTTTCGCGCCTGGCTTCATCGGCAGGCGGTCCTGCCAGAATCATATTGGAGTGCAGGGCGATGAGGCGCTCCGGAAAATGGTTGGCCAGATGCCGGTTGATAATGGCACCCCAGTCACCACCGGCAATGGCATAGCGTTCATAACCCAGCTTCTCCATCAGGCCAGCCAGGATCAGGGCCATGCGCTCAGGACTGTAACCGCTGCTTGAGGGCTTCTCTGAAAAACCGAAGCCGGGCAGCGACGGTGCGATCACATGGAAGGCCACTTCATCGCCGGCGGGATTGCTGAGTGGCTCCAGAATTTCGGTGAACTCGCTGATGGAACCCGGCCAGCCATGTACCAGCAGCAGGGGAATGGCATCGCTGCGGCTGGAGCGTTGATGAATGAAATGCAAATCAAGCTCTTGCACTTCGGTCTTGAAGTGATCGAACTGGTTCAGGCGGGCTTCCTGCTGGCGCCAGTCGAAATCCTGCTGCCAGTAATCCAGTAGCTCGCGCAGATACTCAAGATCGGTGCCGTACTCCCAACTGATGCCGTCCAGTTGATCCGGCAGGCGCGTACGCGCCAGTCGCTGCTGCAGGTCATCAAGGGCAGTGTCGTCGATGGCGATGCGAAAAGGGCGGATGTCTTCACTGTTGGCAGCCAGACGCTGCTGCTTGTCCTGGTTCACTTGTGGGTCCACTTGTTGGTTGATAGCGGGTCGAGTGTCATTGTTGTGCCGGGCAAGAGCTTTGTCGGCGTGGCTGCTGGCAAGTCCCAGTGCAGCGGGCAGTGCCAGGGCAAAACAAAAAGGAATCAGAGTGTTGCGGGCGATAATTGTTATTCGCTCTGAAGCGGGCTGCTGACAGTGCAGCGTATTTATTGTTTTCATAGGCGTACAAGGCTGGTTCAGGGAGGAGTACAATTGGCTCAGCATCATGCCGGATAAGCCGGATGCCATCAACTGACGCAGGACCGACTATGTTTTTTAATCTTGGCAAGAAAAGCAGTGAACTTCCCAAAAGCGGTGAGGCGATTGCCGACCGGGAGCAGGCCGTGGAAATCAGTCCACAGCATTTTGTCAGTGGCAACCGGATCAAAGAGCCGGTACCTGAACATTTGCATAAAGCCGTGTTTGGCATGGGCTGCTTCTGGGGTGCCGAGCGTCTGTTCTGGGAACTGCCGGGTGTTTACTCCACCGCAGCCGGCTATGCCGGAGGCCAGACCGCCAACCCGAGCTATGAAGATGTCTGCAGTGGCGGCACCGGTCATGCCGAGGTGGTACTGGTGTTTTTCGATCCGGCCCAAATCTCCTACGAGGCCTTGCTGACCGCCTTCTGGGAATCCCATGATCCCACCCAGGGCATGCGTCAGGGCAATGACCGCGGTACCCAATACCGATCGGCGATCTATACCACCAGTGCTGAACAGGGCACTGCCGCAGAATCTTCCAGGGCTGCCTTCCAGGCCGCATTGCAAGAAAAGGGCTATGGCGAAATAACCACTGAAATCAGAGCGCTGCAGGAGTTTTATTATGCTGATGATTATCACCAGCAGTATCTGGCCAAAAACCCCGGTGGTTACTGCGGTCTGGCCGGTACCGGGGCCTGTTATGCGCCGGAACAGGGCTGAATAACTTGGATCAAAGCCGAAAGAAGCGGCGAATCTCCGTTTCTTTCTCCAGGGCATCCGCCAGGCCCAGCTGGTAGAGTTTGCTGCAGAAGCCCTGCTCAAAAAGAATCAGGCTCAGCAAGGTGCCGGAGCTGTCCGGCTTGATGTAACGGGCCAGTGGCTTGGGCAGTTCCTCGTAATATTCCTGGGCCAACAGATTCAATTCTTCGCTGGGAGAGATTTCCAGCAATTCCACTTCATGCAGATGTTCCAGGCCGTGCTTGCGGCGGGTTCGCTGCGGCACATGGGGCAGCACCGCATTCATGTGGCGCAGAAACTCCAGATCATTCTCCAGAGTATCCACAAAGGCGCTGTTCAAAATATGACCAAGAATCTGCATCACCCGGGGTGATTCACTCTGCTCATCTTCCAGTGGGGCCTTGGTGCGATTGCCGCTGACGCCAATGGCCAGAATACGCCGCGCTCCCAGATGCAGGGCGGTGCTGGTAGGCGCCAGTTGGCGGATGGCGCCATCGCCAAAATACTGATTGCCGATTTGCACTGCCGGGAAGACGATGGGAATGGCCGAGGAAGCCATCAGGTGATCCAGGCTCAGTTCGCTGCGCAGGCCAATGCGGTGAGGGCCCTGCCAGTCTTGCAGGCCTTTCACGCCCTGGTAGAAGGAGACCGATTCACCGGTGCTGTAGGCCGAGGCCGTGACACTGAGGGCATCCAGCAGGCCGATATCGATATGGCGCTGAATCCGGGGGAAGCGGATCACCCGGTCCAGCAGGGCCCGCAGTGGCGAGTTGTCCAGCAGGGCACCGCGACCGTTTTCCTGCTTGTTGCCCAGCATGGGCAGCAGCATGGAGGAGACACTGCCCAGCAAATTGGCACTGCCCGGGTCATAGATCTGCTCGCTGCGCAGGTGAGTCCAGATATGCTCCAGCAGACGCACACCGGTGCGCAGACGCTGGGCGTGGCTGGCCAGGGACGCGGCATTCAAGGCGCCGGCGGAAGTGCCGCAGATTATATTGAAGGGATTGGCGGCGTGGCGGGGCAGTATATTGGCGATACCACGCAGCACACCCACCTGATAGGAAGCGCGGGCACCACCACCTGACAGGATCAGGCCAACGGGTTGGCGCGGTTTGGGAGCGAGAATCTTCATGCACGGGCATCCGGCTGTGTCAGTCCCTGTCTGGCAGGGGGTGGTCCTTCGAAGGTCGCGCTGCAGGCGAGCCTTTGCCAGGCAAAATTTTCGCTTATTCGGCGCCGCGCTTGTAGTAGCATTGCAGAAATCGCCAAAAATGTGCTTCGAGCAAGTGCTCGGTGCCTTCTGGCCTGGGCGGTAATGGCCTGCTAACGGTGATCCGGGTCACAGTTTGCCATGATCCAGTTTTTGCGTTATCGGCAAAAATTAATTATCTTTAGATCAGATGCTTATATTCCAAAAGAGAAGTAATGTCTAATAAGTCAAAGAGCCCTGCAGAACCCCTGGTAATCGCCATTTCTTCCCGCGCCCTGTTTGATCTGGACGCCAGCCACAAGGTGTTCGAAGAGCAGGGCCTGGATGCCTATCAGGATTACCAGATAGAGCACGAGGATGAGCCCCTGGCCCAGGGCGTGGCCTTTCCGCTGGTGCAAAAGCTGCTCAAACTCAATGACAGCCTCAGTGCTGCCCGGGTGGAGGTGATTCTGCTGTCTCGCAACAGTGCCGATACGGGCCTGAGAGTATTCAACTCGATTGAGCATTACGGCTTGAATATTACCCGCGCCGCGTTCTGCGGTGGTGCAAGTCCCTACCGTTATATTGCGCCCTTCAGTGGCCATCTGTTTCTGTCCACCGATGGGGCAGACGTGCGGCAGGCGCTGGAACTGGGGGTGGCGGCGGCTACCATCATGCCCTCCAAAAAGCCTGCAGCGGCCCGGGACAACCTCAGAATTGCCTTTGACGGGGACGCGGTTCTGTTTTCGGATGAGTCAGAAAAGATATTTAAAAACAGTGGGCTGGAAGCATTTACTCAGAATGAGCGTGAAGCGGCCAATGAACCCCTCAGTGGCGGTCCCTTCAAGCCTTTTCTGGCCGCCCTGCAAAGGCTGCAACAGGCATTTCCGGCGGGTGAGTCACCGATTCGCACTTGCCTGGTGACGGCCCGGGCGGCGCCGGCCCATGAGCGGGTGGTACGAACCCTGCGGGCCTGGAATATCCGCATCGATGAATCCCTGTTTCTGGGCGGTCTGGACAAGGGCCAGTTCTTGCAGGCCTTTGATGCCGACATCTTCTTTGATGACCAGCAGGGCCATTGTGAGTCGGCCCGCAACCATGTGGCCACCGGTCACGTGCCCCATGGCGTGGCAAATAGCCAATAAAATCAGACTCCTGCCTGATTCATCTAAAGCGCTGATTTAAAGACTGCATAGTACAGGCCCAGGCTCAGCAGAATCAGGGTGAGGATGCGCTGCAAGAACTTGTCCGGTACCCGCTTACTGATCTTTGAGCCGAGATGGGTGGCGGGCAGGGA
>JALEHB010000113.1 GCA_022763285.1 Pseudomonadales bacterium | reverse complement strand
TTTGCTGCACATCAAAGGATGCATAGCTGTGATCGGCCCGGTAGCGTTCAGCAGTCAGACTGACGGTCCAGTTGGAAAATCTGGCCAGCATGGTCAGACCGCCGCTGATGGCTCCGTAGGCGGATAAACGATAATCACTGGACTGGTATTGCGTCAAGGGTTTCAGGAAGTCGTCGCTATTGCGATAAAAGTCGGCAGCGGACTGGCTGTAGTAACGGACATTGGGTACAAGCTGCCAATTATTGGGCAGGTTCTGATACCAGGCCAGACTCAAAGTGTGAGAACTGATGCCAAAGTCATCATGATAATAGCGATAGTCACTGTGCAGGGCGGCATCGGCGCCATCGAAGAAATAGCGCCAGGCACCGGTCAGGGCAAGCTGGGTTTTATTGTCTGGCCTTACATCCCGTAATTTGTAGGGATCACTCAGGAAGCCGGAGTGCTCGGTCAGATTCAGAGCTACCTGGAAAGTGGAAAATCGGTTCAGCACCTGGCTGATAGACAGCAGCGCCGAAGTGCTGCGTTTGTTCTCATTGCGGACCCGATTGAAAAGCTCGGCATCGCTGGGAAAAACTTCGTCATCGGAATGACTCAATCCCACTGCCACGGTAGTCATGGCTCGATTGAAGCTGTGCTGGCCGCTCAAGGTGATATAACGTGCCCGGTAGTCATTCTCGGTGGAATAGCCAATCCCGCCGCCGATGCTGCCTCTGGCCAGATAGTAGCGACCGCTGATGGCCATTTCGGAGCGCTCATCAGTAATGCCGCTGGCACCGCTCATATTGATGATGGGCTGACCATCCAGGCCGGGGGTGGTAAACCAGGGTGAGGCGCCACTCATATTCTCGTGGTTCCCATCGATGGTGAGGGAGTAGTCCCGCCCCAGTGGCGTGATCAACTGAAATTGATGCACATCGATGTCATAGCGCTCAAGGCTACCGAAGGGCACCTGCTGACGGCTCAGATCATCTTCCTGGTAATTGGAAAATTTATAGGACAGGGTGGATTGCGGTGGTGGCGCATCGGCAGCGGCGATACCGGGCAGGGCCAGGGCAGTTCCGGACAGGGCAAGCAGGCTGCGAGACGGTGATTTCACGGTATTGCCCCGGATTGTTTCAATTACAACCGCAACCGCCGCCTGTGGTGCTGCTGCCGCCGGAAGAGGCTTCCTTGCTGAAGAAGATATGATCGTTCAGGGCGCTCTCCAGAGAATCAACCTCGAAGGCCATTTCTTCCCGTGCCAGGTAGCCCATTTCCCAGGGCTGCACCTGACTACATGCCGCCAGAGACAGCAGGGATAGCAAGAGGCAGTAACGCAGGCTTCGCATCAGTTCTCCGCCAGGACTTTCTGGATTTCCGTTTCAATCAATTCGATGTCACCACTGCGAAAACCCATGTGCACCAGCTTCACCTCGCCATCGGGGGCGATCAGATAGGAGGAGGGCATGCCAATGACGCCAAACAGTTCGGCCGCATCCCCTTCCGGGTCTGCCGGGATGGGAAAATCCAGTGGTGTTTCTTCCAGAAAATCCAGTCCGTCTTCAATGGGGTTGTCGACGTTGATAGCGATGATTTCCAGGCCCTGATCCCGGTATTTGAGATAGAGGTCGTTGTACTGGGGCAGGGAGACCAGACAGGGCGCACACCAGGAGGCCCAGAAATCCACATACAGGGTCTTGCCCTGGAGGCTGGCCAGGGAAATATTGTCCTGACCGGCGTAGATTGAAGGCAGGTCGAAATCAGGAACCTGCTCGCCTTCCTCAACCGCAAAAAGTGCGGGCGATGCAACTGCCAGGCTCAGGCTGAACAGGGTGGTCAGAGTGCTGCGAATTTTGGGAAACATGACTGTCCTCAATTGATATCCTATAGCCAGTAAAGCGATGTGAAGCGAAGCAGCTGGCCCCAGTGTAGATCGGGCCAGGGCTGAAACTGTGTTTGGCTCTCATTAGTCACTTAATATTGCAGTGACAGCTTTGTCATACAGACCCGGGTTGGCGGGCAAGTCTTTCAACCGGGCCGACGCCTGATCCGCCAGTATCTGTACTGATTAACGGCCAACAGGCGGGCCGGTTGACTGCAATCAGGCCGCAGCGGCAGCCGGCTGACTCAAATGGCGCACCATTTCCTGCCAGCGACGCTTCTGTATTTTAAGCTGGAAGTGCAATTCCCGATATTTGTCCCGCAATTGTAAATGCTCCCAGTGGGCCAGGGTCTCCTGGATGCGTTTGCCTTTG
Source organism: Pseudomonadales bacterium (assembly GCA_022763285.1). Taxonomy (GTDB): domain Bacteria; phylum Pseudomonadota; class Gammaproteobacteria; order Pseudomonadales; family Pseudohongiellaceae; genus UBA9145. Next base: position 15,789 of record JALEHB010000113.1, on the reverse strand, counting down.
GCCTCATACCAGGCCTGGCGATGCTCGCTCCATTGTTGCAGCAGCTGCTGCAATTGCTCGTACTCCGCCTCCAGCCGCTGCCGCCAGCTTTCCGGCAAGTCCAGCAAATGGCATTTTTCGGTGGCGTGGCGGTACTGCATTTCCAGGCGGGCCTTTTCCACTTCATGAGGGTTGCAGCGCTTCAACTCGCTGGTCAGACCAACAAAAGAGAGCAGGCGAATCATCCATTTGGTGGGGTCGTAATGCCACCAGCGAATGCCATTGCGGTAATCCCACTGAAAGGTGTGGTGGTAGTTGTGATAGCCCTCGCCATAGGTGATCAGGGCCAGCACCGGGTTGTCACGGGCAGAATGCTTGTCACTGTAGGTCTGACGGCCCCACATATGGGCAATGGAGTTGATCAGCCAGGTCACATGCTGGCTCAGTACCAGACGCAACAATCCGGCCAGCAGCAGGCTGGCGAGAATATCGCCGTGCAGCCAGCCCAGCAGGGCCGGCAGGCCGATATTCATCAGCAAGACCAGTTTCAGATAGTGTTTGTGTTGCCAGACGGCGATGGGATCGCGCTGCAGGTCCTTGATATTGGAGAAATCCCGGCGGCCACTCTTGTAGCTGCGCAAAATCCAGCCCATATGAGAGAACCAGAAGCCGCGGCCGGCAGAATAGGGGTCGCGGTCATTATTATCGGTAAACTGATGGTGGCGGCGGTGATCTGAAGCCCAGTGAAAGACATCATTCTGCAGGGCCATGGCGCCACCGAGGGCGAAAATGAAGCGCAGCAGTGGATGGGCCTTGTAGGTCTTGTGAGACCACATACGGTGATAGCCGGCAGTAATAGAGAGGCCGCAATAGCCCATCAGCAGCACAAACACGACCCACTCATACAGGTCATAGCCGTAAAAATAGCCATACAGTGGCACCAGGGTGAGGGCGCATGCCGGGGTGATGCTGAACAGCAGCATGTTGGTCCAGTTAATCGGGGCATTTTCCGCTTTCATTTGCGCTTTCACTTCAGCGTTTGTCATAGAGGGATCCTGTCCTGCGTCGTTCCGGATATCCATGCGGGACGCCAATCCTGGCAAGCAGGGATTGGGCCTGCAATCTGATCTGGATAAAATCAGTATTACGACCGCAGCAACAAGGCTTTTGACGGCTGAATTGCCGTTAAAACTGTGGCTCTGCTGCGGCTATTTCTGGGACACTATAGCAGGACCAGACAGGATTTTGGAATTGCACACGGGGAATGGCATGCAGGACAGGTTGATTGAACTGGAGAGCAAATTCAGCTTTCAGGAAGACAGCTTACAGGAGCTGAATGAAGTGCTCATCAAGCAGCAACGGCAACTGGACGAGATGCGCCAGTTGGTGGCGTCGCTGCGGGAGCGGATTGCCGAACTGGAGGCCGGCGGCAGAGACGGCGGGGTGCCGGCGCCTGGCTCGGAACGCCCGCCTCATTATTGAGAATCTTGTCGGTAGTGCCGGTCGCAGGATGGCTCGCTGCTAGCGAGCCACGGCTACGTCCTCGGCCTGCAGGCCCTTGTCGCTTTCTACCACTGCAAATTCCACGCGCTGGCCATCGCGCAGAACGCGTCGGCCTTCGCCGCGAATTGAGCGAAAATGGACAAAGATATCGTCGCCGCTGTCCCGGGTAATGAAACCGAAACCCTTGTTGGCGTTGAACCATTTTACATTGCCGCTCTCACGCTGATCGTTGCTCAGAGGCAACTCGCCTTCGACAATGTCCTTGTGTTTGGCGGTGGCGGCCCAGAATGCGGCTATCAGCAGCAGTACAAACAGGCTGAGGGCGAGCAGGGGAAAATTGCCCGGGCTTAATTCGAATCCGCTACTGCTGAGCAGATAAAGTGGGATACTGCTAATCAATGTCAGAACGATGGCGATGACAACGGGTCGTGAATTCATGTAATACTCTTGTTGTTGGTGACTGCTTATTCTTGTTGATGTTGTGTGCCAGGACAAAGCTTCGCTGGCCAAACTTGCTGACAGCCCCAGTGCACTGGCTGCTATCAACAAACCCGTTAAAATACACTACCGGCAGGGCAAATTAAACCGCCTGCCGCTCTCCCTGTCCCCGTATACCGGGGCTCTCCGCTTAAGCTGCGATTCAGCTAGCAGTTGTTAAATTCATAGCCGAAGTGACCCGTCAGGCTCGGATTTCGAGCCACATCGGTGTCTTGTATCCAACTCTGACGAGCAGAGAGGCATGGAGTATGAACAGGAAAATCACGGCATCTGCATCATTGACACTTGGACTGCTGGCAGCAGCCCTGTCCGGCCTGGCCCAGGCCGAGACCAGCTACGAGTATGCCGAGGTGATCGAGAGCCGACCCATCTACCAGCTGGTGGAGATTTCAACGCCCCAAGAGCAGTGCTGGGAAGAGGAAGTGGCAGTGGATTATCCCCGGCAGCGAACTTCCGATACGCCGGTGATCGTCAGCACTATTCTGGGCGGTGCCATCGGCAATGCGGTTGGCCACAACAAGACCAATAAACGGGTCGGCGCCGTGCTGGGTGCGGTATTGGGCCACTCAATAGGACGTGATATAGTCCGGAGCAATAATAACTCTGGCTACCGTCAATATGAGGTGGTACAGCGCTGTGAAACGGTATACCAGCAGCATGAAGAAGAACGACTGATGGGATACCAGGTGACCTATTTATATAATGGTGAAGAGTACTCGATTCGCACTGACAACGATCCTGGTGCGCAAATCAGGCTGCGTGTAAACGTGCAGCCGGTACTCTGAGACTGACTGACATAAGCTGATCCCGGGCAGGTTTTGGACCAGGCAGGGGTAGTCGAGGTGATAATTGAAAACGACAGGCGTAATCATGGTGGCAGCAATGGTGCTGGCTTCGCTGGTTGCGCCGGCTTATGGACAACTGACGCCCCAGGTTGAGCAGAATCAGCTGGATCGGGCCAATCAGTCCCAGCGTGTACAGCCGAACACACGCGGCTTGCGAATCAGTGAACGTCAGGCAGTCAACCTGGCCCGGGAGCGTTTCCAGGGCCAGATCCTGCGTATCAGCCTGGTGGGCGAGGGTGCCAACCGTCGCTATCAGATTCGTATGGAAAATGAAGGCAAGGTCTTCACCGTTTACGTACACGCAACCTCCGGCCGCGTCACCGGCGGCAACTAAAGCGGCAGATCAGCTCGGGAACAATTCAGCGACTAGCAGACAAGAGGCCTTTGCATGCGTTTATTGGTGGTGGAGGATGAATCCCTGTTGCGTCAGCAACTCGAACAGGGGCTCAGCAAGGAAGGCTATGTAGTCGACGGTGCCGAGGATGGCAAGTCCGGACTCTACTACGCCACAGAATACGAATACGATGCAGCCATCATCGATCTGGGTCTGCCCGAGATCGATGGCATTTCCCTGATTCAACAACTGCGGGCTGCCGGCAAGGAATACCCGGTTCTGATTCTTACCGCCCGAGGTGACTGGCAGGACAAGGTGGCGGGCCTGGATGCCGGCGCCGATGACTATGTGGTCAAACCATTCCAGTTGGAAGAAATCCTGGCCCGGCTCAATGCCCTTCTACGCCGGGCTGCGGGCTTCTCCAAACCGAAGCTGGATTTTGGCCCATTGAGCCTGGATATTTCCGCCAAGCGTCTCACGCTGAACGAGCAGGCCGTTGAACTCACTGCCTATGAGTACAAACTGCTGGAGTATCTGATGCTGCATCCGGGGCAGGTCATCTCCAAAACAGAACTCACCGAACATCTGTATGCCCAGGATTATGATCGTGACAGCAATGTGCTGGAAGTGTTTGTACGCCGTTTGCGTCAGAAGCTGGATCCGGAGCAGACACTGAAGCCTATCGAGACCATTCGCGGTCAGGGCTATCGTTTCAGCCTGCCCGAGGATTGATGCGGCTGAGCAGGGGCAGGGTGTATGACTAGCCGCCAACCGTCCGCTAATGGATCGGGATATTCCCTGCAATCGCGCTTTCTGATTGCCTTCAGCCTGTTGTTATTTGTCTTTCTGGGGCTTACCGGTCTGGTCCTGGACAGTGCCTTTCGGGCCAGCATCGAGGCTGGTGCCGAAGAGCGTTTACAAGTACAAATCTATTTGTTGCTGGCCAATGCCGAGGAAGACAATGGCGAATTCTATTTCCTTCAGGATTTGCAGGAAGATCGCTTTGGCCAATTGAATTCCGGTCTCTACGGATTTATCTCCAGCACCGCCTACGGAGTGCTCTGGCGCAGTGATTCCGCCCGTGCCTTTTCCCTGCCGGAAGACGATTTTTTCCAGCGCCGTCTGGAGGTGGGGCAGACCCGCTTTGAGCGACTGCAGGGAGAAAACGACGATGTCTACTTTTCGCTCAGCTATGGCATTCTCTGGGAAGACGGCATCAGTGAATACAGCTTCAGTGTGGTGGAAAACGCGGCACCCTATTATTCAGAGATCAGTAATTTCCGCCGCAGTCTGTGGTCCTGGCTTGGCGGCGTTTCGGTATTGCTGCTGGCGATGCAGTTTCTGCTCTTGCGTTGGGGGCTGCTGCCGTTGCGCCGGATTGCCGATGATCTGAAAAATATCGAATCCGGTGCCGACGACAAACTGGAAGGCGTCTATCCCAGAGAGATTCAGGGGGTGACCGACAATCTCAATCTATTGATCGAGAGTGAACGCAAGCAGCAGAGCCGTTATCGAACGACTCTGGGTGACCTGGCCCACAGCCTGAAAACACCCCTGGCGGTGATTTCCGGCATTCTGCCGCGCATGTCGGAAGAAGTGGCCCAGGGTGACAGGGACGCAGTGCAGCAGCAGATTCGCAGTGCCAATGAACAACTGGAGCGGATGAACCAGATCGTCAGCTATCAATTGCAGCGGGCGGTGAAGTCCAATCACACTGGCGCCCTGTCGCGGCAGGTGAATATTGCGGTGACGGTAAACAAGGTACTGGATGCCCTGAAGAAGGTTTATGCTGACAAGGCGATGACAGTCAGTACTGATCTGGATGAGCAGTTATTGTTTCGCGGTGACGAGCGTGACCTTTTGGAATTGCTCGGCAATGTTATCGATAATGCCTTCAAATACGGGCGTTCTGCAGTGCGTGTATCTGCATCCAGGGAAGGTCTGGGGGCACGGGGAGTGCGTCTGGAAATCGAGGACGACGGCGACGGCATTCCACTTGAGAAACAGGAATTCGTGTTGCAGCGGGGTGCCCGTGCCGACACCCTGGTCCAGGGGCAGGGCATTGGCCTGGCGGTGGTGACAGATATTCTCAAGAGCTATGGTGGTGAAATCCAGGTCCAGCAGAGCGACCTGGGAGGTGCCAGCATCATTATCATTCTCAATGCCGTGGCCTGAGCAGCTGGCCGCGCAAATCAGAACAAAAAGCCACCGGCCACTGCGCACAGGGTCATCAAAAACAGGAACCACTTGATGGAATTCTGGGATGCCTTGACTGCGATCTTGACCGTAAGATGGGCTCCCAACATGGAACCGCAGGCGACTATTAATCCCGGAATCCAGCGAACCTGGCCAAAGGCCACAAAGACCACAAAGGCCACTGCGGTAAAGGCCAGGGCACAAGTCATCTTCAGGGCATTGGCCCGCACCAGATCATAACGCAGCGCTCCAGCCAGGGCGCCCAGCAGGATAAAGCCCACACCCGCCTGCACAAAGCCGCCATAGATACCGGCCGCAAACAGACTCCACCAGGCCAGCGGACTGTCATTGGGTGATTTGGTTGGGGTGCCTGGCGGCGGCGCAATCACAGACGGTCGCAACAGGATCACCAGGGACATGCTGAGAATGGTCAGCAACAACACCGGCTTGAGATAGAGATTCGGCATCATGGCCGCAGCCAGGGCGCCCAGAATGCCACCTGTCATGGTGGGAAACAGAATAGCCTTGATGGCCCCGCGATCCAGAGTGTCATGCTTGTCATAGCCGCGCACCCCGACAATACATTGCATCAACACTGCAACCCGATTGGTACCATTGGCCACATCGGCAGGCAGGCCCATCATCATCAGGGCCGGCAGGGTCAGATTGGAGCCGCCGCCGGCGATGGTGTTGATGCCGCCAGCAAGAAAGCCGGTGCCCGCCAACAGGGCGATTGACAGAAATGAGTAATCCATGGCCAGAAACTATCGGGAGTAGCAGGGTGTCATTGGGCGGCTAGCTTACCAGAGTTGAAGCGGCAGTGCTCTGCCAGCGGGGACGCGTACTTTTCAGGCCGGCAGCGAACAGGTAAAGTGCGCAGTCTCACAAATGCTGTCCTGCTAATTTCATGTCCGCTCACTACGACTTCGTCATTGTCGGCGCCGGTATCAACGGTCTGTTACTGGCGCGCAATCTGGCCAATGCGGGCGCGCAGGTCCTGCTGCTGGACCAGGCCCAACCGGGTCAGGAGTCTTCCTGGGCCGGTGGCGGTATTATTTCGCCGCTCTACCCCTGGCGCTACCCGACTGCCATTACCGCACTTGCTTCCTGGGCCCAGGATTATTATCCGGGTCTGGCAGAGGACCTCGCCGCAGAAACCGGTATCGATGTGCAATGCCGTGCCAGCGGTCTGCTGATGCTGGATGCCGAGGACAGCGAAGAGGCCATAGTCTGGGCGCAACGTTTCGGCCGCCGGGTGCAGCAACTGGAAAAGCGGGAAATCTATCAGCGGGAGCCCGATCTGGCCGCCGGCTTTGCCGCGGGTTTGTGGATGCCGCAAATTGCCAATGTCCGTAACCCGCGTCTGTGTCGCGCGCTGCTGGCGAGTCTGGAAAGCTCGAAGCGGGTTGAGATTAAAAGCCATTGCCAGTTACTGGGGTTCGAGCGCCAGAACGGGCGGCTGACTGCGCTTAAACTGCGTGACCTGAAATCTGGCAGAGATCAGCAACTGACAGCGCCAGGCGTCATTATTACGGCCGGAGCCTGGAGCGGCAAGCTGGCAGCGGCGGCTGGGTTGAAGCTGGATGTGCACCCGGTCAAGGGGCAGATGCTGCTCTATAAATTCCCTGCACCGCCGGTGGCGTCTATCGTGCTGACAGCAGGTCGTTATCTGATTCCCCGGCAGGATGGCCATCTGCTGGTGGGCAGCACGCTTGAATATGCCGGATTCGACAAACAGGCCAGCGATCAGGCTGCCGACAGTCTCAAACAGTCTGCCAGAGCCATGCTGCCGAAGCTGGCTGATATGGAACCGCTAGGGCACTGGGCCGGCCTGCGCCCGGGCAGTGGTGATGGCATACCCCTGATTGGTCGCCTGCCTGGCTTCGACAATCTCTATATCAATGCGGGGCAGTTTCGCAATGGCCTGGTGCTGGCGCCCGCCTCGGCGGAATTAATGAAAAATCTGCTGTTGGGAGAGACGCCGATCGTCGATCCCCAGCCCTATGCACCCGGCCGGGAATCGCTGCGCGCCTTGGGATGATTAATCCAGGCCGAGTTTTTTCAGACGGTAACGCAGGGAGCGAAAAGACATGCCCAGTTTCCTGGCGGCGGCGGTCTTGTTCCAGCGGGTTTCTTTCAGGGCCTTTTCGATAGCCTCAATCTCAATGGCTTCCAGATGTTTTTCCAGGGAAAAGTCCTCGGTGATTTCCACGCCACCGGCAGGGGCTGGTTCTGTCGTCGTTTGTATTGAAGCTTCTGTTTCGGGTTCCGGGCTGTTGCCCGGTGTGCGGATAAATTCCAGATTGATCTCGTCGATCAGATTGTCTTCGCACAGGGTCGCCGCACGTTGCAGGATGTTTTCCAGTTCCCTGACATTGCCCGGAAAGCTGTAACGCTGCAGCGCCGCCAAGGCGCCCTCACTGAGGCGGCAAAGCGGTGCGTCGTTTTCGCTGGCGATCTTGTTGAGTATGGTATTGGCCAGTTCCGGAATATCCTGCTGGCGTTGTCTCAGGGCAGGCACCGGCAATTCGATCACATTGATGCGGAAGAACAAATCCTGGCGCAGATTGCCGATCTCCACTTCACGGGACAGGTCTTTATGGGTGGCGCTCAACAGGCGCACGTCTACCGCCACTTCTTTTTGCGAGCCAACCGGTCGCACAGACTTTTCCTGAATGACCCGCAACAGTTTGACCTGGGTCTGCAATGGCAGGTCGGCCACCTCGTCGAGAAACAGGGTGCCCCCATTGGCGGCCTGAAACAGACCCTGCTTGTCCTGGTCGGCGCCGGTAAAACTGCCTTTCATATGACCGAACAGTTCACTCTCCACCAGATCTTCCGGTATTGCGCCGCAGTTAACGGCAACGAAGGGACCGGCGCGTCTGGCGCTTTGCTGATGAATGGCGCGGGCTGCCAGTTCCTTGCCGGCGCCGGATTCACCACTGATGTAAATGGGGGCCTGGCTGCGGGCCAGTTTGCTGATCTGTTCACGCAGTTGATTGACCTGGGGTGAGTTACCAGTGATGGAGTTACGACTGTCATCACTGGCGGAGTCAGTGTCGCTGCCGCCCTCTTTTTCTTTTTGCGACAGACGCAGGGCCGCCTGCACCAGGTCGCGTAGTTTCTGCAAATCCACAGGTTTGGAAACGAAATCGAAGGCACCTGCCTTGAGCGCCTTGATGGCTGTTTCGGTGCTGCCATGGGCGGTAATCACTGCCACCGGCAGGTCACCGTGTTGCTGCTGAATAAATTCCACCAGTTCGATACCGTCGCCGTCGGGCAATCGCATATCGGTCAGGCAGAGATTGAACTGATTTTCGCTGAGCAGTTGCCTGGCGGATTGCAGGTCAGCGGCACTGGCAGTATCCAGGGACATACGCCCGAGCGTGATCTCCAGCAACTCGCGGATATCCGGTTCATCATCGACTATCAGTACATTGGCAGTCATGGGCGAATTTCAGACAAGAGAATCATGGGGCGACATCAGTCCACTAATTGATCAGGGTCGCTGAAATAAATGCTGAAGCAACTTTTACCTTCACTGGTGCGGCCATAAAGCAATTGGGACTGATTAGCTTCGCACAGTTCCTTGGATATATAAAGGCCCAGCCCGGTGCCTTTGGCCTCAGTAGTATTGAAGGGTTCAAACAAGTCAGCCTCTGCATCTTCAGCAATGCCCGGGCCATCATCGATCACATGCAGGTAAGGTTGGCTTAGCTGATCCTTGCGTTCAAAGCCGGCGATGATGTGCAAGGTGGCACGTCCGGTTTGCTTGTGGCTGTAACGCAGGCCGTTATCAAAAAGATTGTTCAACACCTGTTCCAGTTGCGAGGTGATTACATTGATCTCGGTATCGTTATCCAGCACTTCCAGAGTAATGTCATCACAAAGCTCATGGGTGGCTTGGTAGCTGGCTACAAAGCGCTCCAGCCACTCATGCAAATTGATGCGGGTGGCCGCAGAATCATCCTGCTTGGAGGCGTCAAGTACATCTTCAATAATCATATTGATGCGCTGGCAGTGCTGCACAATGATATCCAGCATGCGTTTGTCTTCACTGGATGGCGATTCGGATTCACGCAACAGCTGACTGGCATGACTGATGGCGCCCAGGGGGTTGCGCACTTCATGGGCAATACTGGCGGTGAGGCGTCCCAGTGAGGCCAGTTTCATCTGCCGTACCCGTTGCACAATCTGCCGGTTGTCCTCGATGAACATCAACACATCGGATTCCTTGTCGGGTTTGAGGAAGGCAAAATTGATCTGCACCTGTTTGTTGGACTGGGGAATATTAATGGGTGGTGGCTGGCGTCTGCTGTTTATCTTCCAGAGGTTCAGCGGTTCCTGCAGGAGTTCTGGTAGCTGTGGCAGGGAACCGTCCTCATTTTCTTGCAGTATGGGTTCCAGGGTTGAGTGTGCGGCGCTATTCATGCTGACGATTTGATTGTCCGGGCTGAGTACTGCCACGCCGGTTCGCATGCGCTGAATAATTTCGTTGTTGAGTTTTTCCAGATCGATAATATCACTGGCCTGTTTGTCGGCCAGTTGGGCCGCCCGATAGGTCCGCTCGGTCACCGTTTGAATGTACAGCGAGGTAGCAAACAGCAGAATGCCAAGAATTCCGGCCTGGACGAATTGGCCAGGGTGATTCTGCACACTCAGTGAGAGATAGAGTTCACTGTAGATAATCGCCAGGGTGGCGACTGCCGCCAGAAAGGTGCTGATGCGCCCACGAATCATAATGCTGCTGGAGGCGATGGTGATAATCATCAGCAGGCTGAGGCCGCTGCCGATACCACCACTGGCATAGGTCATCAGGCTGATGGCAAAGAGATCGGCGATCAGGGTGCTGGTAAGAATCTGCTGATTTTCCAGAAAGCGATTGCCCTGGGGGGACATAAAGGCAATGACGACACCAAAAATGGCATAGCCGGTACAGGCCTGGATAAACAGGGTAGAGTCCACCGCGCCAAACTGCGTGGTAGAAGGGCCGGTAATATAGGTCACCAGCAAGACCAGGGGCAGAACGATGCGGTAGATGTTATAGACCACCGCAACGTTGGATATCTGGTCTGTGTAGTGCTTGCTTGTTTCAGCCATGTTCAGCTTATGCTTCTGTTCAGACTCGTGTGGGCGACTGCTGCATTGGAGGATGAATCGGAAAAGCGGCAGATCCTCCGTCAATTTATCGTACAATAGCGCCTCACTTATAGGGCAAGATGGGGGCCAGGCAGGCTCGAGTCTCCCACAAACTGACGCAGGGCGGTATCAGAGGGCATTATGGCAGGGCAGATAAAGCTGGTAATGGCGCAATTGAATTTGCTGGTGGGGGATATTGATGCCAATACCGACCGGGTAATTGCCAATGCCAGGCGGGCCATGGACGAGTTCCAGGCCGATGTCATTGTGTTTCCCGAGCTGACGCTCACTGGCTACCCGCCAGAGGATCTGTTGTTTCGGTCGAGCCTCAAGCTGCGTGTTGACCGGGCCTTGCAGCGCATTCTCCTGTCCGAACTGGATATCGCCATGGTGATCGGCTTTCCTGAACGAGTGGCCGACAAGCTCTACAACTCCCTGGCCGTGATCCAGGGCGGGAAAATTCTTGCCAATTACCGCAAGCAACGCCTGCCGAGCTACGAAGTCTTCGATGAGCACCGCTATTTCACCGAGGGGGATCAGGTTTGTGTGCAGACCATCGCCGGCTGCCGGGCCGCCTTCACCATTTGCGAAGATATGTGGGAAGCGGAACCCGCCCGCCAGGCCCAACAGGCCGGTGCCGAGTTGCTGATCAATATCAATGCCTCACCTTACCACCTGAACAAACTGCAGGACCGGCAACAACTCCTGAAGCAGCGCAGCAGTGATGCAGGCTGTGCCATTGTCTATGTGAATCTGGTGGGTGGCCAGGATGAACTGGTGTTTGACGGTGGCTCCATGGTGGTGGACAGCCAGGGTGAGTGTCGCTACCTGGCGCCAAGCTATGAGGAAGACCTCTATGCTGTGGAGATTGAATGCGAGGCCGGCAAGAGCTGTGTGGTCAAGCCGCAAAGCATCGCCCCATCGCAGTCGCTGGAGGCACAGGTCTATGCGGCACTGGTGCTGGGAGTGCGGGACTATGTGAACAAGAATGGCTTCCCCGGTGTGGTGCTGGGCCTGTCCGGTGGCATCGATTCGGCCCTGACCCTGGCGGTGGCGGTAGACGCCCTGGGCAAGGACCGGGTAGAGGCGGTAATGATGCCTTTCGAATACACATCCCGGCTGAGTCTCGATGTGGCTGCCCAACAGGCCAATACCCAGGGCGTCAGTTACAAGGTCATTGCCATCAATGAAATCTATGGGGCTTTCATGAATGCCCTGGACGAAGAGTTCGCCGGCTATGATGCCGATGTCAGTGAGCAGAATATTCAGGCCCGTGCCCGCGGGGTTCTGCTGATGGCGATCTCCAACAAGAAAGGCTCGCTGGTTCTGACCACCGGCAACAAGAGTGAAATCGCCGTTGGTTACTCGACCCTCTATGGAGATATGGCCGGGGGCTTCGATGTGCTTAAGGATGTTTCCAAAACCCTGGTTTACCGACTGGCACGCTATCGTAACGAGGCCTGGTCCAGCGAGGCGGTGGAGGTGATCCCCTATGCCGTCATCGATCGTCCCCCCTCGGCGGAACTGGCACCAGGGCAACTGGATCAGGACAGTTTGCCCGCCTACGAAGTGCTGGATCAGATTCTCGAGCTTTATGTCGAGCAGGATTGCAGTGCCACGGATATTATCGAAAGAGGATTTGAGGAAGAGCAGGTGCGGCGCGTGTTGCGACTGGTGGATCTGAATGAATACAAGCGCCGGCAAAGTCCTGTGGGCGTGCGCCTGACCCGGCGCGGCTTCGGGCGTGATCGCCGTTACCCCATCACCAATGCCTGGCCAATCGGCGAATAGCACTGGCCGGGCAGCAGGCTGGATCAATCCGGGTCAGATTGCTGTCGCTGCTGGTTGGATTCGCGCAGTATTTGCCGCATTCGCTGTTGTGACTCCCTGATTTCCTGCTGCGCCTCGCGCTGGATTTGTCTCTCCCGCTGCAGTTGCTGTAACTGCCGCTGATAACGTTGCCGCAGCTCCTGACGCTCTTGCTCCGGCAGGTTCTGAAAACGCTGCTGGATGTTGCGCAGCTGGCGTTGCTGCTGATTGCTGAGACTGTTGAACATCTGAAAGCGCTGCCGCACCAGTTGCTGTTGCTGTGGGGCGAGATTCTGAAAGCGCTGTTGCTGATTCCGGGCCTGCTGTCGCTGGGCCGGGCGCATTTGCTCCCAGCGAGTGGCGCCGCGAATCAGGCGTTGCTGCCGCTCGGCAGTCATGTCGTCCCATTCTTGTTCCAGCTGCTGCAGTATCTGGCGGTGCTCCCAGGACAATTCATCCCAGTCCAGCTTTTCCTGGGCCAGGGCGGCACCGCTGAAGGAAAGGGTCAATAGCAGCAGCAAAATCAGTTCTTGCCATTTAGTCATTGTCGCTGTCCTGTTGTTCATCATTACCGTTAGGGGTAGTGCCGGATTCCGGGCCGAATGTGCTGGCTGCCTGATCCAGCAATGCGGCAAACTCCGCCTCCAGCAGGCTGTCGGGATCAATCCACTGGCCCTCGTCGGTGGCAAAGCTGCCAAGGAATTCGATCAGGGCCAGATCTGGCTGGACGGTTTCCGGATTGCCGGCTTCGGCTGCCAGGGCATGACCCGACAGCAGCAAGCAGAGCGTGCCACTGATGCAGGGGTAGCCAAACAAGGTCTCCTGGCACCTTTTTGCCATTCTCACCGGCTTTGCCGGTCTGCGCCCGTCACAGACTTTCAAATTCATTCTCGGCCAGCCACAGGTAGAAATCCAGATTCTGATAGAGCTCGATATCATCCTCGGTAGCCAGCAAGGCCAGTTCCTGATCCAGGCTCAATTCAGTATTGCTGCCATAGGGCAACAGGCTGATGGCAGTCACCAGTACAAAGCCGGTTGCCAGCATACCGGCTGACAATTGCCAGGCTCTTTGTTGCAGGCCTTCGCTGATCACTTCCATCAGACTGCGCCGCTGCCTGTATTCGGCAGGGCCGGGCATCCTGTCCAGGGCCCGCTGGCGTATCTGATCCAGGCGCGCTTCGACCTCTGGGGAAATTTCAGACTGCCGGTCCAGGGACTGGCGGGCAGCATGGGACAAGGGGGCTGTCAGGCTGTCCTGGCTTTGTGCCAGCTGTCTGGCGCTATCCAGTCGCTGTTGAATAGCGGGGTCGAGTTGCTCCAGGCTGCGATCAAGCATCCTGCCTACAGCTGCGATAAATTCTTCCTCACTTCTCTGAATCATGGCCAGTGCTCACCCAGTTGTTCCCGTAAAAAATGCACGGCTCTTGAATAGTGGGTCTTGACGCTGCCTTCTGCGCAGGCCATGGCCGTCGCCGTTTGTTTTACATCGAGCCCTTCCCAGGCGCGTAACAGAAAGGCCTGCTTTTGCCGCAGTGGCAAACGCTGCAGAGCCTGTTCCAGCTTGCCCATGCTTTGATCTGTTTCAGTCTCGCGTTGGGGCTGCTGCCCGAATTCATCCTCGGCCGTCTGGATCGGATCCTCGTTGCTCTCGGGATCATCGTAAAGCCAGCGCCGGAAGCGATTACGCACGCCGTTTCTGCGGTGCAGATCATTGATCCGACTGCTCAGAATTCGGTAGAAAAGGGGCGTCCATTCCTGCTCCGGGCGCCCGGCATATTTTTCCACCAGTTTGAACATGGCGTCCTGCACCAGATCCAGGGCATCTTCCTGATTACCCGTGGCCAGATGGGCAATGCGGAAGGCGCGTGCCTGTACTGCGCGCAGGAAATTGTCCATTGCTGCTTGCTTGTCCAGTATTCTGTCCTCACCCACGAGAATCGTTATTATCAGGCAATGATCGGGGCAACCGGCGGGGGAATATCCCAATAGCCACACTATCAGGCTATAACGGACAGCATGGAAGGGGGTTTACAGGGAAATTGAAATTTTTTGGCCTGCCGGAGATCGCCGGGGATCAGTCCAGCAAGCCAAAAGTGATGATGCTGAGGAAAGAACGGCCTTCTTCTTCCGTTCTGGTCTGGGAATCGATGATCTGCTGGCTGCCAGAGGTATTGGGACGCTGGGTTGGCGCCAGAGGCGGATTGCCACGATTATCCCCCAGCAGGCCAAAGGTCACGGTATACAGCAGGGAAGGGTCGGTGACCTCGGTGCGAATGATAAATTCACCGTCGTCATCCAGAGAGGCATGCTGCGGGTAGTTCTCCCGCAGCAGACCCAGGGTGGTATCCGCCAGGTCATTGAGACCCATGCGGAGATAGGCCTCCACCATAATGGCGACACCGTCGGCCACCGCCGGAGTGCCCTGGAAGTTCTCCACCACATACTGGCCCCGGCGCAGGGCGGCAACATAGGCGCGGCGCTCCAGATAGTAGTTGGCCACATGAATTTCGTAGGCTGCCAGATTATTGCGCAGGTAGATCATGCGAGCGCGGGCATCGGCGGCATAGGGGCTGTCAGGGTACAGGGCCAGCAATTGCGAGAAATCGTTGAAGGATTCCTGGGCTCGGCCCGGATCGCGCTTGGTCTGGTCGATAGGAATAAAGCGATTGAGAAAACCACTGGAATCCCGGAAAGATGACAGGCCCCGCATATAGTAGGCATAGTCGATATTGTCATTGTCCGGATGCAGGCGGATAAAGCGGTCTGCAGCGGCGCGGGCGGCTTCCATATCGCCATTGCGGTAATAGGCGTAGACGATCTCGATCTGGGCCTGGGCGGCGAAGCGGCCAAAGGGAAAGCGGGACTCCAGCGCCTGGTAGGTGGCAATGGCGCCAGTGAAATTGTTGCTGTTGAGCTGGTCCAGAGCGCGCCGGTAGAACTGCTCTTCGGTGGACAGACCGGCAAACTCATCATTATCGCGATCACCAAACAGGCCACATCCGCTCAATAAGGCTGCCAAAATGACGAGAACTGGCAATTTCGGGGTGATCTTGAAAGTCATGTATTTCCTGTGCACCGGTTTTCAGAAAGGCCGTATTTAACCACAGCCGTGTCGGCAAACCCAAACCCGCTTGCGCCATGGCATTGAATTGCCCGGCAGGCCCTGCAGGGCGGGATTTTCGAGTATCATGCCCGGATGACTGAACAAGACCCCAATCAGAGCCGGCCAGGCCAGCCAGACCGGGAAGCAACCCGGGTTTCACTACAGGCCGAAGTGCCCCTGGAACTGGCAGGTAAGCGCTTAGACCAGATTGCAGCGCAAATGTTTCCTGATTATTCCCGCGGCCGTCTGCAGGACTGGATTCGCAGTGCCAGCCTGCTGGTCAATGGCCAGGCCAGGCGCCCGCGCGACAAGCTGAAGCCGGGAGATCAACTGCAGGTTAAGGCCGAGCTGGAAAAAGCAGAGCAGTGGAGTGCCGAGGCACT
>JALEHB010000112.1 GCA_022763285.1 Pseudomonadales bacterium | reverse complement strand
CTCAACAAACAGCCGTAATCACGGCAGCGCCATAACTCGCCAGTCAAGCCTGAGCCTGGTGGTTGGCAGGCTGGCTATACAAACACCGGCGACGGGAATACCATGGTTGCTCGTATAATCTCCCGGGAATCGCAAACGCATCATCGATTCCATTAATAACCGATAATAAACAAAAGGGGATCAATGATGGGCTTGTGGAAATCCGCTTCTCTGCTGGCTGTATTTTTGCTGGCAATGTCTGCTGCAGTCAGGGCGGATACACTGGACAACGCCAACGCCCTGTTCGATTTTGCCGAAGACGCCTATCCGGAACTGCTCAGTCCCGCCAGGCCAGAAACCCAGGCTATTCAGGGCTTCTATGTGCGCTTTTACAGTGGCAGCGATATCTATCTGGGGGTTCAAGGTGACAATGTCTGGGCTCTGGGGGATCAACTCGGCCCGGGGGTAATTTATGTCGGCAAGCTGACAGATTTCAGTGAGCTGCAACTGAGCCCCACCGATATCAGCGACATCAGCCTGAGCAATCGCCAGTCCAGTTGCAGTTACTATGCTGACACCCTGGTTTCCACGGTGCGGGACATCAAGCGCGACACTGTCTTCAATGGCAATCTGCAGATCAGTGTCGACCCCGACAACAGTGAATGCGTCTTTAACAGTAACAGCATTCCCAACCATGATTTCAATGACGCCATGGCCGCCTTTGCCACCGATGTGGCAGAAGTCAGCAATGAATTTCGTATTCCACTGGAGCCCGTCTTCGCCAGCAGCCCAACAGCCATCTCCCTGACTTATGACAACGGCATTCTGCTCAACGGAGTCAAACTGGATTTGCTGGCTGCTGCCTGCTTTGGTGTCGCCGAT
This sequence comes from Pseudomonadales bacterium, assembly GCA_022763285.1. Lineage (GTDB taxonomy): Bacteria > Pseudomonadota > Gammaproteobacteria > Pseudomonadales > Pseudohongiellaceae > UBA9145. The sequence continues at coordinate 4,975 of JALEHB010000112.1, read as the reverse complement.
GAAAAAATTGGCTGCAATGACATGAATCAGCCCTGGCGTTTCGATCCCATGCATTCCGGCAACAATTTTGGCACCGATGCCCACAATGCCCATACCCAGCCCGACGGCAGCTATCACTATCATGGCAATCCCCAGGCCCTGTTTAACCAGCAGGCCAGCAGTGAATCACCGCTAATCGGCTTCGCCGCCGACGGATTCCCGATTTTCGGCAGCTTCATCAATGACAATGGCCAGGTTCGCGCAGTCACCAGCAGTTACCGCCTGAAGCCAGGTAGTCGCCCTGCCGGCAACGATGATCCCGGTGGCACTTATGACGGCACCTATGTGGACGATTACGAATATGTCGAAGGTCTGGGTGACCTGGATGAATGCAATGGCATGATGCGTAATGGCAGCTATGGCTATTATGTGGTGGACCAATACCCCTGGGTGATGGCCTGCTTTCAGGGCACGCCCCACAACTCATTCGAGAAAAGCGGTGGTGGTGATTCCGGCCAGAGCGGTGGCCAGGGCGGTGGTCCAGGCGGTGGCGGCTCCGGTGGTATGCCGCCACCATCAGGTTAGTGCCGACGTGCGTCTCCTGTTTCTGACACTGAGTTTGATAGCGCCGGCGCTGCTGGCCCAGGATGCCGCCCTGCCCGTTGATGGCGGCCTGGACCGCCAGGCTGCCGAACAGAGCGCACGACAGAACCCGAACGCCCGGGAACTGACTGTGCTCTCCCCAACCCTGGCGCCGGAAGAGCTGGACCGTGCGGTCCTGAATCGTCTGTTACAGGATATTACCCACAGCCCGGAAAGAGTGATGGCAGAGCTGTCAGTCAGCGAAACCCAGTTGGAAGATATCAGCATCAGCCTGGCCAATGCCGCCGGCTTCATCAATAACAATGAAATGGCCAGCATTCGTGCCATGTGTCGCAACTGGCATGAATCCGGGCTCGAAGGGGAAGCACGCATCGAAGCCGCGCTGGAGGCCTACCGAACCCGGCGTCAGTTCACCCGGGATTTCATTGCCATGTATTACCGGGTGGTGGTGATGGAAATTGAAAGCTTTCTGGACCAACCCACCCGCCACCGCTTTAACCGCTACATGGATGACCGCCGCCGACGCATGGCCAATGCCGGTAATGTGGTACCTGGCTCTGTCGTCGAAAATGTTAGCAGCGGCGCCGAATCCGTGAATTTTCACTGCCGACGTTAACTCAACCCGACAGCAGGGAATCGAGAAAAAATTCCACCAGGGCCGCGCCAACCCAGGCCAGAGGCGGAATAAACACATACAGCACAAAGCGGGAAAAGATGGTGGTGTCCATGGGCCAGACACGCAAATTGCTGACAATTTCCCGGCGCTGAAGCAAGGCATTGAAACGCAGCATCGCCTCGGTATCAGCAACGGCACTGTTACTGTCGACGATTTCCTTATCGATTGCAGCCAGTTCCTCCAGCTTGCGGCGACGGAGGCGCCGGTGCAGCGACCAGATTGGCAATGTCACCAGCACCATCGCTGCAGGCAGCCCCACATACAAACCATTAATATAGTTTTCCGCCCTGAATTCGCGATCGATGGCCTGAACAATGGTGAGGGACAAGGCGCCCACCACCATCAGAAAACTGTTCAGAGCCGCTCGCCCAAAGCCATTGAGCGCATTGAGGTTATAGAGATTGATCTCAACCACCTTGCCCAGTCGACCCAGTATCCAGCATTCATGGATGCTGACAAACAACACCAGCCCGACCATGGTCCACATCACTATTTGACCGACTATCAGTAACAGGCTGGTGAGAAAACCCTCACTACCCGGACTCAGCACCATGGAAGACCAATTGACATTAGCAAGCAGCGCAAAGGCGATTGCCACCAGCACCGGCAAGGGCCAGTAATGCATAAGCTGGTAACGATCCTGGGAAAATCCGGGCGGTAAGCCGGGAGTAATCTGCCGGTGAGTCAGATCATTGGCGCGAACCCCGGCCAGCATGCACATCAACAGATAAGGTGTCAGCAGGGAGAAGAGCAGAAAGCTGCCCAGTATCTCGATGGGGTCGTCAAAGGGTCCATCGCCGCTGACAGGATAGGCGACACCGCTACCGACAAACAGTAGCAGCATCAGGCCACATAACAGGGCTCCGCTGCTGCGCACCGGACGTGCAGAAGACTGCAGAATCCGCTGCACGAGATTGATGGGAAATTTCGATGAGTCTGTCACAAGCAATCTGCATCCCAGGCATTTGATTGTGGATCATAGTGCATCCCCCGTATACTGCCAAATACGCTCGGGAGACAATTGAACCGCGATCGGGCGGCAAGCGTAAAAGAGCCATCAAAACAGAATAACGAGGCCAACAGCGCATCATGTCCAGGACCCTGAAGATTATTCTCGCCATACTGCTGATTCTGCTGGTCAGCGGTGGCCTGATGCTGGCCGGCAGCCAACACAGCGTGGCACTGGCTGGCCTGCCCCTGTATTTCATCCTCGCATCTGTGGGCTTTGTGCTGCACTGGATCATGTTCATTCCGGCCTATCTGTTCCAGACCGAACGCTATTTTGATCTGACCGGCAGTCTTTCCTTTATCGGCACAGTGCTGCTGGCAGTGCTGTTACATCCGTCCATATCCACTCGTGGGCTGGTGCTCTGTCTACTGGTGGCGATATGGGCCGCGCGACTGGGCAGTTTCCTGTTTAATCGCATTCGCAAGGATGGCAAGGACCGGCGCTTCGATGAGATCAAGACGCAGTTCTGGCGCTTCCTGCTCACCTGGACCCTCGGCGGTGCCTGGGTCTTTCTGACCCTGGCGGCCAGTCTCGCTGCCATCACCAGCAATGACAGTGTCCCTGCTGACTTTTATCTGGCGGTTGGCGTTGTGATCTGGCTAATTGGTTTTGCCATAGAAGTGATCGCCGATGCACAGAAATCCCGTTTTCGCAGCCAGTCTGACAACAAACAGCGTTTCATCACAAGCGGTCTCTGGAAGTATTCCAGGCACCCCAATTATTTCGGTGAAATTGTACTGTGGATTGGCATCGCCGTGATCGCACTGCCGGTTTTACAGGGTTGGCAATGGCTGTGTCTGGTATCACCCCTGTTTGTTATCCTGTTGTTGACCCGCATCAGCGGTATTCCCATGCTGGAAAAGAGTGCCCGGGAACGCTGGGGTTCGGACCCGGACTATCAGCGTTATGTTGAGAACACACCGGTGTTGATTCCCGCCCCCCAATCCTGAAACAGTACCGCCGTATAGAGCAAAGGCACAAAAAAACCGGCCACCAGGGCCGGTTTTTTAATTACTGCCAATCTAGTCCGGCATGCGTGCAGCTCGAATCTCGATTTCGACCAACCACCCCGGTACCACCAGACCGGCAATCTCCACGAAAGAGCGTACCGGTTTCATGGGATTGTCTTGTGTCCCGAAAAACTGACGATAACCGCGATTAAAGCCATCGAAATCCAGCAGGCCATACTCACCGGCCACGGCAAAAGCCCTGACCTGCACAATATCCGACATGGACCAGCCCTCGCCTTCCAGAGTTGCCTTGAAGCGGTTGAAGGTATCAATAGTCTGCTGCTCCATGTCACCCCAGGTACCGTCTTCCATCTGTCTGGCTCCGGAACCGCTCAGATAAAGCGTCTCGGCACCCGGTGGAATCCTGATAGTGGTATAGAAGTGTCGACCTTCGCCTTTGCGTTCGATCACTCCTTCACCGACGATATCCCCGGCAGGTGTGGCTGCCGCTGCCGAGGCGGCTGGAGCGCTGGCCGTGGGCGCGGATTCCGTTGCCGGAATCGCCTCCGCCATGGCTTGCTCTGGCCTGGTACCGCTGGCCAGCATGACAATAATCACCAACAGCGCAAGACCGAAGCCGGTGATCAGCACCATATGAAAATTGCTTACTTGCGGAAGAAAGGACTCACTGCCGCCGGTCTCGGTATCACCTTCTACTGTCTCCGCCTCTGAGTCGATGACTTCCGGCTCTGCATTGTTGTTGGATTTTGCCATAACTACTTCCTCTTGCTTGTTATCCGGGCGCTTTGTCACTTGAACGGTTGAGGTCTCGCGTGAAGCGCCGCCCGAAAAAATCTACAGTGAATTGATATAGGCCAGCACATCCTCGATGTCCTGTTCGCTTTCGATAGCGGCCATGCCTGCACGCATCTGTTGGCCCGTTTGATCTTCAGGGTGTCCGCCGCGGTAACCGGACTGGAACAACTTCAGCTGCCTGAACAGATACCAGTCATCTTTCCCGGTCAGCCCTGGCGCAGCCAGTGCCTCGTTGCCCTCGGCATTGATCCCGTGACAGGCGGCACAACCCAGATAAAGCTGCGACCCGCGATTGGCATCCGCGCTGATTGTGGGTGCATTTTCCGTGCCCTGCCAGGTGGCAATATAGGCCACTACATCCTCAATTTCCTGATCACTCATGCGAGCCACGGAGTCCTGCATTTCATAGGCCGGTGTATAGTCTTTTTCCCGCCCCCGGTAATCGGCCCTGAAGCCATGCAGCTGATTACGCAAATACCAGGGTTCGATTCCAGCCAGCCTTGGGGCGCCGACGATGGGATTACCCTTGCCTTCGGCACCGTGACAGGTGGCACAGATCTTGTTGGCCAGTGACTGACTGCCACTGACCACCTTGTCATATTGCTGGGCTGAAGCCATCACCGGACAGCTCACGGCCAGAACAAGCAATAGTTTTACTGCCAGATTGTTCATCTTGTTTCTCTTTGTGTAATTCACAGACTTCATCAAAATTCCGGACAGGGCGGATCAGATACGACGCCCTGGCATAGCGCTATTTCCACCCATGCGCTCCACCATATCCGATATGGCCCAGTGTGCCGACAAAATGGCACTCTCCTGCCAGGCGGTGTGCAGGCTGACCTGGTCACCGATAGTGTAATGTCGTCCACCGGCGGGTGCCTGCAGAGTGTGGTAAAGCCTTTCTTCCTGGGCAGTCATGCCGCCCCGGTTACGTTGCCAGCG
>JALEHB010000111.1 GCA_022763285.1 Pseudomonadales bacterium | reverse complement strand
CGTTTTCACACCGTGGATATTGATGTGCTTGGCGAGATGAAGGGTTAATCATGCTTGATCAGATCTGGCTGTTACCAAGCTTGCCGCTACTGGGCTTCCTGAGTCTGGTGCTGACGGCCGGCGGCCTGCCGAAAAAGGCGGTAGCGGTCATAGGTGCCGGTTCCGTGGGCCTGTCCTTTGTGGTGGCGCTGCTGGCGGCCATGGAATTTCTGGGCAGCGGAGAGGAGTCCTACAGCCAGTTGCTGTGGACCTGGATGGCTGTGGGCAACTTCAGTCCCGGTTTCAGTTTCTATGTCGATGGCCTGACGGTGGTGATGATGCTGGTGATTACCGGCGTGGGTTTTCTGATTCATCTTTATTCCACCGGCTTCATGATCGACGACCCCGGTTACAGCCGCTTCTTTTCCTATATGAATCTGTTTGTCGCCGCCATGCTGACCCTGGTGCTGGCCGACAATCTGGTGCTGCTCTATCTGGGCTGGGAGGGCGTGGGACTGTGCAGTTATCTGCTGATCGGATTCTGGTACAGCAATCCCGATAATGGTTATGCGGCGCGCAAGGCCTTTGTGGTGACCCGGGTAGGGGATACCTCCATGGCCATCGGTCTGTTTCTGCTCTTTGCCCAGCTTGGCACCCTGAATATCCAGGACATGCTCCATGCCGCGGAACAGCAATGGGCGGTGGGTTCCTCCCTGGCGATTGCTGCCTCCCTGTTATTGCTGGGCGGCGCCGTAGGTAAATCTGCACAACTGCCGCTGCAGACCTGGCTGCCGGATGCCATGGCTGGCCCCACACCCATTAGCGCCCTGATCCATGCTGCCACCATGGTAACGGCCGGCGTTTATCTAATCGCCCGCACCCATATTCTGTTTGAGCTGGCACCTTCAGTGCAGGAGCTGGTGGCCTGGATAGGTCTGGCCACCTTGTTGATGGCAGGATTTACTGCACTCACCCAGCATGACATCAAGCGTATTCTGGCTTATTCCACCATCAGTCAGATCGGCTATATGTTCTTGGGGCTGGGTGTCGGAGCCTGGTCGGCGTCGGTCTTTCACCTGATGACCCATGCCTTTTTCAAGGCCCTGCTGTTCCTGGGAGCGGGCACCGTGATTCTGAGCCTGCATCACGAGCATGACATCTTCAAAATGGGTGGCAAACGCAAACAATTGCCGGTGGCATTCCTGTCTTTTCTGATAGGCGGACTGGCACTGGCTGCCTTTCCCTACACCTCGGGATTTTTCAGCAAGGACGAAATACTGCTGGCGGCACTGGAAATGGAAGGGCCCGGCATGTGGTTGTGGTTGGGGGGAGTCGTGGGTGCCTTCTTTACCGGTATCTATACCTTCAGGCTGATCTTCGTGGTGTTCTTCGGTGAAAGCCAGGGCCATGACGGAGAAAAGGAAGTGGCTGGCTGGAATATGGCCGGGCCGCTGTTTGTGCTGATGCTGTTATCTCTTTTCGGTGGTTTCATCACTGTGCCCGTTGATGCAGTCTTCAGTCATGGTCAGGCTCATGAAGAGCATCATGTTAGCGCCCTGATTCACGGCATCATGATTGCGGTACCCTTGCTTGGCATAGGGGTCAGCTATCTTTTTTACGGCTCGCGCCAGCTGTCTGTCGACAAACTGATGAATAGTTCGCTGGCAAAATCCCTGCACCGGTTCTGGTTTTCCGGCTGGGGCATGGATGGGCTGTATAACTTTCTTTTCGTTCGACCGTTTCTGTTTCTGGCGCGGATCAATCGCAAGGATATCATCGACTGGCTCTATGGCGGGGTTGTGGAAATCACCCGTGCCGGTCATAGCCTGGTAGCGCGCAGCCAGACTGGTTCGCTGCGCTGGTATGCCCTGAGTCTTGCCGCCGGTGTTGTCCTGGTGGTCACCCTGGGGGTAGTGCTGTGATTCTGGTGGTCCTGATCAGTCTCTTCTTTGTCGGCGGTCTGCTGGCCTGGCTGGCGGAGTTTATCGACCCGAAACTGCCGCGCCTGGTTGCCTTGTTGGTCTGTCTGTTGAGTCTGCTGCTCATGCTCAGTCTGCTGGGCGGTGATAATGGCAGCTGGCTGGCATCGGTTGACTGGCCCTGGCTGCCCAGCTTCGGTATCAGTTTCTATCTGGCTGTGGATGGCCTGAGTCTGTTGCTGCTGTTGCTGACAGCCTTTCTCGGGGTGATTGCGGTGGCCTCGGCCTGGGATGAAATTACCGACCAGCCCGGCTTCTTTTATTTCAATCTGCTGTGGACCCTGGCGGGGGTAGTGGGGGTTTTCACTGCGCTGGATCTGTTCCTGTTTTTCTTCTTCTGGGAAGTCATGTTGATTCCCATGTATTTCATCATTGCCATCTGGGGGCATGAGAACAAGAACTACGCCGCCATGAAGTTCTTCATCTTTACCCAGGTCAGCGGTCTGCTCATGCTCACTGCCATTCTGGTGCTGGTGTATTTTCACTATGTCCAGTTTGGGGCGGTCAGTTTCCGTTATCAGGATCTGCTGGCAGTGGCCACCAGTGGTCCGCTGGAGATGTGGGTGATGCTGGGCTTCTTTATCGCCTTCACCACCAAGCTGCCCAGCGTGCCCTTCCATTCCTGGCTACCGGATGCCCATTCCCAGGCTCCCACCGCCGGCAGCGTCATTCTGGCGGGCATTCTGCTGAAGACCGGTGCCTATGGTCTGATCCGCTTTACCGTGCCGCTGTTTCCCGAGGCATCCATGGCGTTTGCGCCGGTGGCCATCACCCTGGCCGCCATCAGTATTCTCTACTGTGCCAAGGTGGCCTTTGCCCAGGATGACATCAAGCGACTGATTGCCTATACCAGTGTCAGCCATATGGGTTTCGTCACATTGGGTGTGTATGCCTGGAACGAGCAGGCGCTGCAGGGTGCGGTAATGACCATGCTGGCCCATGGTCTGTCGGCCGCGGCCCTGTTCATGCTGGCCGGTGGTTTGCAGCACCGTATTCACACGCGTCATATGCCGGATATGGGCGGCTTCTGGGGCCAGGTACCACGGATGTCGGTGGTGGCACTGTTCTTCTCCATCGCCGCCCTGGGAATGCCGGGGCTGGGCAATTTTATCGGTGAGTTCCTGGCCCTGCTCGGGGCCTTCCAGGCCAATATCCTGATGACGGTGCTGGCGGCACTGGGTCTGATATTCGCCTCGGTGTATTCACTGTGGGTGATCCAGAAGGTGTTTCACGGTGAGTATGATGATGGCAAGTTTCAGGGGCATCGCCTCAGTGATCTTGATCGTCGGGAAATGACTTTCTATATCGCCATGATGCTGGGGCTGGTATGGATGGGCATGTATCCCCAGTCATTTCTGGCGCTGTCGCAGCCGGTTCTGGACAGCCTGCTGGCAGGGGCGGGTGCAATTACAGCAGTGGCGGGGCAAATGTAGATGACACTCGGTTTCGCAGATCTCATACCCTTGCTGCCATTGATACTGGTGACAGTCACCGTGGTGGCTGCCATGCTGGCGGTGGCGATACGGCGTCGTGTCATGCTGACGGCAGCCATAACCATCAGCGGCCTGCTGGCGGCATCAGTGGTGAGCCTGTTATTGCTGTTCGATACCAATCAGCAGGTCACGCCACTGCTGATCATCGACCAGTACAGTCTGCTGTTCACCCTGGTGGTCTGTGTCACCTCGATGTTTCTCGCCATTCTCAGTTTTCCCTATTTCTTCAGCCTCAATGATCACAAGGACGAGTATTTCCTGCTGCTGGGGATAGCCACCATCGGTGCCATTGTCATGGTGAGCAGCAATCATTTCGTCAGCACCTTGCTGGGCCTGGAAACCCTGAGCATGTCCCTGTATGGCATGATTGCCTATCCATTGCACAGCAGGGATGCGGCCAAGTATCCGCTGGAAGCGGCGGTGAAATACCTGGTGTTGTCGGCCGCGGCTTCCGCCTTGCTGCTGTTTGGCATGGCCTTGATCTATGCCCAGACCGGAACCCTGGCTTTTAGCTCCGTGCTGCAACAGACAGGTACTGAGGTGTTCAGCGATGCCTTCAGTATTATTGCCCTGTTGATGTTGTTTTCGGGTATTGCCTTCAAGTTATCCCTGGCACCTTTTCATCTGTGGACCCCCGATGTCTATGAGGGCGCTCCACTGCCAGCCACTACCTATCTGGCCAGTATCGGCAAGTTGGCCATGTTCGTGCTGCTGCTGCGTTTTGCGGTGGACAGCCAGGCCCTGGCTTTTGAGTCTGTCGTCACCGTATTGTCCCTGCTGGCGGTGGCCTCCATTCTGGGCGGGAATCTGCTGGCCCTGTTGCAGAACAACCTCAAACGCATACTCGCCTATTCTTCCATAGCCCATATGGGTTATGTGCTGGTAGCACTGATCGCGGGCGCGACGGTGGACAGTGCCGTGGACATCGAAGCCGTGAGTTTTTATCTGATTGCCTATGTGATCATGACCCTGGGCGCCTTCGGTGTGGCCTCGGTGATATCCAGCAGTGAGAAGGAATACGATTCGATCTTCGATTACCGGGGCCTGTTCTGGCGGGCACCCTGGCTGGCGGCCATCTTTACCGGCATGTTGTTGTCCCTTGCCGGCATTCCCCTGACTGTTGGTTTTATTGGCAAATTCTATCTTTTCTTTGCCGCCGTGGAGGCGGGGCTGTGGACCCTGCTGGCGGTAATGATCATCGGCAGCGGTATCGGTCTGTACTACTATCTGCGCATCATCTATCGCATGCTCAAGCCGGCCAAGGAGATGGGTTCCTTCCGCGAAGCCGGCATTGAAAGCCTGAGTGCCTATGTGGTGCTGGGTTTGATGTTCGTCTTGTTGCTGCTTCTGGGAGTGTATCCTGCGCCCCTGATCACCCTGATTGAGTCGGCCTCGGCACTGCTATAATCGCTCTCATCAATCCGGCTCGTCTTTGCTGCCTGTCAAACAGCAGTGCGCCCGGTTTTGCCCGGAGGAGGCGAACATGGCATTCAAGGATCATTTCTCCGCCCATGCCCGGCAATACGCCCTGGCCCGACCGGATTATCCGGCGGCCCTGTATGCTGATTTGGCCCGGGAACTGAGGGCTCGAGAGCTGGCCTGGGACTGCGCCACGGGGAATGGCCAGGCGGCCCGGCAGTTGGCTGGCTATATCGAGCGAGTCATTGGCAGTGATGCCAGCAGTGAGCAGATTGCTGCGGCTAGCGGGCCGGAAAATGTGGAATTTCGCGTCTTTCCCGCCGAGCAGCCGCCTCTGCAGCCCGACTCGGTAGATCTGGTGACGGTGGCCCAGGCTCTGCACTGGTTTGATCTCGACGCTTTTTTTCCTGCTCTGGACAGAGTGCTCAGGCCCGGTGGCCTGCTGGCAGTATGGAGTTATGGCCAATGCAGCATTGATATTGAGACAGATCAGCATGTGAGCTGGCTTTATACTGAGATACTGGGCGAGCGCTGGTGGCCACCGGAAAGGCAGCTGGTGGAGAACGCTTACCGGGACATCAGTTTTCCCTATCAGCGTCTGGACATGCCGGTTTACGAGATGCGCCTGCAGTGGTCCCGGGATCAGTTTCTGGCCTATCTGCGTTCCTGGTCAGCCAGTCAGCGTTATCAGCAGGCTATGGCGCATGACCCGGTGAGTCTGGTTGAGCCCGATATTGCCCGGGTCTGGCAGAGTGACCTGAAAAAAACGCTTGTCTGGCCGTTAACCCTGATCGTATGCCGGAAATAAACGGGGTGCAGCAAGGCCTGCTGTGCCAGGCCCACGGGGCTGGCATGATGAAAAGGAGTTTGTAATTAATGAGCAAAATAGCCGTATTGGGCGGTGGCAGTTTTGGTACTGTCGTGGCCAATATCATTGCCGAAAACGGTCATCAGGTAGGTTTCTGGATGCGCAGCGAAGAAGCGGCTGCCACCATCAACAACAGCCATGAGAATCCCCATTACCTTCCGGGCTACCGTCTGGATGAGAAGGTGGTGGCCAATCACCAGATGGCCCAGGTGACTGCTGGCGCGGAAGTCATCTTTGTGGCCGTGCCCAGTTCCTCGTTTCGTGCGGTGGTGCAGGAGCTCAAGAGCCAGGTGGATGACGAGGTCATGCTCATCAGTACCACCAAGGGCATCGAGGCTGGCAGTTTCAAATTCATGACCCAGATTTTGCAGGAGGAACTGCCCCAGGGGCGTATTGGCGCCCTCAGCGGTCCCAATCTGGCCAAGGAAATTGCCGCCAGGCAACTCACCGGCACCGTGATCGCCAGTCCCCATGAGGCAGTGCGTGAGCGTATCCAGGACAGCCTGCGCTCGAAGTATTTCCGCGTCTATACCAATGACGATATGTTCGGGGTGGAGCTGGGTGGCTCACTGAAGAACATTTATGCCATTATAGCCGGCATGGCCGCTGCTCTGGGCATGGGCTATAACACCAACAGTCTGCTGGTGACCCGCAGTCTGACAGAGATGGCCCGCTTCGGTCGCGAACTGGGCGCTGACCCCATGACCTTTCTCGGTCTGGCCGGGGTGGGTGATCTGGTGGCAACCTGTTCGACGCCCCTGAGCCGGAATTACCGCATTGGTTACGCCCTGGGTGAGGGCAAGAGTATCGAGGCGGCGGTGAAGGAAGTGGGCCAGGTGGCCGAGGGCGTCAATACCGTCAAGCAGGTGCGGGAAAAGGCAGTGGAACTGGATGTCTATATGCCGCTGGCCACCGGCTTGTATCAGGTAATTTACGAAAAGGATTCCATTGCTGATATCGTCAGTTCAATGATGCAGAGTGAGCAGGCCCTGGATGTGGAGTTTGCCGCTCGCGATGAAAAACGTTTATCTGAAGAGTAAAAAACCTAAGAGGAAACAGCATGTCAGAAGATCTGGATGATATCGTCGAAAACCTGCGTGAGCCGTCTGCCTGGATCAGGGTTCTGTTTATGGTGGGTTTCGCGCTGGTTCTGCATCTGATTGTGGGGCCAATCATCATTGTGCTGATGATTGTGCAGGCTCTGTTCAAGCTGATTACGAGTGAGACCAATTTCAATCTGCGCCGATTCGGTAAAGCACTGGGGCAGTGGGTTTATGAAGTCATTCAGTTTTTGACCTATAACAGCCAGGAGAAGCCTTTTCCGTTTTCTGACTTCCCGCCATTGGAAGATGAGGAGGAATCGGGCGAAGGCGAGGGCAAGGATAGCAAGAGCAAAAAAGCCAGCAGCAAAGCCAATCCAGATGAGACCGACAGCACAAAAGTTGAGCAGGACAGCGAGGCCGCTGGCAGCAGTGCCCGGAAAAAGTCAGCGGCCAAAAAGAATACTGGCAAAAAGAGTGCTGGCAAAAAGAGTGCCGACAAAAAGAAATCAGCCAGCAGCTCAGCCAGGAAAAAAACAGCAGCAAAGAAAAGTAGCAGCGAGAAGGCTGGGAGCAAGGACAGCGGCAAGGGCGATTCCGCTGACAAAGCACAGGATGACAAGGCCGGGGATGACAAGTCTGAGGCTTGATCGCTGCAGAGCTCTACCCTGGAGTCTTGTCTGAAGGTGCGCATATTTCTGCTCCGCCACGGTGATGCTGAATTTGAGGCCGACTCCGATGCCCTGCGCACGCTCAGCAGTCGGGGCAAGGCAGACGTCTGGAATGTGGCCAGACAACTGGCCAGTCGTCAGGATGAATTGCAAACCATGCTGGTGAGCCCTTATTTGCGGGCGCGGCAAACCGCAGAGCAAGTTGCCAACGTAGTATCAATCAACAGTATCAAGGAATCGGACAAGCTGACTCCCGAGGCGGACAGCGGCCAGGCTCTGGCACTACTGGAGCAGGCCGACGGCGAATCTCTGTTGGTGGTAAGTCATAATCCGCTGGTGTCGCGCCTGCTCAGTTTACTGGTGCAAGGCAGTCCCCAGCCTGACCACTACCTGGATACCAGTCAGCTGGTCTGTGTGGAAACCGACGTGATAGCGCCGGGCTGTGGACGCATTCTCTATGAGTTGCTGCCCCGGGCCTGAACCTGAAAGTGATGCATTGAAAATGAGCAAGACCTGTTCGATTGTTTTTCTTCTGTTTGCAGTCTGCCTGAGTGGGGCACTGCTGGCGCAGACCGACGAGCGTACTCTGGGTGATCATCCGTTGATTGAACGTTTTCCGGATTCCACTCTGGAAGAGATCGAAGTGCTTGAGGACAGCAACTACCGCCTTGTGCTTGGTACCCTGCAGCGCAATCGTGAACAGGTGGTACCTGAAGACTCCCTGCGTCTGCGGGGCGATGTGACCAAGATAACGTATCAGGTATCCCAGGAATTCTCCGGTGACGATGTGCACGATTTTTTCCGCCAGCAAATGGCGGAGAAAAATTACACTGAACTGTTCTCCTGTTCCGGCCGCGCCTGTGGCAGCAGCAACTACTGGGCCAATGATATTTTCCGCAACCGGATTCTGTATGGGCCGGAGAGAAATCAGTATTTCATTGCCATGCGCGCGGGCGAGGACGCCGGCTCCGCCGCGCATATCTCCCTCTATATCATCACCCGTGCCAACCGTCGCATCTATGCCTATCTGGAAATTGTCGAGGATGATGTCAGTCGGGGTGTGGTCAGCATTGCCTCACCGGAGTTACTGGAAGCCCTGAATGAGCGGGGCAGTGTGTCCCTGCCCGGTGTGGTCTTTGCCAGCGACAACAGCCTGGCCGAGAGTGCTGACCTGTCAGCCATACTGGAACTGCTGCGCGCCAACCCCGGTTTGCAGTTTTACCTGGTGGCCCATCTGAGCGGCGATGAGGATCTGGAAACCCTCATGGACAGGTCCGGTAATCGGGCAGAGTTTCTCAAGCAGCAACTGGTACAGGCAGGCATAGCACCGGAACGCCTGACCGCCAGGGGAGTGGGGCCATTGGCCCCCAATTGTGAGATTGCCGACTGTGCCGAGCGCGTCGAACTGGTACTGCGTTAGTCGATCAGTGACAGGAACTCATTGCGGGTGCTGGCCTTGGTCCTGAAAGCGCCCAGCATGCAGGAGGTGGTCATCACCGAATTCTGCTTTTCGACACCTCGCATCATCATGCACATATGTTGAGCTTCGATAATGACCGCTGCGCCAGCTGCACCGGTTTTTTCCACTATGCAATTGGCGATATTGTTGGTCAGGTTTTCCTGAATTTGCAGACGCCTGGCAAAGACATCCACCAGGCGGGCGATTTTTGACAGGCCGATGACCTTGCCTTTGGGAATGTAGGCGACATGGCACTTGCCTATAAAGGGCAGCATATGATGTTCGCACATGGAATAGAGTTCGATATTCTTGACGATGACCATCTCGTCGGTGTCTGAAGGAAACATGGCATTATTGATGACCTCATCAATATCCATGTCATAGCCCTGCATCAGAAATTCCATGGCCTTGGCGGCGCGTTTGGGTGTGTCCACCAAACCGGGGCGCTCGGGGTCTTCACCAATGGCTTTGATGATGTCCAGAAAAGAGTTTTCCATATCCTGCATAGTCACGGGCTCATATGTCGGCTAAATTTTGATGGCTACCCTACGATAACCCGACTTTGGGGTAAAGCTTTTTCCGGTCAGGTCTGAGGCTGACAGCGATGCAAATACGCGACTATATATACCAGTTTGCCGAGGAAATGGCCCGGGCCGGGCTCAGTTTTTCCCACGGCACTGCCACGCCACTCGATGAGGCGGTGTATCTGGTCTACTGCGAATTGGGCATTGACTTTGATCAGCCGGTAGAGGCATTGACAGGCGAATTGTCGGCGCAGCAAGAAAATTCCCTGGACGCCCTGCGCGCGAAACGGATCGAAGACAAGGTCCCGGCAGCCTATTTGCTGGGAAGGGCCTGGTTTGCCGGTCATGAATTTATCTGTGACCCCCGCGCCCTGGTGCCAAGATCACCCATCGCCGAACTGATTGCCAACCGCTTTCAACCGATGCTGGCCGCCAGTCCCGGGCAGATACTGGATCTGTGTTGCGGCGGTGGTTGCATCGGTATTGCCGCTGCGCTGGAATTTCCCGCCAGCCAGGTTTGCCTGGCGGATATCTCTGCCGATTGCCTGGACCTGGCGGCAGAGAATATCAAGCTGCATGGTCTGGCTGGGCGGGTCAGCACCTGCCAGTCCGATCTGTTTACAGACCTGTCGGGGCGCTATGACCTGATAGTCAGCAATCCGCCCTATGTCAGTGCCGAGGAAGTGGCGGAGTTGGCGCCAGAATTCAGTCATGAACCGCGCCAGGGTCTGCTGAGTGAGGATCAGGGCCTGGCCATTCCTCTGAGTATTCTGCGCCAGGCTGCAGATTATCTGGAAGAGCGGGGCCTGCTGGTCATGGAAGTGGGCTATAGTGCCGCGGCCTTGCAGGAAAGATTATCGGCAGTACCTCTTCTGTGGCTGGAATTTGAAGAAGGCGGGGAAGGGGTGTTTGCCCTGACGCGCCGGCAACTGGAGCAGTTCAGGGACGAGTTTAATTAGTGTATAATCGCGTGCTTTTTGGCTCCTGCCGCCCCTCAGCCTTCCGCTAGCGAGATTCAGATGTCAGGTAATACTTTCGGTAAGCTCTTTACAGTGACCAGCTTTGGCGAAAGCCATGGCCCGGCGCTTGGTTGTGTGGTGGATGGTTGTCCGCCAGGATTGGAGCTGAGTGAAGCCGATTTGCAGCATGACCTGGATCGTCGCAAGCCGGGTCAGTCCCGTTTCACCACCCAGCGCCGGGAGGATGATGCGGTAAAGATTCTGTCCGGTGTCTTCGAAGGCAAGACCACGGGCACCCCCATTGGCCTGCTGATTGAAAATACCGATCAGCGCTCCAAGGACTACAGCAAGATCAAGGACCAGTTTCGTCCTGCCCATGCGGACTTCACCTACTTTAAAAAGTACGGTTTGCGGGACTATCGGGGTGGGGGTCGTGCCTCCGCCCGGGAAACTGCCATGCGCGTCGCCGCCGGTGCCATCGCCAAGAAGTACCTGGTGGGCAAGGGCATCCGGATTCAGGGCTGGCTGAGCCAGCTTGGGCCCATCAAGGCTGAGAAGTTCGATGCCGCAGAGATAGAGAACAACCCCTTTTTCTGCCCCGATGCTGACAAGGTGGCGGAAATGGAAGCCTATATGACGGCTTTGAACAAGGAAGGCAATTCCATCGGCGCCCGTATCAGCGTGCGCGCCGAGGGTGTGCCGGTGGGCCTGGGCGAGCCCATTTTTGACCGCCTGGATGCGGATCTGGCCAAGGCGCTGATGAGCATCAATGCCGTCAAGGGCGTGGAGATCGGCGCAGGCTTTGACTCGGTGGAGCAAAAAGGCACCGAGCACCGGGATGAGATTAGCCCCGAGGGTTTCCTCAGCAATCATGCCGGTGGTGTGTTGGGCGGGATATCCAGCGGTCAGGATCTGCTGGCCCATCTGGCCCTGAAGCCCACCTCCAGTATTCGCATTCCCGGCAAGACCGTGAATGTAGATGGCGAGCCGGAAGAAGTGGTGACCACCGGTCGCCATGATCCCTGTGTCGGCATCCGGGCCACCCCTATTGCCGAGGCCATGATGGCCCTGGTATTGATGGACCATCTGCTGCGCGACCGGGCGCAGAACGCGGATAACCGCGCTTAGAGTCATTTTTCCGGCTCACTAAAACGCTATATATCAACAAGATATATTAATTTATTAATTTGCTTTATTAGGTAGGAAATAGTCATGAGCGGTAAAACCTTATATGACAAGATCTGGGATGCACATCTGGTGAAACAGCGCCCTGACGGCACTGCGCTGATTTACATCGATCGGCACCTGATTCATGAGGTTACCTCGCCCCAGGCCTTTGAAGGCCTGCGTCTGGCCGGGCGTCTGCCATGGCGTGCCGATGCCAATTTCGCCACCCCGGATCACAACATCCCCACGACCAGGGATGAGCGCAGCCGTGGTCTTGAGGGCATCAAGGACCCCATCTCCAAGACCCAGGTTCGCACACTCGATGATAACTGTAAGGAATTCAATATCTTCGAGCTGAAAATGACCGATATGCGTCAAGGTATCGTGCATGTGGTCGGACCGGAGCAGGGGGCCACCCTGCCAGGCATGACCATCGTCTGCGGAGACTCCCATACCTCCACCCATGGCGCCCTGGGTGCCCTGGCCCATGGTATTGGTACCTCGGAGGTGGAGCATGTGCTGGCCACCCAGTGCCTGATGCAGAAAAAGATGAAGAACATGCTGGTGCAGGTTGACGGCCAGCTCAAGACCGGCGTCACAGCCAAAGACGTGGTGCTGGCCATTATTGGCAAGATCGGCACCGCCGGCGGCACGGGCTATACCATTGAATTTGCAGGAGAAGCCATCCGTTCCCTGAGCGTCGAAGGGCGCATGACCGTGTGTAATATGGCCATTGAGGCCGGTGCCCGCGCCGGTTTGATCGCGGTGGACCAGACCACCCTGGATTACATCGAAGGACGCCCCTTCGCCCCCAAAGGGGAGCTCTGGGAGCAGGCCTGTGAGGCCTGGCTCAAGCTGGTGAGCGACGAGGATGCCGTGTTTGATCAGGTGGTGACCCTGAATGCTGCTGATATTGAACCCCAGGTGACCTGGGGCACTTCGCCAGAGATGGTGGCACCCATCAGCGGGCGAGTGCCGGACCCGGCCCAGGAAAGCGATGCCACGCGCCGTGACAATATCCAGCAGGCCCTGAAATACATGGGCTTGCAGGGCGGCGAAGCCATTCGCGACATCAAGCTGGATTGCATTTTCATCGGTTCCTGCACCAATTCCCGCATCGAGGACCTGCGCGAAGCCGCCAAAGTGGTGCAGGGCAAACGCGTAGCCGACTCGGTGGAACTGGCCATGGTGGTTCCTGGCTCCGGCGTGGTGAAACAGCAGGCAGAGGCCGAGGGGCTGGACAAGATTTTCGAGGCAGCCGGACTGCAATGGCGTGAGCCGGGCTGCTCCATGTGTCTGGCCATGAATGCCGACCAACTGGGAGAGGGCAAGCATTGTGCATCCACCTCCAACCGCAATTTCGAAGGCCGTCAGGGCCGCGGGGGCCGTACCCATCTGGTGAGCCCGGCCATGGCGGCAGCGGCTGCCATCGCCGGTCACTTCGTGGATGTGCGCGAACTGGACTGAGGAATATCAGAAGGATCAAAGAGTTATGAAAAAGTTTTCAGTGGTTAAAGGTATCGTTCTGCCCCTCAACCGGGCCAATGTGGATACCGACTTCATCATTCCCAAGCAATTCCTCAAGTCCATCAAGCGTACCGGATTCGGGGTCAATCTCTTCGATGAGCACCGCTACCTGGACAAGGGCGAGCCCGATGCCGATAACAGCCAACGGCCCCTGAACCCGGATTTTGTGCTGAATCAGCCCCGTTATCAGGGCGCCAGCGTGTTGCTGGCCCGGGATAACTTTGGCTGTGGCTCATCCCGCGAGCACGCTCCCTGGGCTCTGGATGACTACGGCTTTCGCGTGCTGATCGCCCCGAGCTTTGCCGACATCTTTTATAACAATTGCTTTAAGAATGGCATATTACCCATTGTTCTTGATAAAGAAATTGTCTCCAAGCTGTTTGAAGAAGTGACCGCCACCGAGGGTTATGAGCTGGAAGTGGACCTGAGCCGGCAAGTGATCATCAAGCCCGATGGCAGTGAGATTGCCTTCGAGGTGGACGCCTTCCGCAAGCAGTGCCTGCTGGATGGTCTGGATGATATTGGCCTGACCCTGGAGGATGCGGATACGATTCGCGCCTTCGAAGACAACTGGCGCAAGCAGTCTCCCTGGTACTTCGTGCAGCCCGAGGCCGCCAGCCAGGACTCTGGAAGCTGAATTAGAAAAACTTTGCAACTAACTGAATATAAAGAGAAAGCTAATGAGTGGTTATGATGTTGCGGTGGTTGGCGCCACCGGTGCGGTGGGAGAGGCGATGCTCAGCATTCTGGAGCAGCGCAAGTTCCCGGTTAACAATCTCTATCCCCTGGCCAGCGAGCGCTCTGCCGGCAGCACCGTGATGTTCAACAACAAACCCGTGACCGTGGGCAATCTGGCGGAGTTTGATTTCGGCAAGGCGCAGATCGGGCTGTTTTCCGCCGGTGGCAGTATTTCCGCCGAATTCGCGCCCAAGGCCGGCGCGGCGGGCTGTGTGGTCATCGACAACACCTCCCATTTTCGCTACGAAAGCGATATTCCCCTGGTGGTGCCGGAGGTCAATGCGGACGCGATTGCCGGTTACAAGACCCGCAATATCATCGCCAACCCCAATTGCTCCACCATCCAGATGCTGGTGGCCCTGAAGCCGATTCATGATGCGGCCCGGATCAAGCGTATCAGCGTGGCTACCTATCAGGCAGTCTCCGGCACCGGCAAGGCTGCCATTGAGGAACTGGCCCGCCAGACGGCAGAACTGCTCAATGGCCGTGAGGCCAAGGCCGAGGTCTATCCGCGGCAGATCGCCTTCAATGCCTTGCCCCATATCGACCAGTTCATGGACAACGGCTATACCAAGGAAGAGATGAAGATGGTCTGGGAGACCCAGAAGATCTTCGCTGACGAGGATATCCGGGTCAGCGCCACCTGTGTGCGTGTTCCGGTGTTCTACGGCCATTCAGAGGCAGTACAGATCGAGACCGAGCAGCCCATCAGCGAGCAGGAAGTGCGGCAATTGCTGTCCCAGGCCTCCGGTGTGGTGGTGATGGACGAGCGCGAAGACGGCGGCTATCCCACGGCAGTCCATGATTCTGCGGGCCAGGACGCAGTTTTCGTGGGTCGAATCCGGCAGGATATCTCTATGAGCAACGGTATAAATCTCTGGGTGGTGGCCGATAATGTCCGCAAAGGTGCAGCCTTAAACTCAGTTCAGATTGCTGAAGAGTTGATAAAAAGCTATTTGTAATGAATACTTGCAGGCCGTAGTGAAGAAATCGGCTTAATAAAGCCATCAACTGCGGCAACAGTATTCACTAACTTGCTGACCGGGCCCCGGGTCCGGTCGGCGGTTGGCAGAATGTATTCGGGGACAAGCAGGGCATCAGCATACTCGCTGGGTAGCGACAATCAGGGCCGGAGAAAGGCCCGCCCGGACCGGATTTCGCCCAGGCGACCGGCCAGCTTTTCCAGGATGTTCCGCATGCTATTGTTTTGGATATCAGGCACTTGGGCCGATTCCGTGACAGATGGCCTGCGTGATTGTGAGAACTAAGGGAATATGCTTCGTAAATCCTTCGTGATTCTGGCCCTGCTGCTGAGCGGCATGGCATCTCAGGTACTGGCCCTGGGGCTTGGCTCTGTTTCCGTCGAATCGGCTTTGAATCAACCACTTAGGGTCCGTATCGAGATCCTGCAGCTGGGGGATACCCGCCTCGAAGACGTCAATGTGCAAATGGCGTCCCTGGACGATTTTCAGCGCTTCAACATCGATCGTGTTGGCTTTCTCTCCGATATCCGTTTCTCCATCGAATCCACTGCCCAGGGCAATTTCGTGGTGCTCACCAGCAACCAGGTTGTGCGCGAGCCCTATCTGAATTTTATTCTCGAAACCCGCTGGCCCAGCGGTCGCCTGTTGAGCGAGCACACCATTCTGCTGGACCTGCCGGTCTTTAACGACCAGGCCCAGGGCAATGCGCCAGTGCGCCAGCCCATCAGCCCGGTGCTGGAGCCGCCTGCTGATAGCAGCCCGGCAGTGCAGCCGCAAGCTGAGCCCCAAACCCGGGCCCCGGCGGTAAGCGCCCCGCAAACGCCTGAAGTTGTTGAGCCGGAAGCCATGCCGGAAACCAGCGCTGCCGACCCGGCCCCGGAAAGCTCCGAGCCAGAGCCTGCCGCAGCGGCCATCGCCGAAACCGAAGGTGCCGAGCCAGCAGTAGAGCCACAGGACAGCGATGAACAGATTGCCAGCGCGGAGCCAGTGGCCGAGGAAGAAGCCGCTGATCAAGCCGCCGACACCGAGCAGGCTCTGGATGCATCGGTGGAACCGGAAGCCGAGGAGGCTGAGCAGCAAGAGACCGTTACTACTTCCAATGCCGATACCCTGACTGACATCGCCCTGCGGGTACGACCCAATAACAGTGTCTCCCTGCAGCAAACCATGGTTGCCATCCAGCGCCTGAACCCGGATGCCTTTATCGATGGCAATATCAACCGCATGCGCAGTGGAGAAGTCCTGCGTGTGCCGAGCCTGGCGGAAGTGCAGGAGATCACAGCCAATGAGGCCCTGACCGAAATTTCCCGCCAGAATCAGGAATTCGCCGACAGCCAGCCCCTGGCGGCACCGGCCCAGAATCAGCCTGACAGTGATGAACCCCAGGGCCAGCTCAGTGTGGTGGCCGGCGATGACAGTGACGCAATCGATGCCAGTTCTGCCAGCGGAGGTGCCGCTGACAGTGCCGAATTGGCAGAGCTTGATGAGCGCATCGCAGACCTGGAAAACCAGCTGGCCGTACAACAGGAAGAGGCCGACCGGGCCCGGCTGGAACGGGAGAACCTGGATTCCCAGCTGCAGGCGCTTGAGGAACAGATAGCCGACGCCCAGGAAATTATTCGCTTGCAGGATCTGCAACTGGCACAGCTGCAGGAATCCCTGGCTGCCGCCGCAGCCGAGGCCGAAGCCGAAGCTGCCGCCATGGCCGCCCAGCAGGCTGCCATCGCTGCCGCCGAACAGGACAGCCAGCTTGCCCGTCCCAGTGGCGGCCTGGTGGATGACCTGATGCGGATACTGACCGGCAATGTCATTACCATGGCGCTGGTTGCGGCATTGGTAATCCTGCTGCTGGTGGTCTTGCTGCTGCGTCGTAACCGCGCCAGCAAGCTGGCTACCGAAGCCGATGAACTGGACGAGTTGGCGGAGAAGGAATTTGATGCCTCGGCCCGGGGCGATATTGCCGAGCAATCTGCCGCCGAGCTGCAGGACGATCTTGATGACAGTGAACTGGATGCCGAACTGGATGACATCATTGGCAGCAATCCGGAGATCGCCGATGAGCAGGATCAGGATCAGGACGACACAGATTTCGAATTTGAAGCCGAAGAGCCGGCCGCCGCAGAGGATGACATCGCTGCCCGGGCCGACGCCCTGATTGACGAGGGTGAGTTTGATCGCGCTGCCAATCTGTTACGGGAACAACTGGCCGAAGATGAAGATGACGACAAACTGCGCCTGAAGCTGGCCGAAGTACTGGCTCGCAAGGGTGATCTTGCTGCCTTTGAAGAGCAGGCGGACATGATCGCCCAGCAGCAGAGCCCGGTGCTGGATCGGGAGATCGACACCTACCGCAAGTGGTTTGATGAAGCCCAGGCGGACGAGCCTGAAGCCGATGCCACGCCTGAAGCTGAAGAGAGCGAGCCCCCGGAAAGCAGCGCCCCCGAGGCTGCTGAGGAAGAAGAGGAAGACACCAGTTCCTTCCTGGATGATCTGGGTATCGATCTGGATGCCTTCGATGATGACGACAGCTTTGAGTTCTCCGACGAGATAGAACAGGCTGGCGACAGTGAAGACAAGGCCAAATCAGCGGAACAGGAAAGCGCGCTTGATTCGGAAGAATCGGAGCCGGAAGCCGTCGACATGATGTTTGATCTGGGTGGCGATGACGAAGCTGATGCCGATGCCGATGACGAGGTAGGGGAAGAGTCTGAAGAAAAGGCTGAGGAAGAAGCTGAGGAAGCAGCTGGCGAAAAAGCTGAGGATGAAGCGGAGCCCGAGCCAGCCGCAGAAGAAGCGCTGGAAGCCTTTGATCTGGACAGCGATGACGATGCCGAACCTGAACTGGCCAGTGGTGACAGCAAGGACCCGGAAGACATGGACATCGAAGCCTTCGATTTCGATGCCGAGGACAGCAAGCCGGACAACGCGGCTGCCGCCGATGAGCAGGAAGAAGACCTGGATCTGGAAACCTTCGCCTTTGATACCGACGATTTGCCGGGTCAGGATGACAGTGAAACAGAAGCACCAGAGCCGGAAGCGGATAAAGAAAATGCCGTGGACTTCGATTTCGACAAGAACGAACTGGATGCCGAGCCTGCGCCGGAAAAAGCCAGCAACGATGAAGTGGAGACTTTCGATTTCGATCTGGAAGACACCGTCATCGAGACGCCGGAGCAGCAAGACAGCGCGCCCGAGTCAGCTGATGATGCCGATGATTTCGACTTCGACCTGGATGAATTCGAAGTAGACGAGACTGACAAGCCTGAAGAGAAGGCAGCCACCGACAGCGATGACGATGAGGTGGATTTCGATCTCGATGCCATCGCCGATGAGGACGACAAACCCTCGGAAGCGGCCAGCGACGAGGCCGAGGAAGAACTGGAAGACCTGGAGTTCCTGGCCGACGATGATGATGACGACCTCGATGTCCAGGACGTGGAGGAAGTGGAATTATTGTCCGATGACGATGAGGCCGCCACCAAACTGGAACTGGCCTATGCCTATCAGAAGATGGGTGATGCCGAGGGCGCCAGGGAAATCCTTCAGGAAGTGATCAAGGAAGGCAATGACGAGCAGGTAAAAGAAGCCGAGAAACTGCTGGCTTCCCTGGACTAGTCCCTGATCAATCCCGCACTTTGCCACCGTGACTGACGACTCCCGTTCGCCACCGCCAACAGCACGCATAGCGCTGGCGCTGGAGTACGATGGCAGCGCCTTCAGTGGCTGGCAGAAACAATCCTCCCCCGAATTGGCCACCGTGCAGGGCGCCCTTGAATTGGCTCTGAGCCAGATTGCCGATTGTCCCATCAGCAGCCACTGCGCCGGACGTACCGACGCCGGCGTACATGCCACTTGCCAGGTGGTGCATTTCGACAGCCCGGTAGACCGGGGCGGCAAGGCCTGGACCCAGGGAGTGAACAGTTTGTTACCGGCTTCGGTGCGGGTGTTGTGGTCACAGCCTGTGACAGCGGATTTCCATGCCCGTTTCTCCGCCAGGCACCGACGCTATTTCTATATTCTGCACCGGCGCCGTTTTGCCTCGGCGGTTCTGGCGGGCAAAGTCACCCACTGGCGTGGTGAACTGGATGTGGCGGCACTCAATGCCGCGGCCGCTTGTCTGCCCGGTGAGCAGGATTTCTCCGCCTTTCGGGCCGCTGGTTGCCAATCTCGCAGTCCGTTTCGCAATATCCACCATGCGCGCTGGTTCGAGCAGGGGGATTATCTGGTGTTTGATGTGCAGGCCAATGCCTTTTTGCAGCATATGGTACGCAATCTGGTGGGCAGTATGCTGGAGGTGGGGCAGGGCAAGCGGCCAGCGGGCTGGATGGCCGAGTTGATCGCTGCAGCCGACCGGCGCCAGTCCGGCATTGCTGCCCCGGCAGATGGTCTCTATCTGGCCGGAGTGGGCTATCCGCAGGAGCAATTGCCGCCAAGCCTGTGGCTGCCGCCGATGCTGGCGGGCTTGCCGCCGCTGAATCAGGATCAGGACCAGACTCCCTGAGCCGAGAGCATGGTCGCCGCTGCCCGTTCAATGTTAGAATTGTCTCACTTCAGATCAGTAAGCCCGCCTTGTCAAAACTCTGGATAAAAATTTGTGGCATCACCCGTTGTGAGGATGCCGATGCCGCGATTGCCCTGGGCGCCAATGCCCTGGGCGCGGTCATGTATGCGCCGAGTTCCCGGGCGGTAAAGCCGGCGCAACTGGCCGAGATCTTTGCCAATGTGCCGGCCAGTGTGACCCGGGTAGGTCTGTTTGTGAATCCGGAACGTGAGGAAGTGGAGGCGGCACTGGAAACCGGGCGCATCGATTGTCTGCAATTTCATGGCGACGAAGACGATGAGTTCTGCGCCTCTTTTGTCACTCCCTATATGAAGGCGATCCGGGTCGGAGCGGACCGGGATGCGGCGGCAGAACTGAACAGCTATCCGCGCGCCGAATACCTGTTGCTGGACAGTTATGACAAAAAGGTAGCAGGTGGCACAGGAAAAACATTTGACTGGAATCTGGCTCGGCAACTGGTCGATGCCAGCCAGCATGACGTAGTACTGGCGGGCGGCCTCAATGTCGATAATGTGCAGCAGGCCGTCGAGCAGGTCAGGCCCTTCGGGCTTGATGTCAGTTCCGGCGTTGAGTCTGCGCCGGGTATCAAGAATGCAGATAAACTGAGACAGTTTATTGAAGGAGCTAGAAATGGCGGAAGCAGTGACTGAAAACAAGGGTTTTGATGGTCCCGATGCCAGTGGGCATTTTGGTCCCTATGGCGGCATTTTTGTCGGTGAAACCCTGATCGATGCAGTAGAAGAACTGGCCGAGGTTTATAAGGAATTGTCCGCTGACAAGGCCTTCTGGGATGAGTTCAACTATGAACTCAAACATTATGTGGGGCGTCCGTCACCTTTGTATTTCGCCGAACGTCTGACTGCTGCCAGCAAGGGCGCGCAGATCTGGCTCAAACGCGAGGACCTCAATCACACCGGCGCCCACAAGGTGAATAACACCATCGGTCAGGCATTGCTGGCCAAGCGCATGGGCAAAAAACGCATCATCGCCGAAACCGGTGCCGGTCAGCATGGCGTGGCCAGTGCCACAGTCGCGGCGCGCCTGGGCCTGGAATGTCATGTCTATATGGGGGCCGAAGATGTAGAGCGACAGGCACCCAATGTTTACCGCATGAAGCTGTTGGGGGCCAATGTCATCGCCGTGGATTCGGGCTCGCGCACCCTGAAGGATGCCATGAATGAGGCCCTGCGCGATTGGGCCACCAATGTCGACAATACCTATTACATCATCGGTACCGTGGCCGGACCCCATCCCTATCCGCAATTGGTGCGGGATTTTCAGTGCGTGATTGGTCGTGAGGCCAGGGAGCAGTCCCTGGCACAGATCGGTCGCCTGCCGGATGCCCTGGTGGCTTGTGTCGGTGGCGGCTCCAATGCCATTGGCCTGTTTCATCCCTTTCTGTCAGACAGTGAAGTAGCCATGTATGGTGTGGAAGCCGGAGGCAATGGCCTTGAAACCGGTGAGCATGCCGCACCCCTCAGTGCCGGCAAGCCGGGCGTCTTGCACGGCAATCGCACCTATCTGATGAGCGATGAGGCTGGCCAGATTCTGGAAACCCACTCGGTGTCGGCGGGTCTGGATTATCCTGGCGTGGGTCCGGAGCATGCCTGGTTGAAGGACCTCAAGCGCGTGAATTATGTGGCGGCGACCGATAGCGAGGCGATGCAGGCCTTTCATCAGCTCACCCGACTCGAGGGCATTATTCCGGCGCTGGAGTCCAGTCATGCCGTGGCTTATGCCATGAAGCTGGCGGCCGACATGAAGCCGGACCAGTCCATTGTTATCAACCTGTCCGGGCGCGGCGACAAGGACATCGAAACCGTAGCACGCCTGGAAGGCATCAAGCTCTAGCAGGGAGGCACAAGCCATGGGTCGCTTGCAGGAAATCGCCGCATCCGCGGCACAGCAAAAGCGCAAGTTACTGATTCCCTACCTGGTGGCAGGGGATCCCAATGTCGAGGCCAGCCTGGCCCTGATGCATGGTCTGGCTGCAGCCGGTGCCGATGTCATTGAACTGGGCATTCCCTTCAGTGACCCGGCCTCTGACGGGCCGGTGATTCAGCGCGGTGTGGAACGGGCCCTGAAGTCCAAAACCACATTGACTGACAGTCTGGAACTGGTGGCCCGCTTTCGCGCCGATAACAGTGATACCGCAGTGGTCCTGATGGGCTATCTGAATCCCATCGAGATCATGGGTTACGAGGCATTCAGCGACAAGGCCAGGCAAGTGGGGGTCGATGGCGTGCTGGTGGTGGATATGCCGCCAGCAGAATCCGCCGGTCTGCACCAGGCCCTGCGAGCGGCTGGTCTGGAAACCATTTACCTGGTGGCACCCACCACCACCGACAAGCGAGCCCAATCCATTGTCGAGCACTGCAGTGGTTATCTGTATTACGTGTCTCTGAAGGGGGTCACCGGAGCGGCTCTGAGCGACAGCGACCTTATTGCCGAGCGTATTCAGGCCCTGCGCAGCATGACTGACCTGCCCATTGTCATCGGCTTTGGCATCAAGGATGCCGACAGCGCCCGGGCCATGGGCGCTATTTCCGATGGGGTGATTATCGGCAGCGCCCTGGTGGAGCGCATTGCCGGGCTGTCGGCAGACGCTGTGCCGGAGGCCGCGCAAGTTGAGGACATCTGTTCGCTGATAGCACTGGCAAGACAGGCCCTTGATACCCTAGAATAAGCACATCCTATTGATTAGTAAGGGATTTAGATTTGAGCTGGATAGACAAGATCCTACCCTCCATTTCCACATCGAGTGGGGAAAGTAAACGGAGCTCTGTACCACAGGGCGTGTGGAAGAAGTGTCCGCGCTGTGACGCCATGCTGTACCAGAAATCTCTGGCCGAAAATCATGACGTCTGCCCCAAATGCGATCACCATTTGCGTATTTCGGCGCGTCGGCGCCTGGAGCTGTTTCTGGATAGCGAAGGGCAGGAAGAGCTCTGTGATGACATGGAGCCGGTGGATCTGCTCAAGTTCAAGGACCTGAAACGTTACAAGGACCGGCTCAGTGCAGCCCAGAAGGCAACCGGCGAGAAAGATGCCCTGATTGTCATCAAGGGCACTGTCAATGAGGTGCCGGTGGTGGTTGCAGCCTTTGAATTCGGTTTCATTGGCGGTTCCATGGGTGCCGTTGTGGGCGAGAAATTTGTGCAGGCGGTAAAAACCTGTATCGGCCAGGGCCTGCCCCTGGTGTGCTTTTCCACCAGTGGTGGTGCCCGCATGCAGGAGGCGTTGATCTCTCTGATGCAGATGGCGAAGACCTCCGCCGCGCTGGAGCGACTGCGGCAGAACGGCTTGCCTTTTATTTCGGTACTGGTGGACCCGGTCTATGGCGGTGTTTCCGCCAGTCTGGCCATGCTGGGTGATATCAATATTGCCGAGCCCAATGCTCTGGTGGGTTTCACCGGACCTGACGTGATTCGCCAGACCGTGCGGGTGAAGCTGCCGGAAGGGTTTCAGCGCAGCGAATTCCTGCTGGAACATGGTGCCATCGACATGATTGTGCATCGCCGTGATATGCGCGATCGCATCGCCTCGCTGCTGACCAAACTCACCTGGCAAAGGCGCAACGCAAGCTGATGAGTGCCGCGCCCGGACCCGGTGCGGACCTCGATGCCTGGCTTGACTACATTGCTCTCGTCAATCCCCGAAGCATTGAGTTGGGGCTGGAGAGGGTAGGCAAAGTCTGGGCTGCAATGGGCGCGGGCCCCATAGCCAGGCAGGTTATTACCGTGGCTGGCAGCAATGGCAAAGGCAGTTGTGTGGCCAGTCTTGAGCGACTGGCTGCGGCGTCAAAACTGCGCCATGGCAGCTATACCTCCCCCCATATTCACAGATTCAATGAGCGCATTCGCCTGCAGGGGGAAGAAGTCGCCGATGAGCGCCTTATTGCGGCCCTCGCGGCAATTGATGCGGCCCGGGGAGAGACCCTGCTGAGCTATTTCGAGTTTGCCACTCTGGCCGCGCTCAGTCTCTTTCGTGACGCTGAACTGGACCTGGCCATACTGGAAGTGGGCCTGGGCGGTCGCCTGGATGCGGTCAATATCATCGATGCCGATGTGGCGGTAATCACCAGTATCAGTCTCGACCACATGGACTGGCTGGGCTCGACCCGGGAACAGATAGCAGGGGAAAAGGCCGGTATCATGCGCCCCGGCAAGCCGGTAGTCTGCGCCGATAGTGAGGTGCCGGCGGCTATTCCGGCGCTGGCAGAGCAGCTACAGGCGCCTTTGTACCTGATTAATCGCGAATTTTCCTGTGTCAGTGCAGAGGCAGCCCGGTCTTGGCGGTTTCGCGGCGTGGATAGCCAGGGCCGGGGGCTTGAGCGGCCTCTGCCAGCCCTGAATCTGCACCCGGCCAGTATCGCTGCCTCCTTGCAGGCGCTGTTGTGCCTGGGTATGGAATTACCGCCATTACCCGAGGCCCTGGGCAGTCTGACGGTCCCCGGCCGCTGTGAATGGCGTCAGTCCCGGGATGGAGACCGGACCTTGCTGTTTGATGTGGCCCATAATCCTGCCGCGGCAGGGCATCTGGCCCAGCAATTACGGGGCCTGCGGGAATCCGGCAGAATTCGCGGCCAGATCGCTGTGGTACTGGCAGTGATGGCAGATAAAGATATAGAAGGCATTGCCAGTTCATTACAATCAGAGGTGGACATCTGGTATATTGCGCAGGTCGATGAGCCCCGCTGTATGCCTGCAAGTGAGGCGTCACAGCGGGTCACTGCGGTGCTGGATCGGCCGGTGCAGGCCTTTGACAGCGCCGCAAAGGCCCTGGATGCCGCTCTGGAGGCCACGGACAGTGACGATACGGTGCTGGTGACGGGCTCTTTCTATACAGTGGCAGCTCTGCGCCAGAACAGCCGCGAGTCTGGCAAGCAGGATTAAATGGTTTATTCACGGCAGCTTGCTGCCGGGAGCAAGGCACAGGTGTCACTGACCCGGATCCAAGTCATAGCGAAGCCGCGCAGGCTGCGGCGCATTCACAACAGGAAACAGCCAGTTTGAAGCAGGCTACCAAACAGCGCATTGTCGGCACCATCGTACTGCTGGCACTGGGGCTTATTTTTCTGCCGATTATTTTCGACGGCCAGGGCAGCTATCAGCCCTCGGTCACCAGCCGTATCCCGCCAGCCCCTGAGGTGCCCATTCTGCCTGAGCCGCAGCCCTCACGGCCGCAGATTCAGATTGAGGAAACAGCGCTTCTGGGTGAGAGCGACAGTAGCCCGGAGGCCGAGGCTGAGCAGGCTGCGGAGGAAACGCTTGAAGAAAGCCTGCAGGAAGCTGGAGAAGTGGCCGTAGTGGAGTCCGAGTCGACGTTTCAGCGGGAAGTGCCATCACTGGATGAGAACGGTCTGCCCCAGGGCTGGTCGGTGCGGCTTGGAACCTTTGCCAATGCGGCCAATGCCGAAAATCTGCTGAATCGCCTGCTGGAGGCCGAGTACAAGGCCTATAGCCGGCTTATCACTGCCAATGAAAGCACCATGACGGCGGTTTTTGTCGGCCCCTGGCTGGAGCGCGGCCGGGTCGAGCAGTTCCAGCAGGAATTGCAGGATCGCTTTCAGCTCAATGGCATGATCGTGCGCTACGAGATCGAATCACTTTGACGGCACAGGCAACGGAATCTGACTTATGAATGCTGTTGACGCCGCCATTATCAGTGTTACGTTGATATCCTGCCTGTTCGGATTATGGCGCGGCCTGATCAAGGAAGTGCTGTCATTGTTGACCTGGATCGCAGCTTTACTGGTGGCCCGGGTATACAGTGAGCCTCTGTCCAATTCACTGGCGGGCATGATTGAAAGCAGCGGGGCGCGCTACGTCACCGCCTTTGCCATTATTTTTGTGCTGGTCATGATGACCGGCACCCTGATCAATCACCTGATGGCGAAACTGCTGACGGTGACCGGATTGAAACTCGTCGACAGACTCGCCGGTGGCGTGTTCGGGATCGCCAGGGGTGTGATTATCGTGCTGGTTATCCTGTTTATCACCAGTGTGTTCGTCTCGGAGAGTCCCCTGTGGCAGGAATCAGCCCTGATCCCCTACGGGATGTCGCTGATTGACTGGTCACGACTGTTTATCGAAGACCTGGCCGGTGTGAACCCCAGTGTCTGAATTGCTTAATTAGCCCAGCGGAGCAAACTATGTG
Organism: Pseudomonadales bacterium; assembly: GCA_022763285.1. Taxonomy (GTDB): domain Bacteria; phylum Pseudomonadota; class Gammaproteobacteria; order Pseudomonadales; family Pseudohongiellaceae; genus UBA9145. The sequence continues at coordinate 29,496 of JALEHB010000111.1, read as the reverse complement.
TGGATTGGTCGGAATCGTCGCGCAACCAGGTCAGGATGTAGGCCTCAGCCTGTATGACACCCTGACAGTTTTGCAGCACCGGGGCCAGGATGCCGCCGGCATCATGACCTGCGATAACGGCAAGCTGAATCTGCGCAAAGACAATGGCCTGGTCAAGGATGTGTTTCGCACCCGCCATATGCGCCGCCTCACCGGCAATATGGGAATCGGCCATGTGCGCTATCCCACGGCGGGTTCTTCCAGTCCGGCGCTGGCCCAGCCATTCTATGTCAATTCACCCTACGGTCTGTCCCTGGCCCATAACGGCAACCTCACCAATGCTGCCGAGCTGAGCCGCGATCTCTTCAATGAGGATTTGCGGCATATGAATACCGATTCAGACTCGGAAGTGATGCTCAATGTGTTCGCCCATGAGTTGCAGCGGCTGGGCAAGATTCAGCCCCAGGCTGAAGATATTTTTACCGCCGTGAGCGGTCTGCATGGCCGCTGTCGGGGTGGTTATGCAGTGGTGGTGATGATTACCGGCTACGGGATTGTTGGCTTCCGGGATCGCAACGGGATTCGACCCCTGGTGTTTGGCAGCCGTGAGACCGAGGCAGGCAAGGAATATATGATTGCCTCAGAGAGTGTGGCACTGAATGCCCAGGGATTTGAAATAGAAAGAGACGTGGCGCCAGGAGAGGCTGTCTATATCGATATTAATGGCAATCTGCATACCAAGATCTGTTGTGAGCCCGGTGTCCACGCCCCCTGCATTTTCGAACATGTTTATTTCGCCCGGCCAGACTCTCTCATGGACGAAATTTCTGTCTACAAGGCGCGGATGCGAATGGGGGAGAAGCTGGCGGCCAAGTTGCTGCGGGAGCGACCCGATCATGATATTGATGTAGTCATTCCCATTCCCGATACCAGCCGCACCTCGGCCCTGGAAATGGCCAATGCCCTGGGGGTCAAATTCCGGGAAGGCTTCGTCAAGAATCGTTATATTGGCCGGACCTTTATCATGCCGGGCCAGAGCCAGCGTCGAAAGTCGGTGCGGCAAAAGCTGAATGCCATCGAGTTGGAATTCAAGGACAAGAACGTGCTGCTGGTGGATGATTCCATTGTCCGCGGCACCACCTGCAAACAGATCATCCAGATGGCCCGGGACGCCGGTGCCAACAAGGTCTATTTTGCCTCGGCTGCACCCGCGGTGCGTTATCCCAATGTCTACGGTATCGATATGCCAGCCGCCTCGGAGTTGATTGCTGGCGGGCGCAGCGATGAAGAAGTGGAAGAGCTGATCGGTGCCGACTGGTTGCTGTATCAGGATCTGGAAGACCTGGTGGCAGCCTGTTCCGAAGGTAATCCGCAAATCCGCGATTTTGAATCGGCGGTTTTTAACGGTCAGTATATTACCGGCGATGTGGATGAAATGTATCTTCGCCGCCTGGAAGCTGCCCGCAACGATGCCGCCAAGAAATCCAAGAAAGGCCATGAAGGCACCACCAAGCAGCAGAATCTGGTGGCCGATCTGTCAGGCGATAGCTGAAGCAAGGAGTCTCGTTTCCGGCGATGTTTTCCCTGAATCTCGACAAGCAATCCGATACCCGTTCAGAACTGGTGGAGAATAAATACTCCGAGCAGGTGCAAGCCGCCGTGACAGAAATCAGTCAGGCCTTGCTGGGCAAGGAGCACCAGATTCGTCTGGCACTTTGCTGTCTGTTTTCCGGGGGGCATTTGCTGGTGGAAGACTTGCCCGGCATGGGCAAGACCACGCTGTCCTATGCCCTGGCACGTGCCCTGGGTCTGGATTACAACCGGGTGCAGTTTACCAGTGACCTGTTGCCGGCGGATATTCTGGGCATCTCCATTTTTGACCAGAATACCAGTCAGTTCAGTTTTCATCCCGGCCCCATTTTCAATCAGGTGGTGCTGGCCGATGAGATCAACCGCAGCACACCGAAAACCCAGAGCGCCCTGCTGGAGGCCATGGAAGAACGTCAGGTCACGGTAGAAGGGGAGACCCGTAAACTGCCGGAGCCGTTTTTCGTGATTGCCACCCAGAACCCGGTCAATCTGGCCGGTACCTATCCCTTGCCGGAGTCACAACTGGACCGCTTTCTGATGCGTCTGCGGCTCGGCTATCCGGATCAGCGGGCCGAGCGGGAATTGCTGGAAATGGATACGGAATGGGACAAGGTGGAAAACGTCAAACAGTGTCTTCAGGTTGAAGACGTCACTGAATTTCGGCGTCAGTCCGCCACCATCACCGCCAGTGGTTCGTTGCTGGACTATGTGCAAAGGCTGATTGCCTTTACCCGCGGCAAGGATGAGTTTCATTTTGGCCTTTCTCCCCGCGGCAGTCTGGCGCTGATGCGCGCCGCTAAGACCTGGGCCCTGATGTGCGGTCGCAATCATGTGATTCCTGAAGATGTGCAGACCATCCTGCCGGCAGTGGTGGAGCATCGCCTGCGCGCGGTAAGCGATGAGGATGGCCATACCGGCGCCTCCCTGGTGCAGCGCATGCTAAGCGAAGTCGATATTCTCGAATAAGCCGGTGTCCCGGTTCGGGAGCAGGGCAATGCAAGACAGCTTCAGACAGGCTTTTCGCAAACGCTACGCAAAGTGGGTGGCCAGCCGTGTGCCGCTCACTGACAGCATTACCCTCAATCGCCGTATTATCTATGTGTTGCCCACCGGCAATGGCCTGATGTTTTTACTGGCGGCGGGACTGGTTTTCATTGCGGCGATCAACTATGCCGTCAGCCTGGCTTTCGGTCTGGCCTTCATGATGATCAGTCTGTTCATCCTCTCCATTCTTTATGCCTACAATAATCTCAATGGCCTGAATCTGAAGAGTCTACCCACCGCGCCGGTGTTCTGCGGTGAAGAAGCCAGCTTCACTATCGAGCTATCCCGGGGCAATAAAAAATCCCATGAAGCGGTCGAGCTCGCCTTTGCGGAGCACAGCCCCAGTCATGCCGATCTGGTGACAGTGGATCGCGATCGTGTGCAGGTCTTTTATCGTTGCAACAAGCGCGGTCGCTGCCAGGCCCCAATTCTGCGCATCACCACTTATTTTCCCCTCGGAATCTGCCGGGCCTGGTCGCTGATAAATCTGAATCTGAACTGTATTGTCTATCCCAGGCCGGTAGCCTTTTCCATGGAGCAGTTTGACAGCGGAGGAGGCGGTGGCGAAGAGTCGGCTCTGATGCAGGAAGGCAGTGAGGATTTTTATGGTTTCCGGGATTATGTACCGGGTGACCCTCTGCGCCAGGTAGCCTGGAAGAACGTGGCCCGGGGTCAGGGCATGCAACTGAAGCAGTTTGTGGATTATGTCGATAGCCGCGTGTGGCTGGACTGGGATATGTTTTACGGATTCTCGGTGGAGGAGCGCTTGTCCCGTCTTTGCTATGGGGTGTTGAAGCTGAGCCGTGAAAAGCAGAGTTTCGGATTGAAGATGCCTGGCCTGGAGATTCCACCCGACAGCGGCGCGGCACACCGGGACAAATTGCTGCGTTGTCTGGCCTTGTACGGGATTGAATGATGCGCAGTGAAATTGATTATCAGATTCCCCGTTCCGCCCTGAGCTGGGTCTTGCTGGCGGTGATGCTGGTGGTGGCACCCCAGGCTCTGCGTATGCCGCTGTGGATCAGCGCCATTGCGGTGGCCTGTATTGTCTGGCGTTGGCTGATTTACGCAGGCAGGCTGGGATATCCAGGGCGCAGTCTGCGTATCGCCATTGTTATCTTTACCCTGCTGGTGTCAGTGAGCCAGATGCGTAATCTGGGCATTGGCCTGGACAGTGCCGCCAGCCTGCTGACCCTGGGCTTTGTATTCAAGCTTATCGAGATGCGTCACAAGCGCGACATCTATGTGGTGATCAGCCTGTGTTTCGTGATGCTGATGGTGGCCTTCCTGTATTCCCAGTCCGCTGTTTCCAGCGCCTATATCGCGTTATCGGTGCTGGTCACCACCACCGCCATGGTGGCACTCAATCGCTCCACCTTGCTGGATAATCACTCGGGCACTTTCAGTCTGTCCCTGAAGATGGGCCTGCAGGCGCTGCCCCTGGCAGTGGTTCTGTTTCTGGTGTTTCCCCGTATCGCACCCCTGTGGGCGGTGCCAGTGCAAAACAATGGGGCCGGCACCGGGGTGACTGATGAAATGTCACCCGGTGATATCGCCCAGCTTGGCCGCTCCAGTGAACTGGCTTTTCGGGTTCAATTCGAAAATTCGCCGCCACCTTTGCATGAGAACCTGTACTGGCGAGGGCTGGTGCTGGATGATTTTGACGGGGTGACCTGGCGCCGTACCCGACGAGGTTCATCCTATGCCCAGGCCGCCAGTCTGAATGATTTTCAGTGGAGTTGGGAGGACCGGGTACGCCTGTCCGATGATGTGATCGACTACAACGTCATCATGGAACCAACCCAGCAACCCTGGCTCTATGGCCTGCATCTGGCCGACCCCATGAACCGGGAACTGTTCCAGAGTCGCAATTTTGAAATTTTCAACAATGGTCTGATCACCAAGCGCATGAGCTACGATCTGCGCAGTTATCGGGGCAGCAGGACCGATTTATTGTTGCTGGACAGCGTCCGGCGCCGCAGTCTCGAACTGCCAACCGGTGGTAACAGCCAGAGTCGGGCTTTGGCCCAGCGCTTGCGCGCTGACACCGATAGCGATCTGGATTATATCTATGCCGTGCTGGCCCGTTTTCAGCAGAATGAATATTTCTACACCCTCAATCCACCCTTGCTGGGGGACAACCGGGTGGATGATTTTCTCTTCAATACCATGGCGGGTTTCTGTGAGCACTATGCCAGCAGCTTTGCCTTCCTGATGCGGGCAGCAGGGATTCCGGCGCGGGTGGTCGTGGGCTATCAGGGAGCAGAGTACAACCGTTATGAAGATTACATGATGGTCTACCAGTATAACGCCCATGCCTGGAATGAAGTCTGGCTGGAAGGACGCGGCTGGGTTCGCTTTGATCCCACGGCCGCGGTATCCCCGGAGCGTATCGAGCAGGGCGTGGAGGCGGCTCTGGCGGATGATCCGGCCTTTCTTGAGCAATCCCTGTTTTCCCGTTCCAGGCTCGGTGCCATGGACTGGATTAACACACTGCGCCTGCGCCTCGATGCCATCGAGTATGAATGGAACCGGCGTGTGGTGAATTACGATGAAGAAGTGCAGTTCGAATTATTCGAGCGCCTGTTGGGTGAGGTAACAGAAGAGAAGGTGGTGCTGCTGTTTGCTTCTTTGGCGGTGATCATGGTGGCGGGCATCGCAGTGGCCATCATCTGGACCGAACCCCGTACCCGCCGCACACCGGTGGACCGTCTTTATCTGCAACTGGGGCGGGAGCTGGATAAAATTGGCCTGGGCCGACAACGGGGCGAGGCACCCAATGATTATTGCAGGCGCGTGTGTGAGGCGCGGCCGGACCTGGCCCCATTGGTGCAAGAGATTACCGAGCTTTATCTGGAGCTGAATTACCGCCATGCCGACTTGCAAGCATCCCGGCAGCGACAATTACAATCGCGTCTGAGGTCGGTGTTGCGGCAGTTGCGCTTTCGGCTCATGCCTGTTTTGAAGAGCCAGGGTTGAAAAGCAAGAGTTGATAAAGCAGAACCGGAAGAAGCGGCACCCATTCAGCCGCCCGCCAGTTTCACCGTAAAGTTCTCGGCCTCAAGAAATTCCAGGGCTACCTGGCGCTTGTCCCCCTGTAATTCGATCACACCCTGCTTGACGCTGCCGCCACTGCCGCAACGGGCCTTGAGCTTTTTGGCCAGGGCCTTCAATTCTGTTTCAGGCAGTTCAATACCGCGAATAAGGGTGACCTGCTTGCCGCCTCGCCCCTTGGTTTCCCGGCCGATGCGAACGATACCGTCGCCCTTTGGCTGTCGATGGTCAATCTGTTCGCAGCGGCATTTGTCCAGACGCTTGCCACAGCGCGGGCATTGATTGTCACCACCGGTGCTGTAGACCAGTTTACTGCTCATGATGGGGAATCAGGATTTGTAGAGAGGCGGCAAATCGAAGCGGTCGTCCCGGGCTTGTTGCCGTTGTCTAAGTTTGTTCGTTTTGCGCAGACCGTTCACGGTATCCAGCAGTTCACTGGCTGAAAAACGGACGCTGGACTGCTGGTTGAACAACTTGTCCTGCAGGGCACTGGCCGGTTCATGCAGGGCCGTGATCTGCCCTTGCTGCAGGATGTCTTCCATGCTGCGAACCTTGCGGTCCCTGATCAGGTGTCCGCACCAGGTAATGAGACTGTTGCGAATCCGGATCTCATCGCCACTGCGGCAGGCGGCCTGCAGATTGCGATAGGCCACGGTTTCATTATTGGCAGGGTCATAGTGTTCGGTGACCGAACGCTTGAGGCCGGTATACCAGGCACTGATTTCTTCGCTGCGTGGCACGATAGCCAGGCGGTAAATACTGAACAGCACAATGGCGAAGGCGGCGGCGATCAGGTAATTCATCCAGGACGCATCCACCTGGATAACCTCAGCCTCAGCCTGGGCATCGATCATGGCCTGGTCCACCACCGGCGCTCGGGCAAGCAGATCTTCCAGGTTTTCAGTACTGGCCACGGCCTGTTCCGAGGGAACTTCACCGGCAACCGAGGCGATGTTGATGCGGGTGGCCGGGATGATGGATGACTCCATCTGGTCGCTGTCCACGTTCCACCAGGGCACCGTCACCTGGGGGATTTCCAGCTCGCCGGCGGCGGTAGCTACCAGGGTAGTGGATTCGATGCGGGTGCCGACAATACTGCCGTCCACAAAGCTGCGATCGATCTCCGGCGGATCGGGATAGGTATTCATGCCGGCGATGTTCTCTTCTGTCAGGGGTGGCAAGACTGCGCCATCGAGACCCTCGGCGCTCATGGTGATGGTGCGAACCACGGAATCACCGATCTGCAAATCATCCAGGCTGCGACTCCAGTCTTCGCTCAGGCTGACGCGGCTGGCGGGTAACCAGTTGACGCTCTGGGCCGAGGCCGGGCGTTCCTTCACGTCAATGGTGATGCCATCGATGAAGGCGGTGACGCGGCGGGTATTGAGATTGCGGAACACGAAATTACTGGAGCCATCGGTCACCTCACCGCGGAACAGAATATCGGGAATCTCCAGTGGGCCACTGCGCTGGGGGAAGATCACATAGCGTTTTTCATAGACGCCGTAGCGTACGCCGTCGATCAATTCCTCGTACTGGTTGGGTGAGCCGATCAGCTCAACCACCGTGTCGGGCATTTCCGGTTCGGTGAACTGGGGATTGCGAATACCGTTAATGGTGTAGAACAGGCGCACGGTGAACAGCAGTTGCTCCTGCACATAGACCGATTCCTTGTTGACCTCGATCTCCAGAAAAAGCTCATCACTGGCCTGATTGGAGCGGGGGCCCTGATTGACCACATTAATGGCAATAGGATCAGTCTGCACGCTGTTGATATTTAGCGAGGGAATTTCCAGTTCGCCCTCGGTCAGCGGAAAGAGGGTGACGACATAATCGGTCCAGGATTCCACACTGCCATTAACCGAGCGGATCTGGCTGGAAGTGCGAGTGCCGAGTACATCGAAATTATCAGTGAGAGGGGTCAGGTCTAACTGCACGCCCTGGCGTTGTTCGTAAACGCGAATGGTAAGGGTCAGGGTTTCGCCCCGGGCCAGTTCATTGCGGTCAACCTCGATATCCACCTGCTGGGCAGTGGCCAGTCCGGCAAGCAGAAGCAATGGCACTATCATCAGCTTTCTGAGCAGGCTTACCATATCTGTCCTCCGCCATTATTGGCCGTGCCATTGAGTTGTCGCTGCCGATACTGGTAACGGAACTTGCGTCGCAGCAACTCACCGGGATCGTCTTCGATACGACGCAGCCATTGCTCCAGAGATTGTTGTTCCTCAAACTCTTCGTTGCTGGTGTCGGTGGGCGTATTTTGCTCGCTATTGGATTCGGAGTTTTCCTGGTCTTCAGGAGGCTGCTGCTGTTGCTGCTCCTGCTGTTGCTGTTCTTCGTTGCCTTCCTGACTCTCCTGGTCCTGCTGCTGATTGTTTTCTTCGCTCTGCTCGGACTGATTCTCGGAGTTTTGTTCTGACTGGTTTTCCTGACTCTCGCCGTCCTGCTGTTCGCCTTCCTCGTTTTCCTGCTCCTGAATGAGCTGCTCAACAATCTCCTTGTTGTGCAGGGCATCGGCATGGTCGGGCTCCATGGTCAGGGTGCGGTTATAGGCTGCCAGGGCTTCCTGGAAGGCACCGGCCATGGCCAGGGCATTGCCGCGATTGTAGTGTCCGTCGGCGGTATCCGAGGCGGCGAAAGAAGCGATGGCGGTCTCATAGTCGCCAGCCCGATAACTGGCGGCACCGGCCCATTCCGGATTCTCAAACATCAGGGCTGCTTCGTCGTGGCGTTCTTCCTCGAAAGCATCCGCTGCCTGCTGATTGGGAGTCTGCCACAGATCCCGCCAGGCAAAGCCCTGGGCCTGGGCCTGTTCGGCGGGCAACAGCAGGCCGCCGGCGAAAACCAGCGTGAAGGCAAACAACCAGCCGCGACGGAAACTCATGGCAACAATGGGCAAAACCAGCAGCAGCAAAAAGGGGCCGGCTTCGTACCAGATGTCGAATTCTTCTTCCACTTCAGACATCTGTTCATCATCCAGCAGTTCATTGTCCGGCAGCAGATAGGCCAGATCCGAGTCCGCCAGTTGAATGTCGTGATAGCGGCCACCGCTACGGTTGGCCAGGGACTGCAGTACATTGCGATTCAGGGTGGGTACCACCACGCCGCCGCGATCGTCGGTCAGAAAACCGCCATCACTGGTGCTGATGGGCGCCCCGGTTTCGGTACCAATCCCCATGATCAGGAGTTCATAGCCGCTGTCTTCCATTACCTCGGTGAGGCGCTGCTCTTCCTGAAAACCGGCAATGCCATCGGTCATGAACAGGATCTTGCCCCGCACGGCTTCCACTTCATCGAGCAGATCCACGGCCATCTGTATTGCAGGCACCGGATTGCTGCCAAACAGGGGCATGATATTGGGACTGAGGGAGGGCACCAGGGAGGCGATGGTAACCACATCATCGGTCAGTGGCGTCACGGTATGGGCATCACCGGCATAGACAATCAGGGCGGTCTGGCCCTCATCGCGCAGAGCCAGGATGTCCCGCAGTTTGCGTTTGGCCAGATCCAGGCGACTGGGCTCGTGGTCGGCTGCAAACATGGACAGGGACAGGTCCATGACGATAACCAGGGCATCTTCCCGTTGCTGCACCGGCTGTGGCAGTTCTTCCCAGACCGGGCCGGCCAGGGCCACCGTGGACAGTATCCAGGCCGCCAGTAGCAAATATAAAGGGGTGCGCTGGGCAGCACTCTTGCTGGTTTCCAGCAAATAGGGCAGCAAATCCTTGTCGATGGCTCTGTCCCAGGCACTCAGTGAGGAATTCATGCGCCACAGGGCGATGAAAAACACCAGCGCCGGCAACAAGGCCAGCAGCCACAGCGGGCGCAGAAAATGGAAATCCTGAAGCAGGCTGGTGGGCATGGTGAAATCCATCAGGCTTTACCTCCCGCACCCAGACTGCCATCTGTCCCGTTTTCCGCTTCGCCATCCTCAGGTTCCAGTCGACCGCGGCCAGTGAGTGCCAGCCAGGGAATGGAAATCAGAGCCAGCAGGAAACTGATGATGATGGCGGCGCTCAGGGGCCAGTAAAACAGCACGCGGGTAGGGCGATAGGTCTGTTCGTCCTGCTCGATGGTTTCCAGGCGATCCAGTTCCTCATAGATTTCAACCAGATCGGACACATCCCGGGCCCGGAAGTAGCGGCCCCCGGTAGATTCGGCAATCTGGGTCAGCACCTGCTCATCCAGCTCAGCCGAGGGATTGATGGCGCGGGCACCAAAGAAAGTGCGCTGCACCACCTGGTCGGCACCGATGCCGATGGTATAAACCTTGATATTTTCCTGGCGGGCCAGCTGACCGGCCTGTTCCGGCGAGACGCTGCCGGCATTGTTGACCCCGTCGGTAAGAAGGACCAGCACGCGGCTGTTCTCGGGTCGATTGCGCAGATGTATGACCGACAGGCCGATGGCGTCACCGATAGCGGTGGCGGATTCCTCAATAATTCCGATTTCTGCCTCTTCCAGCAGGGTGCCCACGGTTTCCCGGTCAAAGGTCAGGGGCGCCTGAATATAGGCATGGGCGGCAAACAGGATCAGGCCCAGACGATCGCCTTCGCGCCGCTCCACAAAATCACCCACCACCGCTTTTACCACATCAATACGCGAGGCCTGGCGATTGCCCACCACCATGTCCTGGGCTTCCATGGAACCGGAAATATCCACCGCCATCATCAGGTCGCGGCCGGTGGAGGGCAACTGGACCGGTTCACCCAGCCACTGTGGGCGCATGGCAGCCAGCACCAGCAACAGCCAGATCAGCATCAGCATAATCTTGCGCAGCAGATCGCCACTGGCCATGCTTTCATTGTCGGATTGCAGGCGCGACAGGGTGGAGAAAAAAGGCACATACAGGGCGGCATCCTGGCGTGGCGCCCGGGGAACCAGGCGGTTGATTAACCAGGGTAGCGGAAAGATGAGGCCCACCCAGAGCCAGGTAAATTCAAGCATAAGATCTACTTAGCCACCTTGCCTTGAGCGCCAGCGATATCCGGATTTCTGGAATAGAGACTCGTGATCCAGCTACGCCCCAGCTTGTCCAGGGCATCGACATTGACGTCGCAATGAGTCTGGAAACGGCCAAAGCTGAGGGCCTCGGCAAGTTCGTCGTCGAGTCCTGAAGAATCTCCGTTTTTCTGAATAAAATCAACCCATTCCCGGCCGCTGAGGCTGGCCGCATTGGAGTCTGGAAAGTGCACCAGGGCGACCCGGCGCAGCACCGAATTGACCTCGTTGACATAGCGCAGACGGGCGCTATCGGAATCGTCGGCATCGCCATAGCGTTGCATGCAGCGTTGCAGTTCGGCGATGGCCCGGCGGCGCACCTCGGCCCGGGCGTGGGCACGGGAATAACTGCGCCAGGCCAGAACGGCAGCGATCAGCAGCAACAGGGCCAGCACCCACCAGCCCGGTGCCGGTGGCCAGAAGGACACGGGCTCAGGCAGATGAATATCAGCGAGCTGGCTTAATAGGTCTTCGCTATCCATTCTCGAATCTGTTCTACCACGAATTGATTGGTACGCATCTTGATCAGTCGAATCTGCAGGCGATCGAGTTCTGCCTCGATACTGGCCACCCGCTCCCGGAATTCATCCCGGTAGCGACTGCGGATGCGGGGATTATGGGTGTTGATGGCGCCTTTGCTGCTGCCATCGGTAATGCTGTAAAGCCCCGGCACAGGCAGGGTTTCCTCCAGGGCATCATAGACAAAGCAACAGACCACATTATTGTGGCGGGCCAGCTGATTCAGGTACTGCAGCGCCTTTTTGTCCATGGTGACGAAGTCGGAAATCACATACAGGGTACTGCCGGGTTTGGTAATGCGGCGAATTTGCCCCAGGGCGTGGGCCAGACCGGGTTTGAAATCCGGGTCCTTGGGCACCTGGGCCTCGGGATCTTTGACGTGCTGAAGGTTCTGGTTGTACTGATAGACCTGATTCAGCAGATGCAGGGCCGAGCGGCGACTGCGCTTGGGGCGCACCAGGCTGGATTCCACATCATTGAACACCAGGCCACCCACGCGGTCACCGTTGTCGATGGCCAGCCAGCAGAACAGGGCGGCGGCCTGGGCAGCAATCACCGACTTGAAGGCCGTCTGGCTGCCGAAAAACATATTATGGGTCTGGTCGACCGCGATAATGACGGGCCTTTCCCGCTCTTCCCGAAAGACCTTGGTAAAGGGTTTACTTGTTCGGGCAGTGACACGCCAGTCAATCAGGCGGATATCATCACCGGCCTGATAGGGTCTGAACTCCTCGAAATCGATACCCCGGCCGCGCATCTTCGACAGATGCAGGCCGGAAATGCCGGCGATGGAGCGATGGTGGGCCATATACTCCATGTTGCGGGCAGCATAGCGCTGAATCAGCAATTGTTGCAGGCTGACTACCGCGCCACGGGCCTGATAGCGGGCCTGATGCGGGTCTGATTGCAGCTTGGCGGACATCGGAGGCGGCCGTCAGGGATCAGGCCGAAGGCACGCGTTCGCGAATGGTCTCCAGTACCTGGTCAGGAGTCACCCCGCTGGCTTCAGCTTCGAAGCTGAGCAGAATACGGTGGCGCAGGACGTCAAACATGATTTCCTGGACATCGTCGGGGCTGACGAAATCGCGACCCTGAATCCAGGCATGGGCCCGGGCACAGCGGTCAAGAGAGATGGTACCGCGCGGACTGGCGCCGTATTCGAGCCAGGCGGCCAGATCATCACCATAATTGTCCGGCTTGCGGGTGGCCATGATCAGTTGAATGACATATTCCTCCACTTCCGGCGCCATGTGCATGGCCAGAATTTCCTGGCGCGCCTCAAACAGATCCGACTGGGCAATCTGCTTGGGAGGTTCGGCAACCTTGTTGGCGGCTTCATCCCGAACCAGATGCAGAATGTCGCGTTCGGCATCAATGGCCGGGTAGTCGATGGTGACATGCATCAGAAAGCGGTCGAGCTGGGCTTCGGGAAGGGGGTAGGTACCTTCCTGTTCGATGGGGTTCTGGGTTGCCATGACCAGGAACAGGGGCGGCAGGGTGAAGGACTCTCGGCCCACACTCACCTGATGTTCGGCCATGGCTTCCAGCAATGCCGATTGCACCTTGGCCGGTGCCCGGTTAATTTCATCCGCCAGTACCAGATTGTGAAAAATCGGACCCTGCTGGAAACGAAATGAGCCGTCTTCCGGTCGGAACACTTCAGTACCGGTAATATCGCTGGGCAGCAAGTCAGGGGTAAACTGGATACGGTGGAAATCACCCTCAATGGCGCGGGACAGGTCTTTGATTGCCTTGGTTTTTGCCAGACCCGGGGCACCTTCTACCAGAAGGTGGCCGTCGGCCAGCAGGGCTATTAATAGACGGTCCAGCAAGCGCTCCTGACCAATGATCTGATGCGATAACCAGGTTTTAAGTTCTGTTATTATTCCGTGATGACTCATATTCCAGCGTTCTCTGCTATCTGTGGGGCGCTTGATGACGAATCGGGGATTGTAAACGTTTTCCGATGGATGTCTAGGCGGCGCTATATAAGGAGCAAGAAGGCGCGACAAGTAGCAGTTTTGTGCCCTTAGTGTCGTAAACAATGTCAATCTAAATCACATTTTGTAACACCCGGCCAGTTCAGCCGAATCAATCGCGGAGTGACCAAAAATCATGAATCACAGCAGTAATGTTCTCTTGTTGCCACTTTATCAAAAGATAGACGAGGCCTTTGGAGAGCAAAAAGCCGAACGCATGAAATTGTTCGCTCGCAAGTTCTTCGCCAGCTCCGCCAATGCCGACCTGGCCAGTGCTTCAGAAGACCGCCTGTTCGAGGTGATTAATTCAGCCTGGCAGTTTATCCAGACCCGTTCTTCTTCCAGGCCGAAGATCGAATTTCTTGAGCTTGAGGCCGACGGCTCGAAAAGCGGACGACCTGGCACCAGTATTTTCATTCTGCTGGATGACATGCCCTTTGTGGTGGACTCCCTCAGACAATGCCTGAATCGCATGGGAGCCAGTGTTCGACATTTGAACAATGCAGTGCTCAATGTCGAGCGCAGCAAGACCGCTGGCAAAAGCGGGCGCCAGTTACGCTCCCTGGCCGGTGCCGATGAGAACGGATACAAGCGCGAGGCCCTGAGCTGTATCCACTGCGCTCCCCTGAATGAGGAAAAGCGCAAGGAACTGGAAAAGGAGATTCGCGAGACACTGAAGCTGGTGTCGGCGGCGGTCAGGGACTACGTTCCCATGCTGAAGCAGGTGGAACAGATCAAGGCATCACTGCTTAACAGCCAGAACCAGTTGCCGGTGGATTCGGCGGTGCTGGATGAGTCGGTGGAATTCATCGACTGGATCGTGGATAACCACTTCACCTTTCTGGGTTATGAATGCTACCGCATCCGCCAGCGCAGCAAGGGCCTGGTGATGGAATTTCAGGAAGATTCGGTGCTGGGTGTGTCCCGCTATAACAAGGACATCAAAAAAACTGCCAGCGTCGACAGCCTGCCCCAGGGCACCCGCGAGATTATTCTCGACCCCCAGATCTGCAGTTTCGCCAAGTCCTCGCAGCGATCCAAGATTCATCGCCCGGCCTATTACGACTACATCCTGCTCAAGGAGTTCGATGAAAATGGCGAGGTGGCGGTCGAACACCGTTTCAAGGGCCTGTATACCTCTTCGGTGTATTACCGCACGGCGCTGGATATTCCCCTGGTGCGGGAGAAGGTGCGGGCCGTGCTGGACCGCTCGGGTTTTGCTGCCAATGGTCACAGCATGAAAGACCTGATGCAGGTCATTAATGTCTTTCCCCGCGATGAGCTGTTTCAGATGAACACGGCGCAATTGTTCAGCACCGCCATGGAAATTACCCAGATTCAGGAAACCCGCACCTCGAAGCTGTTTGTACGGCGCGACTCCTACGGTAAATTTTTCTCCTGCCTGGTGTATGTGCCAAGAGATATCTACACCACTCGGGTGCGCTTCAAGATCCAGGACTTTCTCAAGGAGCGACTCAACGCCACTGAGCTGGAATACAACATCTATTTGTCCGAATCTATTCTTGCCCGTGTGCATATTGTGCTGCGGGTACCGGATATCCAGAACGTCAAATACGATCTGGGCGAGCTGGAGCAAAGTCTGATTGACCTGGTGAAGCCCTGGGAAGATGACTATCGCGAAGAACTGGCGAAAGAGTTTTCCCATGCCGAGGCGGAAGAGATCTATGAGAGTTTTGTGGACTGTTTTCCCGGTGCCTACAAGGACACCTATGGCGCCCGCTCGGCTTTTCATGACACCCTCAGTGTCATCAAGGTGCTGGAACAACATGATCTGGTGTTGAAACTGTTCCCTTGCCGCTCTGATAACAAGGCCGAGCTGAGCTTCAAAATTTTCAGTTATGGTCAGCAACTGATGTTGTCTGATGTGGATCCCATTCTGGAAAACCTGGGCCTGAACATTGTCAGCGAGAAAACCTTTCGCCTGTCCCGGGATGGTGAACAATCCATCTGGATGCACGATTTTTCAATGTTCCGTAAAAATCGTCAGGGCAAGTTCAATCGGGATATTACCGGTCAGTTCGAAGATGCCTTCCGGGCCGCCTGGCAGGGGCAGATTGATGACGACAGTTTTAACAGCCTGGTCATTGCCGCCGAACTGGACTGGCGCGATGTTTCCCTGCTGCGGGCCTATGCTGCTTACCTGAAACAGATCCAGTTTGGTTACAGCCCCCAGTTCATTGCTGAAACCCTGGTGCAGCATAATTCCGTTTGTCGCAATCTGGTGAGTTATTTCTACGCACTGTTTGATCCCTCCCTCAAACGCAGCGAACGGCAGAAGGCCAAGCGCCTGCGCACGACTATTATCAATGCCATCGATGAAGTGGTGAACCTGGCCGAGGATGGGGTGCTGCGTGCCTTTCTGGAACTGATTGATGCCACCCTGCGCTGCAATTTTTTCCAGACCGATGAAGAGGGGAATCGCAAGGACTATCTGTCATTCAAGATCAATCCCGGAGCTATCGAGGCCATGCCCTTGCCGAAACCGCGGTTTGAGATTTTTGTCTATTCCCGCCAGATGGAAGGCGTGCATCTGCGCGGCGGCAAGGTGGCCCGGGGTGGTCTGCGCTGGTCAGACCGGCGTGAGGACTATCGTACCGAAATACTGGGCCTGGTGAAGGCCCAGCAGGTGAAGAACTCGGTCATTGTGCCGGTGGGCGCCAAGGGTGGCTTCATCGTCAAGGACCAACTGCCTGGCGATGACCGGGATGAAATCCAGGCCAAAGGCGTTCGCTGTTACAAGACATTCATCAGCGGCCTGCTGGATCTCACCGACAACATCGTTGAGGGCAAGGTCAAGCATCCGGAATCAGTGGTGCGCCGTGACGAAGACGATACTTATCTGGTGGTGGCGGCCGACAAGGGCACCGCGACTTTCTCCGACATTGCCAATTCCATTGCTGAAAAATACCGCTTCTGGATGGGTGATGGTTTTGCTTCCGGCGGCAGCCATGGCTATGACCACAAGGCTATGGGTATTACCGCTCGTGGCGCCTGGGTTTCGGTGCAGCGTCATTTCCGGGAACTGGATATCAATGTCCAGGAACAGGATTTCACCGTGGTGGGTATTGGTGATATGGCGGGTGATGTTTTCGGTAACGGTATGCTGCTGTCCAGGCATATCTGCCTGGTAGCCGCATTCAATCATCGCCATATCTTCATCGACCCGGATCCGGATTCGGCGCGCAGCTATCGGGAGCGACAGCGACTGTTTCGCAAGAAGGGCAGTAGCTGGAGCGACTATGACGAGAGTCTGTTGTCCCGGGGTGGCGGAATATTTGATCGCTCGGCCAAATCCATTGCCATTAGTCCGGAAATGAAGGAACGCTTTGCCATCGAGCGTGACAAGCTGACGCCGAATCAGCTTATCAATGCGCTGCTCAAGTCTCCGGTGGAGCTGATCTGGAACGGCGGCATTGGCACCTATGTGAAATCCTCCCAGGAGAGTCATAGCGATGTGGGTGACAAGGCCAACGACAGCCTGCGTGTGGATGCGGATGAGCTCTGCTGCCGGGTCATTGGCGAGGGTGGCAATCTGGGCCTGACCCAGCGGGCGCGTATCGAGTTTGGTCGCCGTGGTGGCGTTTCCCTGACGGACTTTATTGATAACTCCGCCGGGGTGGATTGTTCGGATCATGAGGTGAATATCAAGATCCTTCTCAATCAGCAGGTCAATGAAGGCAGCCTCAGCGAGAAACGCCGCAATCGCCTGCTGGAAAGCATGACCGACGAAGTGGCCGAGCTGGTGCTGGATAACAACTACAGCCAGGTGCAAACCATTGGTATTGCCCGCAGTGAAGTGGAAGAACGGCACAAGGAATTCGCCGATCTGATGCGCTACCTGGAAGACAATGCCGGTCTTGATCGGGCGCTGGAATATCTGCCGGAAGACGAGGCCCTGGAAGAACGGGCCGCCATGGGTGAATACCTGACACGTCCGGAACTGGCGGTGCTCACTTCCTATATGAAGATGCACCTGAAGGCGGAACTGGCCAGGGTGTCCTATATTGATGATCCCTATCTGGAGCCGCTGCTGTACTCCGCCTTTCCGGAAAAATTGCGACGGGCCTATTCCGCCGCCATCCAGAATCATCCTCTGCGGCGGGAGATTATTGCCACGCAACTGGCCAATACCCTGGTTAATCTGCTGGGACCCAGTTTTGTGTACCGCATGATCGATTCCACCGGCTCCAGTCTGGGGAGGGTGGTGAAGGCGGCCCTGATCGCCCGGGAAATGTTCAATGTGGAAAACTACTGGGAGCAGGTAGAAGCCCTGGACTATCAGGTGGACAGCGATATCCAGACGGAGATGATGTCACGCCTGATTCGTCTTACCCGGCGTGCCACCCGCTGGCTGTTGCGTAACCGCCGCGGTGAGCTGGAGTTTGAGGAAGAGCTGCGCTACTTCGGCGAAGGCATTCGCCGTTGCAAGCTGATGTTGCCCGGCAAGCTGCCGCCGGATTATCAGGCCATGTTCAATGACAAGCTGGCCCATCTGCAGAGCAACGGGGTGCCCGAGGCACTGGCCAAATCCATCTGCAAATGTGATTTCCTTTTTCCGGCTACCAGTTTTGTGGAGATTGCCAGCAATACCGGTGAAAGCCTCAACAAGGTGGTGGAGATCTATTATGCCGTGGGTGAGCAGTTACAGCTGAACTGGCTGGGCCGCATCATCAATCAGTTGCCGGTGAACAATTACTGGCAGGCGCTGGCACGGGAAACCTATCTCGATGACCTGGCCTGGCAGCAACGGGCGCTGACCTGCAACATCGTCAACATGCCCGAGCGCAAGGGAGCGGTAAAAACCCAGGTGGCCACCTGGGCCGAACATCATGCCGGCCAGGTGCAGCGTCTGGATAAAATGATCAGCCAGTTGCAGGCCGAGTCCAATCCGGACTACGCCATGTTCTCGGTGGCCCTGCGTGAGTTGTTAAACCTGGCACAGTCCACTGCGCATCTGGGTGAGTAGCGACGGAACAATGCAGCTATGACAGACAAAACAGACGCAACAAAGGAAACAGGGAGTGTTGCCAATGAGTTCTGATCAATCTGATGAACTGGTATTGATTTTGTACACCACCGCCGGTTGTCATCTTTGTGAGCAGGCGGCAGCCATGCTGGAATATTTGCAGGGCATGCATGATTTCCGTGTGGAGCCGGTGGATATTGCCAGCGATGAAGCGCTGGTGGATCAGTATGGTATTCGGATTCCGGTGGTGCGCCGCCAGGGACAGGACCGGGAAGTGGGTTGGCCGTTTGAGCCCGAGGATGTGCTCAGCTTATTTTGATGTGCCAGGGCTCGAAACGCACACCGAATAGATTGTCGGTGGGGTAGCGGATATCCACATAGCCCAGGCGGGCGATGCGCTGGTATTCCTCGGTACTGGAAAAATCGGCGGTGAAATTGCGCTCGCCAAAGCCGATCTTGCCAATATCAAAATCGCCAATGCCATGGTAGGAATGCCCCGGCGGGGCCAGTGAGCGGGAGGCACGGGACAGATTGCCGTTGGCCTCAATGGTCTTGGCCAGAAACAGGTGCATCTGCTTGACGATGCTGCGCACGCCGGAAGTCAGTATCAGTCCTGCGCCCACATCATCGCGCAATTTGTTGTACAGATTCAGCGACTCACCCTTGAGCAGAAAATGCCCGGAGTTGGGAATCTTGGCTACGTCATGGCGGGGAATGGCTTCGGTGATTTCCTGGCTGATTTTCTTGCCAAAGAAGCCGTAGCGGGTGGGGTTGGCGAAAAACACCTCTTCGAGGAAATTCAACTCCTCACTGTCAAAGGCGCCGATGCGGGGAAAATTACGGCCTGCCTGCAGCATCTCATCGAAGCTCATCAGATTGAAGTTGCCGTGGCCCATATAGGATTCCACCCGGGCCAGGTGCTGGGCGGTGCGCAGCAGCAGGCTTTCATAGGCCGGATCGAGATAGATATCGCTGGGGAAAATGGCGTCGAAATTACGGATCTTGCGCAAATAGGCGGCCACCTGCTCGTCATTGAGCTTGCTGACATCGATACTGTTTGTGATTTCGATGGCGGGTGCGGGCTTGGGCAGACCCTCGCTGGGCAGGCTGGCCTGGATATCGACAGCGGTAAATTCAAAGCCGGCTTCGGCCCGGGGCGGGGCGGGTTGCACAGTTTCAGTGCTGGCCACGGCGGCCGCCTGATGGCTTGCCTGCGAGCCGGCATCGGCCCCTTGCAATAGCAATGATCGTGGCTTGTTGAGACGCTGCCACATGAAGTGACCGCCGAAGGCGACGGTACTGGCAGTCAAAAAGCCTTCAAGAAATGCCCGCTTGTTCAAGGTTCGCCCTGTAATGCTCTTATGGGATCAGCGAATGGGGAAAATATAACAAAAATTCTTGTCCCGGTTAAGTCGTGTGTTGGCAGTTTTAGTCGGCAATTCAGCCGCTTGCCGGATCTGTGGGACACGGTGTCCTGGCAAGAAGTGCGCTATTGTGCGCCTCCGGGCAAGGCAAACAGGCGGCGGGCATTCTCGCTGGTTCTCAGGGCCAGTTCCTCAACCTCCTGCTTGCGGCAGTGGGCCAGGGTTTGCAATACCTCTGGCAGATAGGCAGGAACATTGCGCCGGCTCTTCGGTTTGGGGCGCAGGCTGCGGGGCAATAGATAGGGGGCATCGGTTTCGATCAGCAGGCGATTGTCGGGAATCAGGGAGACAATTTCCTGCAAGTCCTTGCCCCGGCGCTCATCGCAAACCCAGCCGGTGATGCCGATATACATATCGAGTTCCAGATAGTCTCTCAGCGCGGTTTCGGTATCGGTGAAGCAGTGCACCACGCCGCCGCTGACTCGCGAACGGTATTTGGCCAGCAAGGGCAGGAAGGCCTGATGCGCATCCCGTTGATGCAGAAACAGGGGTTTGCCGGTGGCAGCGGCCAGTTCCAGATGCTGCTCAAACACCCGCTGCTGGGCATCGGCGGGGGAGAAATTACGATTGAAGTCCAGACCGGTTTCACCCACTGCCACTACCTTGTCGGCAAGGGTCAATTCTGCCGCGCTGCTCAGGTCCTGGTCGGTGACGTCCGCCGCAATATGGGGATGGAAGCCCACGGTGCTGCTGAGAAAGTCCGGCTGCTCGAGGGCCAGGGCACGAGCCGCCTGGCTGCTGGCCAGATCCGTGCCGGTGAGCATGATATGGGCCAGGCCGGCCTCCCGGGCTGCCGCCAGCACCTCAGGGTAGTCATGCTGGAAGGATTCATGGGTGAGATTGGCGCCAATATCGATCAATTGCATGGTTAAGCTGGTTCAGAAGTTTGCCCGGTCAATGGAGCGGGGCAGTCTAATGCAATGGGCGGGGACAGGCCAGTGCCCCGGGCCATGCCGGCGGTATTCAGCGCTTTACTGTCTGCGCTTCGGCTTGATTGGCCAAACCCTTTTCCAAACCCCCCGCGATAGATGATAATAGTCGGCCGGCTGGCATTCAGGCCCGCCTGTCACACCATCAAGGCCAACAACAGCAGGGTATTGTTTTGGACGCTAAAGTAAGTAAAAAGAATCTTAACTGGGCAGAGCTCGGTTTTCAGTATCACAAGACTGACTATCGCTTCAGCGCCGTACATCGGGACGGGCAGTGGAGCGAGGGTGCCCTGGTCAGCGATGAGATGATCAGCGTCCACGAGGGCGCGCCGACCCTGCATTATGCCCAGCAATGTTTCGAAGGCATGAAGGCCCAGACTGCCGAGGATGGCCGTGTCCTGTTGTTCCGCCCGGAATTGAACAGCCAGCGTATGAATGATGCTGCCGGTCGTCTGCTGATGCCGGAAGTGCCCCAGGACTTATTCCTGCGGGGCGTTGAAGAGGCGGTGCGCGCCAACTATGCCTGGATTCCTCCCTATGGTTCCGGTGCCTCACTCTATGTCCGGCCCATGCTGATTGGTGTGGGTGAAAACCTGGGCCTGAAACCGGCGCGGGAATTTGAATTTCGCGTCTTTGTGTCGCCAGTGGGTCCCTATTACCAGCAGCAGGGACTGGCCCTGATCAGTCTGGCAGTATCGGAAATGGACAGAGCCGCGCCCCGTGGTACCGGCAGCTACAAGGTCGGTGCCAATTACGCCGGCGGCCTGATGGCCACTCGCAAGGCCCAGGAGCTCGGTGCCAATGAGGCGCTTTATCTCGATGCTGCCCAGGGGCGTTACATCGACGAGGCGGGTTCGGCCAATATCATTATCGCCATGGATAACAACACCCTGGTAACGCCGGATTCCCGCGCCATTCTGCCCAGCATCACCCGGCGCTCCCTGATGGATATTGCTGCCCGGCAAATGCAGATGAAGACTGAGCAGCGTCCGGTGGACCTGCGTGGCGAATTTGCCGAATTTCGGGAAATGGCTGCCTGCGGTACCGCAGCAGTGCTGTCACCGGTGGGCAGGATCTGGTTCGACAATGACTGGCATGTGGTCAATGGTGATGGTCAGTCAGTTGGTCCGGTGATGCAGGAGCTCTATGATCGTCTGACAGGCATCCAGAACGGTGAGCGAGCCGATGAATTTGGCTGGCTGCATGAGGTAGAGCTCTAGTCCGCTCGCTGCGCTTCACTTCCGGAACCCTGCACAAGGGGTCATGTCGCCCTGTTAGTTTTCTGTACAGATCCGCGGTCTTGTCAGGGCCGCGATTATGCTCGTTTTTCGTTTTTAAAGATTCAGGTCTCGCAGTCGATAGATGGCTGCGGGGCGTTTCCTTGCCGGCTTTTCCTCAGCAATTGGCTTGTCTGATTTTCGCCGAACCCCGTTAGCGCGCCAGCGGCAGGCTCTTCGAGCTTGATTTAGATAGCCAAATCAGACCCTTAGCCAGAAATGCGGCTGTCAGCAGCAGGAAAAAACCGGGGCCGGGCTGAGGCATGGGCAGCATTTTTTCGGTTGAAAACTTGACCAGCCTGCAACAAGCCCTTATATATGTCGCCACTTTTGTGCCGCGAAAGCGTCACTGTCACCAATCCCTGAACAGAGAAAACAGCGGTCACTGATGTCTAAATCTCTCGTAATAGTCGAGTCACCAGCCAAAGCCAAGACTATTAACAAGTACCTGGGTCCGGAATTTGTTGTTAAATCCAGCGTCGGACATATTCGTGACCTGCCCACCAGTGGCAATGGCAAGCCAGTGGACCCCAAGGCCCGAGCAGCCGCTGCCGCCGCCACCCGCAAGATGGCGCCGGAAGAAAAAGCCGTCTATAAAAAGAAGAAGGCCAAGCAACAACTTGTGGCCCGCATGGGTGTGGATCCGGACAATGACTGGAAACCGAATTACCAGATTCTGCCGGGCAAGGAAAAAGTGGTTAATGAGCTGAAGAAGCTCGCCAGCAACGCCGACAATATCTATCTGGCCACTGACCTTGACCGTGAAGGGGAGGCCATCGCCTGGCATCTGAAAGAAGCCATTGGCGGTGACCCCGAGCGTTACAAGCGGGTGGTGTTCAACGAAATCACCAAGCGCGCCATTACCGAGGCCTTCTCCGAGCCCGGCGAGCTGGATATGCGCTATGTGGAAGCCCAGCAGGCCCGGCGTTTCCTGGACCGGGTCGTGGGCTTCATGGTGTCGCCGCTGTTGTGGTCCAAGGTGGCTCGTGGTCTGTCCGCCGGTCGCGTGCAGTCGGTGGCGGTTCGCCTGGTAGTGGAGCGGGAGCGTGAGATTCGCGCCTTCATTCCGGAAGAATACTGGGAAGTCTTTGCTGACCTGCAAACCGGTGACGCTCACAAGCTGCGCTGCCAGATTGTCAGGGATGACGGCGAAAACTTTCGTCCCAACAGTAAAGAGCAGACCGATGCCGCGCTGGCCATTCTCAAGCAGGCCGACTACAACATTCTCAAGCGCGATGACCGGCCCACGTCTTCCAAACCCAAGGCTCCCCTGATCACCTCGACGCTGCAGCAGGCTGCCAGCACCCGCCTGGGTTTTGGAGTGAAGAAGACCATGCTGATGGCCCAGCGCCTCTACGAAGCCGGCCATATTACCTATATGCGTACCGATAGCACGCATCTGAGCAATGACTCCATTGCCATGTGTCGTGACTATATTGGCAAACACTTTGGCAAGGATTATCTGCCGGAGAAGCCCCTGTTTTACAGCTCCAAGGAAGGTGCCCAGGAGGCGCACGAAGCCATCCGTCCTTCCGATGTCCGGCTCAAGGCCGATCAGTTACAGGGCATGGAAAACGATGCCGTACGCCTGTATCAGCTTATCTGGCAATACTTTGTGGCCTGTCAGATGCCACCTGCGCGCTATCTCAGCAGTACTATTACTGTGGCTGCTGACAAGTTCGAGATGCGTACCAAGGGTCGTATCATGCAGTTCGATGGCTATCTGAAGGTGATGCCCAGCAAGGAAGAAGACGTGGTCCTGCCCGATGTAGCAGTGGGCGACAAGCTGCAACTGGACAAGCTGGATCCGAAACAGAATTTTACCAAGCCACCGGCACGCTTCACTGAGGCAAGCCTGGTGAAGGAACTTGAAAAACGTGACATCGGGCGCCCTTCAACCTATGCCTCGATTATCTCCACGATTCAGGATCGCGGCTATGTGAAGGTTGAGAACAAGCGTTTCTATGCCCTGAAGATGGGCGACATTGTGGCGGAGCGTCTGCAGGAAAGCTTTAGTGATCTCATGGATTATGACTTCACTGCCAAGATGGAAGATTCCCTGGATGATGTGGCCGCCGGTGACAAGGACTGGAAGAAGCTGCTCAACGATTTCTATGAAGGCTTCACCAGTCAGCTTGCCAAAGCAGAAGCCGATGATGGCGGTATGCGGGCCAATAATCCCACCGATACTGACATCGAATGCCCCAAGTGTGGCCGGCCGATGCAGATTCGTACCGCATCCACCGGTGTCTTCCTTGGTTGTTCCGGTTATGCCTTGCCACCGAAAGAGCGTTGCAAGTCCACCATCAACCTGACTCCGGGTGAAGAAGCGATTCGCACCGACACCGCGGAGGAGGCGGAAGAGCAGGAGAATATCCTGCTACGCCAGAAACATCGCTGCAAGATCTGTAATACCGCCATGGATGCCTATCTGATTGATGAGAAGCGCAAGCTTCATGTCTGCGGTAATAACCCCGACTGCCCCGGCTACGAAGTGGAACATGGGGAATTCAAGATTCGCGGCTATGACGGACCGGTTATCGAATGTGATAAATGCGGTGCCGACATGCAATTGAAGACGGGCCGTTTCGGCAAGTACTTCGGTTGCAGCAATGAAGACTGCAAGAACACCCGCAAGCTGCTGCGCAATGGTGAAGCGGCACCACCGAAGATGGATCCGGTGCAAATGCCGGAACTGGAATGTGAGACAGTAGAAGACCATTACGTGCTGCGTGACGGTGCCTCCGGCATGTTCCTGGCCGCCAGCAAATTTCCCAAGAACCGGGAGACCCGGGCACCACTGGTAGAAGAGTTGCTGCCTCACAAGGACGAGATCGATCCCAAGTACAGCTATCTGTTTTCCGCACCTACCGAGGACGACGAGGGCAACAAGACTCTGGTGCGCTACAGTCGCAAGACCAAGGAGCAGTACGTTCAGTCAGAAGTGGACAAGAAAGCCACTGGCTGGAAGGCCTTCTATCGCGATGGCAAATGGGAAGTGAGCAAGCCGGAAAAGAAAGCGGCGAAGAAAAAAGCGAAGAAAAAGGCCGCCAAAAAGTCCCGGGCCAAGAAATAAACGGCTGCGAAAAAATCAGCGGATTAATCAATCCGCTGATTCATCCCGGACAGGCACCGTGGCCTAGATGCTGCGGCGAATGACACCTACGCTGATGCCTTCGATGGCAAAATTGCGATCCCGCAAATCCACCTCAATGGGATCGAAATCCGGATTCTCGGCAATCAGACTGACGCGGTATTTGCTGCGTCCGGTCTCCAGCCGTTTCACCGTCACTTCCTCATCGATGCGGGCGACGATGATGTCTCCATTGCGGGCCTGATCGGTCTTGTGCACGGCCAGCAGGTCATCCTCATAAATGCCCACATCCACCATACTGGTACCCTTGACGGTGAGCAGGTAGTCGGCCCTGGGGCTGAACATGTCTGGCGGAATATCGCAGTAATCATCGATACACTCTTCCGCCAGCAGCGGGCTGCCGGCGGCCACCTGACCAATAATGGGCAGACCCAGTTGTTCGCTGATGGGCAGACGAATACCGCGGGAAGTGCCGGGCATCATTTCGATGGCGCCCTTGCGGGCCAGGGCACGCAGATGTTCCTCGGCGGCATTGGGCGACTTGAAGCCCATCTCCTTGGCGATCTCAGAGCGGGTTGGCGGAAAGCCGGTTTCGGCGAGATATTCCTTGATGTAGTCCAGGATCTGCTCCTGGCGCGGTGTCAGTTTGATCATCGGTCTGCCTCGAAAACGGAATGACTGTAATTATATACAGTTATCCTGCGGGCACAAGAAAACTTTAGGCGAGGGGTATTAATCCTTTAAATACAAAGGGGTAGGCTGTTAACTAAAGGCAGGAGGCGATCAATAGATGTGAAAATCGTCGCCAAAATCCATCAGATCCGGCTCGATCTCGGAGAGGGCGCCGGACAGGTTTTCAGGGATATGGACCGAATCGGAATCGAGGCTGTCTTCCACCGTGAGTTCATAAGGGCTGCGCCAGTCTTCGGGGGCTTCGGCAGGGGCCAGATAGAGCTGTCGCCAGGTGACGCTGTCATATTCTCCCACTGCACCATCGAGCATCTGGATTTCAATGGTGTCGCTGGCCTCATCGATGGCAACCACTTCAAACAGGCTGCCGCTGACCACGTCCTGGTACCAGGCGGATACTTCGGGGGCGAGGGTATTCATTGCCGGACCTCCGTCGCGAAAGAAGATGACTGCTTTTTATAATCTCCCGGGCTTGCTTTGCTGCTTGTGAGAATAAATTGCCGGAATACACCGGATTAGCGCTATTGCCAGGGATTTTTATTACAGCTTTGGCAATAATTGCTGATTACTATAGAACCCATACAGCGTAAAAAGGAAGACTTTTTTGGCGCGAAAATGTAACAAGCTCAGGCGGGAAATTAATAGCGGCAGCTAACTGCCTGAACCTGCAACAGAAGCTTTTTTGCCGGGGTTTTTGATATTTGTGATAATTCGGCGCGTTCCTACAAGGCCTGCAAGCATGGACATTGAACATTCAACACCTGGCCCCCTGATGCTGGATCTGCAGGGGCCGGAATTAAATTCTGACGAGCAACAATTGCTGCGCTCCCCGGCGGTGGGAGGCGTGATCCTGTTTACTCGCAACTACCGCTCGCCGAGCCAGCTAAGCGACCTGATGGCGGCGATCCGGGCAGCCAATCCGTCCCTGCTGGTGGCAGTGGATCAGGAGGGCGGGCGCGTGCAACGCTTCCGCGAAGGTTTTACCCGGTTACCACCGCTTTACCATATTGGCCAGTTGTACCAGCAGGATCCGCAAAGGGGGCTGGAACTGGCCCATCAGGCGGCCTGGCTGATGGCGGCTGAATTGCTGCAGTACGGCATCGATCTCAGCTTTGCGCCGGTGCTGGATCTGTACTGGAGCGAGAGCCGGGTGATCGGCGACCGTGCCTTTGCTGCCAGCCCGGCAGATGTAACTGCCCTGGCGCAGGCCTATATCAATGGCCTGCATGAAGCCGGCATGTGTGCCACCGGCAAGCATTATCCCGGCCATGGCAGTGTCGAAGCCGACTCCCATGTGGAATTGCCCCGGGACCGGCGTGAGCCGGCAGAAATTCTGGGTCATGACTACCGGGTGTTCGCCGATTGCTGTGACCTGCTGGACGGTATTATGCCGGCCCATGTTATCTACCCGAAAGTGGATGCTCACTGTGCCGGTTTTTCCAAGGTCTGGTTGCAGGACAAGTTACGCCAGGAGCTGGAATTCGATGGCGTCATTTTCAGTGATGACCTGACCATGGAGGCTGCCACCGCCGTGGGCGGTATCGAGGCTCGTCTGGCCGCGGCCCTGGAGGCTGGCTGTGATATGGTGCTGGTCTGCAATGACCCGGACAGCGCCCGTCAGGCCAATGACTGGCTGCTGGCACGGGAGATTCGGGGCAGTAAACGATTGCCCGGTTTGCGCGCCATGCCGGCGGCGGAAATCAGCGACCTGAAAAACAGCGAGAAATGGCAAAGCGCCAGCACGGCCCTGGCAGAGATGTATTCGATGAATGAGGATTTCGAATGGAAGAGCTGAACAATATGCTGGCCCTGGACAATCTGGGCGAGTTGAACTGGGGGATCGAGCTGTTTCTGGTGGTAACCCTGACCCTGATAGTCCGGGTCGTGGCCCTGCGTCTGTTATCGGTGATGGAAAAACAGCTGGCGAAGACCGAGAACACCTGGGATGACGCCCTGTTTGAGGCGGCCCGATCGCCACTGAGCTGGTTCATCCTGATCATGGGCCTGCTCTGGGCCATCGACATCAGCGAAGGCTATGTGGATGTGGCGCTGTTCTCCGACCAGAATCTGGGGGTGGTACGTCAGCTCACCTTCATTGTGCTGATCATGCTGTTCTTCTGGCGTTTTATTTCCCAGGCGGAAAAACGATTGCTGGTGAAGATTCAGGATGCCGAGTCCGCCAGTGACAACCGCATGGATCCCACCACGCTGCATGCCCTGGCCAAGCTGCTGCGTCTGTCGGTAGTGATCTCTGCGGCACTGATTGCCTTGCCAACCCTGGGAATCGAGATCACTGCCTTGTTGGCCTTTGGCGGTGTCGGTGGCATTGCCGTGGGTTTTGCTGCCCAGGACCTGTTGTCGAATTTTTTCGGCGGCATGATGATCTATCTGGATCGACCCTTTGCCATCGGTGACTGGATTCGCTCGCCAGACCGGGAGATCGAGGGCACGGTGGAGCATATCGGCTGGCGCCTGACAGTGGTGCGCACCTTTGACAAGCGCCCGCTTTATATTCCCAATTCGGTCTTCAACAAGCTGGCTCTGGAAAACCCCTCACGTATGCGTAATCGCCGCATCAAGGAGACCATCGGTATCCGTTATGGCGATGCCGACAAGATGGCGGTGGTTGTTCGCGACGTCAAAGACATGTTGCAGAAGCATGAAGAGATCGACACCAGCCAAACCCTGATCGTCAATTTTAATGAGTATGGTGCCAGCTCTCTCAATTTCTTTATTTATACCTTTACCAAAACCACCAACTGGATCGAGTTCCATCGCATCAAGGAAGACGTGATGCTGAAGATCATCGAGATTGTGCACGGGCACGGCGCCGATTTTGCCTTCCCCACCATGACTCTGGACGGCTTGGACAAACTGCGGGAAGAGCCTGGGGCGGAACCCGCCTGATGTCTGAGCAGAAAAGCGCAGCAACATCGCCGCAGATGACTGCCGACAAGGCCCGCCAGGTGTGGCAGCGGGCCAGTTGTCTCTATGATGCCGAGGCTCTTGCTTCGGCCCTTGATAGTATGGCCAAAGCTGTCACTGCCGACCTTGAACACAGCAATCCGCTGCTTTTATGTGTGATGACAGGCGCCTTTGTGACCACCAGCGAACTGGCGCGACGTCTGGCCTTTCCGCTGGAAGTGGACTATCTCCACGCCAGTCGCTATGGCGACAAGCTCAGCGGTGATCAGTTGCACTGGATTGCTCGCCCGCGGACTGCCCTGGCCGGGCGCCATGTGTTGATCGTGGATGACATATTCGATCAGGGTGCCACCCTGATGAGCATCGCCGACTATTGCCGGCAGCAGGGTGCTGCCAGTGTGCGCTCGGCGGTGCTGGTGGACAAACAGCATGAGCGTAAAATGACAGGGCAGCGGCCGGATTATATCGGCCTTGAAGTACCGGACTATTATGTCTTCGGATTTGGTATGGATTACCGCGGCTATCTGCGCAATGCCAATGGTCTCTATGCCGCCAGTCCCGAGGACTGTTAGGCTCGCCGCTCAGTCATAGAGCGCCAGTTTGTTCAGGGCTGTGAGGTACAGGGCGCAGCGGGCAGGCCTTGATTCCATGGCGGCGAAGAGCTGGCGATAGCGTGCCAGTTGTGACTCATAACGCTGCAACTGGGTGGCGATAAAATCCTGTTCGCTTTGTTCCGCCCTGGGCAGGCCGGTCTTGTAATCGATGATCCAGCGAGTGCCCTCGGCATCGACAAAACTGCGGTCCACCACAAACTGCCGCGGCACACTGTCACGTACACTCAGCAGCGGCAGTTCACAGGCACTGTCCTGATGACTGTTATCGAAAATCCAGGCATGGGTCTGATCCCGGCTGCAGTCCAGCAACTGTTTTTCCACGGCGGCGCAGTGCTGATCCACTTCTTCCTCGCTCAGACCGAATTGCCGGAAGCGGCTCTGCCAGTAACG
>JALEHB010000110.1 GCA_022763285.1 Pseudomonadales bacterium | reverse complement strand
GCATCCAGATTGATAAAGCTGCTTTGCTGGGACTCGAGGAACTCCTGAAAGGCATCGTCGTCGCGCAACATGTCGCCCAGCAACTGCTGCAGTTCATTCTGGGGGTCAGTGCTCATATCCACCAGGGTCTGTTGCGGCGCCGGGTCCACAATCACCCAGCCGATATCACGAAAATAGATTTCCGGCCAGGCGTGGCCATGGATGGCCTGGATCAGCAATGACGAACCACCGGCCCGGTTGGTAGCCGGGACTGAATAGCCGATACCGACCCGTGCGGGTATGCCGATGCTGCGATACATATAGGTGGCAGCAAACGCAAAATGCATGCAGTAACCGGTCAGGTCACCAAACAGAAAGGAAGCAGCGGGATCTGTCTCATAGGCATGCTCATTCTTGAGGCTGTAAATGCCGTTTTCATCAAGGTAGGACTTGATTGCCCAGGCTTTGGCAAAGGGATCGTCGGCATATTGCGGGCGCAGATTGGCAATCAATTCCTGCGCCAGGTTTTGATAGCGCGGGTCATCTGGCAGAGTCAGGTATTCCTGCCAGATTTCCTCTGTCCAGTCTTCATGACCCAGTTCGCGGCCAAGCAGGTAATTGAAATCGTATTCCGGTGCCAGAGAAATACTGTCATAGGTGCGCTTGAAACGCAGATTATTGGGATTGGGCCTGTCCTCATAGGCAACGGGTGAGGCCAGACCGAATGGCGAGCGATGGGGAACCAGCATGCCGATGGTGGCCCGCACCTGGCGGCGTTGATCGGTGGCGCCGGGCAGCAGTTCGGCATCTGCCCGGGAATTGGTGAAATTCCGGATCAGGTCGCGATCCATGCCGTCGCGACTGCTGAAGTCCAGCATGGTGCCATTGAACTGTGAATAGGCGGATTCGCGAAAATAATAGGCCCCATTAAGGGGTTCGTAGTCATCGCGAAACACTACCACTGCCACCGGGGCTTCCTTGTCATCAGTACTGTTTTCGCCGTCCCTGAAGGGATTTTCCTGGCCCCCGCTGGCCCCGGCAGGTGCCTGGCCGGTCAGTCCCATGTCATTGGTGATCTGCGGCGTTGGCAGCCCGAACAGGCGCACATAGGCGGCAAGGGAAAAACACAACAGGCCCAGCACAACAAAATGATAAGGCAGGCGCCTGTGATTCTTCTCCATCATCAACAGGGCGGACAAGGCCAGTACCGCGCCGCAACCGAGAGCCATCAGGATGGTCGCCGGATCAATGCCGCGGCTGATGGCGAAATCGCCAAGGAAGAAGGGGCGATGAATCATGCCATTGCGGTGGGCTGACAGGGTGATGACAAAGGCTGCCGCCACGAACAGGATTTCCAGAATCGCCCCGAAGCTGCTGCGACGGGCCATAACCCGCAGGAAAGCGGTAAGAGCCAGTGCCAGGGCAAACCATTTACTGGCCTCACTGGCATCGAAGGCAGTTCGGGGTGACAGCAGGTCGGCAATGAAGCGGGTATTGGCCAGCAAGCCAGCCAGGCCGAGCCCCAGCAACCAGATTGCCAAAGCAAACAGCAGCAGGGTCGAAAGACGCAGTTGGCTGGCAGCGCTGCTCTTGAGCCAGTGATCCAGAAAAAAGCAGGCGAACAGGCAACCGGCGACCGCGGCGATGGAACCGCTGAATACCGTCAGGGACAGGCTCAGTAACCAGAAGCTGCCAGCCATAATGGCGGCCCGAATGCCGGTCGGTAAATGTTGCTGGGCGCTGCTTGCAGAGAGAGTCATATCCACGCTGTCATAGTTTGCGGAGTTGTTGGTCGAAACTGCTGCCACTGTGGCGGTCGACAACCTGTGTTGATTCTACAAGTTGGCCCATCTCGGTCAATAAACCAAGCAAATCCGCCTTTTTCGTCCTGCCATTCATCCCTGTTGTGGAATTTTCTTGTGATTTCAACAGGATACGTTTCCAGAGCGGAGTCTGGATTGCTTCTTCAAAGCCATCTGTGGCCATTACCAGTGAGAATTGACCGGGAAAGGCCTGAAATGTGTTCTGCAGTTGCCGGCGCCAGGGCCCTTCCCGGGCAGAACAGAAAACGATGCAATGCACGCCGCCGCCGGCATGGCGTTGCAGGAAACGGTCGAGTCCATAGGCCGGTTCGCTGTCGATGGCACGGGAGCGGGCGATTGCCAGCAGTGCATCCGGCAGGTTCTCACAGGCCTGTTCGCTGCCATCGGCACCGAAAGCCCAGTCCTCACCCAGGGCGCCTCGCTCCAGCGCAATTCGGGCTACCGCAGCCGCCGCTTCATCGCCCGGACCGGCGACCAGATAGGCAATGGTGCGCTGACTGTGAAAGACACTCTTTTCGGCCAAACGCACATTTAACTGGCCACTACGGGCATAAGCCTTCCACATGATGTCTCGCACGGAATCCCCGGGTGCGTAACGACGAATCTCCATGCGGTCGCCTTCCGGTGCCCCGGCTGGATTGGGAATGCCGTCTTCCGATGTCATGGAGCGCAGCAAGGGCATGCTCTTCATGGTATTGGTCTGGGGCAGGGCGAGGCACTGGATGATCTGGTTTTGTCGCCAGGAAAAACGGCAGAAACCAAGCACGTCCGAGACCGTGAACTGCCGGGTAACCTTCTCGGTTAGACAGCGCTGCCGCGGCAAGAGCTCTTCGCTCATTTCCTGATCGGCATTGAGGCGAATCCGGGTTTCCATACAGTCTGGATACACGACCCGCCAGTCCAGCCGGATAAGGGGTAGATAGTTCAGGGCTGGCAGTTGAAATCCGGATTCATTGGGAAATCCGCACTCAAGGCTTATGGGTTTGGCCGCTGCTTCATTGGCTGTCATAAGCCGGGCGATACGCCGCTGCATGATGACTCCGGACAGGACTGCACAAAACAGGCTGAACACGAGAATTGCCAGTGCACAGATAGCCAGGGCAAATACCACCAGGTCCATGGAGCCATAACCGAATATGCTCAGGGCCAGTGCTGTTGCCAACAGGGTCAGGACTCCCTGAAATGTCAGCGGGAACAGTCCGAGCAGCCCACGCAGCACACGCCAGACGATTGAGCGCTTGAGACTGGCACTGAATTTTAGCGATAACTTTTGCATGTAATCCTTGGTGGTGCTCGCGACTGATTGTTCAGAGTCTGGAGCAGGGGGCCTATTTAATGCGCCCGGAATCGACAGTGATTCTGGTCTGTACCGAGTTGGCAATAAAGCAGCGCTCGTGGGCAGCATGGTGTAGTGCTTCAATCTGCTGCGCCTCGGGGCGGGTGTCTGGTGAGAAGCGAACAGCGGGTTGGAGACGGACCTCGGTCATGGCGAGTTTGCCGTCGCCACGATCGGCCAGCAAACCACTGGCACGGTCCTGATATTCCTCCACCTGCCAACCTCTGTGGGCTGCCAGAGACAGGAAAAACAGCATGTGGCAAGAGGCGATGGAAGCGACAAAGGCCTCTTCGGGATCGATCAGATTGCCATCGGCCCAGGGTTCCGGAACTATATGCGCAGAGGCGCTGGCCCGAATTGTCTGGCCGCCGTCAAACTGCCAGTCATGAATTCGCGAATACTTGTTATCGAGAAAATCATCACCCTTGCGGGCCCAGTTGATAGTGGCATGGTACTCAGACATTCAAAGGCCTCTGGCTGCGCTTGCGTGACGCTTAACGATTGGCACGGTTCTCAATCAATTGTTCCACCACGGCAGGGTCGGCCAGGGTGGTGGTATCTCCCAGGTTTTCCAATTCGTTGGCGGCAATTTTGCGGAGAATTCTGCGCATGATTTTTCCGGAGCGGGTCTTGGGTAGCCCTGGTGCAAACTGCAGGATCTCAGGCTTGGCAAAGGCACCGATTTCATGGCCGACAAATTGTATCAGCTCAGTGCGCAGTTCCTCACTTTCCTCAATGCCGGTCATGAGGGTGACATAGGCATAGATGCCCTGTCCCTTGATGTCATGGGGATAGCCCACCACTGCCGCTTCGGCGACCTTTTCGTGCAACACCAGTGCACTTTCAATTTCAGCTGTCCCCAGGCGATGACCTGATACATTGATCACATCATCGACCCTGCCAGTGACCCAGTAGTATCCATCCTTGTCGCGGCGGGCGCTGTCGCCGGTGAGATAGTAACCGGGGTAGGCTGAAAAATAGGTGTGTAGGCAGCGCTGATGATCGCCGAACACAGTGCGAATCTGGCTTGGCCAGCTCTGGCAGATAACCAGATTACCCTCGCTTTCACCTTCCAGTTCATTGCCGTCCTTGTCCAGCAGTGCCGGTGCAACCCCGAAAAAAGGCATGCTTGCCGAACCGGGTTTCAGGTCAGTCACACCGGGTAATGGTGTGATCATGATGGCGCCGGTTTCGGTCTGCCACCAGGTATCGACGATGGGGCAGCGCTCTTCGCCTACCACGTGGTAATACCATTCCCAGGCTTCCGGGTTGATTGGTTCACCCACCGAACCCAGAAGCCGCAGTGAAGTACGGGATGTACCCTTGACCGGATCGTCACCGGCCGCCATCAGGGCGCGGATTGCCGTGGGGGCAGTATAGAAAATATTCACCTGGTGCTTGTCGATCACCTGCCAGAAACGAGAGGCGTCGGGGTAGGTCGGTACCCCCTCGAACATCAGTGTAATGGCGCCATTGGCCAGTGGTCCGTAGATGATATAGGAATGGCCGGTCACCCAGCCTACATCGGCAGTACACCAGTAAACATCCGAGTCATGATAATCGAACACGTATTTATGGGTCATGGCCGCTGCCAGCAGATAGCCGGCAGTGCTGTGCAGTACCCCCTTGGGTTTGCCGGTCGAGCCTGAGGTGTAGAGGATAAACAGGGGGTCCTCGGCGTCCATCAGTTCCGGTTCGCATTCCGCTTCCGCGGCTTCGGTAGCCTGGTGGTAACAAACATCCCGCTGCTCGTGCCAGGCGGTCTGGGCTTTGGTCCGCTTGACAACGAAAACCGAGTGGACCGCCGGGCAATCCTTCAGGGCCTCATCGACATTGGCTTTCAGGGGGATGCGACGTCCACCACGGACACCCTCGTCGGCGGTGATAACTGTCTGGCAATCGCAATCGAGAATGCGGTCTTTGATAGACTCCGGTGAGAAGCCGCCAAAGACAACGGAGTGCACTGCGCCGATGCGGGTACAGGCCAGCATGGCATAAGCGGCCTCGGGAACCATAGGCATATAGATGCAGACCCGGTCGCCTTTTTTAACCCCGCGGGCCTTCAAGGCATTGGCCAGTCGACACACCTGATCGTGCAACTCCCGATAAGAGATTTTCTTGTCCTGATCGGGCTCGTCCCCCTCCCAGATGATGGCGGTTTGATCGCCACGCCTGGCCAAATGTCTGTCGATGCAGTTATAGGAGACATTCAGCTTCGCCCCTTCAAACCATTTGACGTCGGCCATTGCGAAGTCGCCGCTTCTCACTTTTTGCCAGGGCTCATGCCAGTGCAACATGGCACCGGCCTGCTCAGCCCAAAATTCATCCGGGGACTCAATCGATTGCCGGTACATCTCCTCGTAACGGGATTTGTCGAGATGACTGCGTTTGGCGACGGCTTCAGGTACTGGATAAATTTTGTTGTCAGACATTGATTCGATCCTGCTGGACACTAATAGACATTGTATTGGGCAAGGAGAGCGGCCCGAAAAACAGGCTTTTGAGTATGCCTCAAAGGCCTGGTCCTCTCAATAACGGAGCTATGCCTGACAGCTGCGAACGATTCAGCCTGTCAGAGAGTCAGGCGCAGATTGTCGATCAGACGACTGGGACCAAGATAGGCGGCGGCCAGAATGACCAGCCTGTCATCGCCAGGCGTGGCTGCCTGCAGATTACTGGCATTGCAGATGGCGTAGTAATCCGCTTGCAGGC
Source organism: Pseudomonadales bacterium (assembly GCA_022763285.1). Taxonomy (GTDB): domain Bacteria; phylum Pseudomonadota; class Gammaproteobacteria; order Pseudomonadales; family Pseudohongiellaceae; genus UBA9145. Next base: position 4,289 of record JALEHB010000110.1, on the reverse strand, counting down.
CAGCCTGTTCAAGCAATGTGCGAGCGCTGGCTTCCAGTGCCTGGAAGTTCCTGTTACCCGAGCGCAGTTCAGCGGCAGTTGCCTGCAGGCACTGATGAATGGCAGCGGCTTGCTGGCGTTGCTCGGGGCTCAAATAGCCATTGCGGGAACTCATGGCCAGACCATTCTCTTCCCTGACAATTTCAACACCAGCAATTTGCACATTCATGGCCAGATCCCTGACCATTTTCTGAATGACCAGAAATTGCTGATAGTCTTTCAGGCCAAAAAAGGCCAGGTCCGGACTGCATAGATTCAGTAACTTGCAGACGATGGTGGCGACGCCGTCGAAGTGCCCCGGCCGGCTGGCGCCGCAATAATTATCCGAAACACCCGGTACATGAATGCGGCTCTGCTGCTCTGTGTTATTGCCATAGATAGCTTCAACGGAAGGCGCAAACACGGCGTCGCAGCCATCCGACTGCAGTAGTTTGCAATCCTCGTCAAATGTTCTGGGGTAGGCTTCCAGATCTTCATTGGGGCCAAACTGCAGAGGATTGACAAAGATGCTGGTGATGACGAAATCGGCTTGTTTCCGCGCAGCAGCTACCAGTGCCATATGACCGGCGTGGAGGTTTCCCATGGTAGGTACCAGGGCAACGGTTTTACCGGCGGCCCTGGCCTGCGCCACAGCGGCCCTCAGGCAATCAGGTTCATTAAGAATTTGCATGCCGGTCTAGTGAAAGCAGTGTTCGTCGGCCGGGAAACTCAGGTCTTTCACGGCTTTGACATAGGTCTCAATCGCGCCAGGAATACCATTTTCCGATTCCAGCAAGAAGTTTTTGACGAATTTGGGAGTGATGGGAGAGATGCCCAGCACATCATGCAGCACCATGATCTGTCCGGAGGTGTCTGGTCCGGCACCAATACCAATCACCGGAATTTCCAGCAATTCCGTCACCTTGCGGGCCAGGTCTCGCGGGACACACTCGAGCAGCAGCAGGCTGGCACCGGCTTCCTGCAGCATCTGTGCTTCCTCAATGATTGCCTGGGCCTGCTCGGTATCGCGCCCCTGCACATGAAAGCCACCAATGCGATTGATGGATTGTGGTGTCAGGCCCATGTGAGCACAGACCGGGATACCGCGCTCGGCCAACAGCCGAGTGGTGCTGGCAATCCAGGCGCCGCCCTCAAGTTTCACCACATGGCCGCCGGCGCGCATAAGCCTGGCTGCATTTTCCAGAGTCTGGGTTTCAGAGGCATAACTCATGAAGGGCAGGTCGGCGATCAACAGTGAACCCCGATTACCCCGTTTGACACATTCAACGTGGTAGATCATGTCTTCCATGGTGACCGGCAATGTGCTGTCGTGTCCTTGCAGAACCATTCCCAGCGAATCCCCCACCAGCAGCACTTCCACGCCGGCATTGCTGAGAATCTCGGCAAAACAGGCGTCGTAGGCGGTGAGACAGCTGAATTTCTCGCCGCTTGAGTGCAGCTTGTTGAGTGTGGATATGGTGATGTTTTTGGGCTTGCTTTGAGAGCTCATGTTGGTTCTCACCTTGCAGAAGTTGGGGTGCGGCTTGACCAGATTTGCCAGATTCAGATCAGCCAGACTCAGAGCAATGAGGGACGTGGATTGAAGTAATGCGTCCCACCGGGCACTGAAACAATATAGTCTACCAGTTGCTGGTAATCATTATCATTGCTTACCAGATCAATCTCGGCGCTGTTGACGATCAGCAGGGGAGAATCCTTGTAGAAGTGGAAGAACTCGGTGTAGGCAGCGGTCAGTTTTTCCAGATAGTCCAGCTCAATCAATTGTTCTGCGGCGATTCCACGCTTGCGGATTCGCTCCAGCAGGGTTTCTGTGGGCGCTTGCAGATAAATCACCAGATCCGGGCTGGGGGCATCGATAGTCAGGTGCCGGTATACATTGAGGTACAGTTCATATTCATCGGCATCGAGATTCTGCTGGGCAAACAAGCGGTCCTTGTCGATCAGAAAATCGGCCACCCGGACCGGTTCGAACATATCGTCCTGTCGCAGTTCCTGAAGCTGCTGAGCGCGCTGGAAAAGGAAAAACAACTGGGTCGACAGGGCATGTCTGCGCGGGTCCTGATAGAAGCGCTCCAGGAACGGATTTTCATCAGCCTTTTCCAGCAGCAGGTCGTAATTGAAACTCTCTGCCAGTCTGCGGGTAAGGCTGGTTTTGCCGACGCCGATCGGGCCCTCAACGGCAATATAGCGTGGCACTGACTGAGCCCTTTCCCTAGCCTGATTCAAGACTGTTTTCCTGCTGGTTTTTTTCGCTTGCGTCGACGGCGGCGACTGCCAGTCTTTGCCAGGGCATTCACCATTTCATTCTTCTGATTTGTATCACCGTTTTGGAATTGGGTCCACCAGTCACCAAGGCCATTCAGGTTTTCTCCGGATTCTTCCCGCAGCAGCAGGAAGTCGTAACCGGCACGAAATCTTGGATGATTGAAAACGCTGAAAACATTGCGACGGTTGCGCTTCTCAAGCCTGCGTTGCAGATCCCAGATTTCCCGGGCGCCAATGGTGAAGCGCTTGGGTATGGCGGTAAAATTCAGTTGCTCCAACAGGACGTCGCTGGCAGCCTGATGAAACCTTTGCTGTGGCGCTTGTTGCTCATCATGGTTTTGCGCCAGACGTAGCTGCAACACTGGCCATAAAAGGGCGGCAAAGAGAAAGGCCGGCGTCACCGATTTGTCCTCACTCAGTCGCTTGTCGGTGTTGCGCAGTGCCAGCTCCACCAGTTTCCCGGCCTCCGCTGAACCATGTCTGAGGGCCTCCAGGGTGGGGGCAAAGAGGTAGTTGCCCAGACCAGATTTATCCAGTAGCTGAAAGGCTCTTTCGGCATAGCCGCAGGTCATCAGTTTGATGGTTTCATCAAACAGGCGTGCCGGTGAGATAGATTCAAGCAGTTCAGCCAGGTCGGCAATAGGTGCGGCGGTATCCTCTGCGATCTCAAAGTCCAGTTTGGCCGAGAAGCGGATGGCGCGCAGCATTCTTACCGGGTCTTCGCGATAGCGCTCCTGAGGGTCACCGATGATGCGAATCTGCCTGGCCTGCAAATCTTCCATGCCGCCGCAGAAGTCCAGGACCCGGAATCCCTGGGTGGTGTAGTACAGGGCATTGACCGTGAAGTCACGACGGGCTGCATCCTCATCAATGTCGCCATAGACATTGTCCCTTAAAATCATGCCGGCTTCGGAATGGGCAGAATCGAGACCCTTGATCTGGCGACGGGAGACATCTTCAGGAATGGCATTGCGGGCCTCGTGGTGAGCACGAAAGGTGGTGACCTCGATGATTTCCCGGCCAAAGCGAATATGCACGATGCGAAACCTTCGGCCGATTATGCGGGCGTTCTTGAACAGTCCGCGGATGTCCTCCGGCGTCGCATCGGTGGCGATGTCAAAGTCCTTGGGCTGCTTGCCCAATAACAGATCGCGCACACCCCCACCCACCAGAAACGCCGCAAAGCCATGTTCGCTCAAGCGGTAGAGCACCTTCAGAGCATTGGGGGCGATATGTTTGCGAGAGATGGGGTGTTGATCGCGAGGAATTGAAACGGCTTTTTCAATGCCCGGGAGAGTGTCGATTTCTGTCATTACTGGCGTCGAATATCCTTTGCTGGCCGGCTGCCGACTCGCTCAACTGAGCGGCAATGGCATGATACACAGGTACAGGGAAATTAAAACTGAGGATTCAGCCGGATGTTAAATTGAGGACTGGAAAGAAGGGCGACCAGGGGTGAAAAGCAATAGGGATGAAAAACGTTCGTAATGTGAGGCAATTGGGGCCAGAAACAAATAGGGGGTGGTAAAAACCACCCCCTACCGGAAGTCACACTATTATTATTGTTATTACTATTGGTTATTTATTTATTATTTTTCTTAAACTGGGTGCCAACGCGGCGCCGCATAAGTCTCAGGTGGTTCGTTTGTGGCAGTAATCAATCAGATCACACAACCGCAAACCCGACCTTATTATTATTGAGATGCACTAACCTTAGTCGTAAAACTCAGTAATGCTATTTTTGTTTTTATTGGATCTTATTATTGTTATTTATTGTTATTGTTATGCAGTAGTTATAGAGCATTAACCATGCCAATAAATGTGATCCTATTCATATCAATGACTTAGCGCTTGGGCCGTCAGGTTTTGCTTCGTTTAGGGCTCAAATATGTTACCGATGTTCTCTAATTTATGGGTAGAAGGGTAGCAGTAACAAATATTACAGTTCTTAAATATTTCTCGAGAGCCCCGTACCTTGGGGTTTT
>JALEHB010000109.1 GCA_022763285.1 Pseudomonadales bacterium | reverse complement strand
GACACCCGGCCCCTGGATGAGAACTGCGACTGTTACACCTGCCGAAATTTTTCCCGAGCCTATCTCTATCATCTTGATAAGTGTAAGGAAATTCTTGGCTCCCAGCTCAATTCCATCCACAATCTGCACTATTACCAGACCCTCATGGCTGGTTTGCGCAGCGCTATAGAACAGGGTAGATTGAGCGCCTTTGTCAGCAGCTTCGAGGCCTCCCAGGCAGAACTGGAGGCAGAACAGGCCGATTAAGGGCACATCACGGTCAGAATAAAACAAGGGCCAGGCCTTTGGCTGACTTGAATTTGCTCTGACAAGCCCAACTAAGAACTGATCGGCAACAACGAACAACAATTAACGCCAAGTACACAAACGACAAAGCAAGAACAAGGCAGTCAGCGCCGATCTCCGCCGCAGCCCAGGGCCCGGCAAGTGATCAGCTGACAAGCGCTGCAGCCAGGAATCTGGCCTGCAACCTCAAACGCACAACTGGAACATTGACGAGAGCACAACATGAACTTCCTTTTTCCCACAGCCTACGCCCAGGAGGCCGCAGCCCAGCAGCCTTCCATGATGTACAACCTGATTCTGTTCGGCGGCATGTTCCTGCTGTTCTACCTGATTCTCTGGCGTCCCCAGTCCAAGCGTGCCAAGGAACACCGGGAACTGGTGGAAGGCATCAGCAAGGGAGATGAGGTGATGACCTCGGGCGGTGTGCTGGGCAAGGTAACCCGGGTCAGCGAAGACTATATGGCCATCGAAGTAGCCGAAGGCACCGAACTTAAACTGCAAAAGTCGTCTGTGGCCGCAGTTTTGCCCAAGGGCACCATCAAGCAAATCTAATCTCTGGAGAGCCCGGCCTGAGTTCTGGGTAATAGCGCTATGCTGAACAAGTATCCCGCCTGGAAAAATATTCTGATCCTGCTGGTCGTGCTCTGGGGGCTGGTTTATTCCATTCCCAATCTCTACCCCGATGATGAGGCAATCCAGATCACCAACGAGAGCCTGTCGGTCAACGAATCTGACCTGGCGGCGATAACCACTGCCCTGGAGGCGGCCGAGATCGAGTTTTTCGGTGAGGAGTTGACCGAGTCGGGCTTGCTGCTGCGCTTCAATGACGTGGATGATCAGTTGCGGGCCAAGACCGCCATCGAAGATGCCCTGACTGATGATTTTATTGTGGCCCTGAACCTGGCCCCTACCACTCCCGGTTGGATGCAAAGCATCGGTGCCGGCAAGATGAATCTGGGCCTGGACCTGCAGGGCGGGGTGCATTTCCTGATGGAAGTGGACATGGATGCGGCGCTGGAGCGGCGCATGGAAGACAATCTGTCCAATGTGCGCTCGATCCTGCGTGAAGAACGCATTCGTACCCGCGGCATCAATCTGGTGAGCAATACCCATCTGGAAGTGAATTTTGCCACCACCGATGACCGTTCCGCGGCGCGTTCCATTCTGACCGACAATTTTCCAGACCTGCAATTCCAGAATTCGTCGCGCAATGGCAATGAAGTGCTGGATATGCGTTTGACGCCGGAAATGGTGTTGCAGATTCAGCGCGAAACCCTGCAGGCCAATCGCACCACCTTGCTCAATCGTGTCGATGCCCTGGGCGTGTCTGAGCCAACGGTGCAGCAGCAGGGCGCTGATCGGATTGTAGTGGAATTGCCCGGTGTGCAGGATCCTGCCCAGGCTATTCGTATTCTGCAGCGCATCGCCACCCTGGAATTCCATCTGGAAGCGGAAGTGGGAGCGACTCGCTCCAGCTATGAGACCTATGAATTCGAAGGCATGCTGATCAATGTCGACAACGACGTCATTCTGCAGGGAGATCGCATCAGTAGCGTGCGTTCAACCCTGGACCAGAACGGCCTGCCCCAGGTACAGATCAATCTGGATGCCCAGGGCGGCAATCAGATAAACCGCGTCACCCGCGACAATGTCGGTCGCAATATGGATATCCTGCTGATTGAGACGCGCTCCCGCACCAATACCTACCTCGATGAAAACGGTGAGGAAATCGAGGAGACCGAGTTCTATGAAGACAAGCGCCTGATCAGCCATGCCACCATTCGCACGGCCCTGCCGCGCACCTTCGTCATTACCGGTCTCACTGCCCGTGAGGCCAATGACCTGTCCTTGCTGATTTCCTCCGGCTCCCTGGCGGCCCCCATGACCATTGTCGAGCAATCGGTGATCGGGCCCTCCATGGGCCGTGAGAATCTGGAGGCCGGTATCATGGGCGTGCAGATTGCCGCGGCTCTGGTGGTGCTGTTTATGCTGGCCTATTACCGGGTCTTCGGCCTGGCGGCCAATGCCGCCCTGATCATGAATATCCTGCTGATCTTTGCCATCCTGTCGTCAATCCTGCCCGCCACCCTGACTCTGCCCGGCATTGTCGGTATTGTGCTGACGGTGGGTATGGCGGTGGATGCCAATGTGTTGATCTTTACCCGGATACGGGAAGAACTCAGCAAGGGAGCGCCGCCACAACGGGCTATCGATTCAGGTTACGATCAGGCCTTCTCCACCATTCTCGATGCCAATATCACCACCTTTCTGGTGGCGGTGGTGCTGTTCACGATAGGTACCGGCCCGGTGAAAGGTTTTGCTGTGACCCTGATGATCGGCATTATCACTTCCATGTTCACGGCCATTGTTGGCACGCGGGCCCTGGTTAATCTCATCTATGGTGGCCGCAAGGTACAGAAACTGTCGATAGGCAGTTATGCCGAGCCCCAAAAAGCGCTGACTGAATAAGTAGTTTCCTATGTTAGATAAAATCGTTGCGGACAATCAGATCGACTTCATGGGCGTGCGCAAGCTCGCCGGTTCTGCCTCTATCGTGCTGGTGCTGGTCTCCATTGTGGCCCTGGCGCTCAATGGCCTGAACTTTGGCCTGGATTTTACCTCTGGTACGGCTGTGCAGCTGAACTATTCCGAGGCGGTGGTGATCGATGAGGTCAATGAGGCCCTGGGGAGTAATGGCTACGACGATGCCGTGGTGGTGAACTTTGGATCCGACCGCGATATTCGCGTCTTGCTGCCGGTGGATGCCGAAGTGGCAGAAGCCGAACAGGCGGCTCAGGCCCTGGCCGTGGGTGAAACCATTGCCGAATTGCTGGGCAATAACAGCAGCAGTGAAGTGACCCTGCTGGGTTCTGACTATGTCAGCGCCAAGGTGGGTGCCGAGCTGGCAGAGCAGGGCGGCCTGGGCATGCTGGTGGCCCTTGGCATCATCATGGTTTATATCTCGGTGCGCTTCCAGTTCAAGTTCGCCGTCGGTGCCGTGGTGGCCCTGGCTCATGACCTGATTATAACCCTGGGCATCTTTGCCCTGTTCCGGCTGGAGTTCAATCTCAATACCCTGGCGGCCATGCTGGCCATCATCGGCTACTCCCTGAATGACACCATCGTCGTGGCCGACCGTATTCGGGAAAACTTTCGCCGCATGCGTAAAGGCACACCCATCGAGATGGTGAATGTGTCCCTCAACCAGACCCTGAGCCGTACCCTGATCACCTCCTTCACCACCCTGTTGGTGCTGGCCTCCATTTTATTCATTGGCGGTGAAGCGACCCAGGGCTTTGCCGTGGCTTTGATCATCGGTGTGGTGATTGGTACCTACTCATCCATCTACGTGGCGTCCAATGTCATTCTCTACATGAACGTGACCCGTGAAGATCTGATGCTGCCGGTGAAGGAAGGGGCCGAGTTGGACGAAATGCCCTGACGGCAGTCCCGGCAGCGACTCTGGGCGGCAGTTATTTCTTGTCTTTCGGCGCCGGCCTGTCGTAAAGCTGTTTATCCTGCAGGCGATATAGTAATCAAGTCCCCGCGCAATCGGGCGGCCTGGCCTGGCGTTCTGTCGTTTCCTGCAAATAGCGCTTGGCGAAAATCTTCATACTTGTTATGTTTTAGCTCCTGTGCGTCATGACCCGGGCGCTTGTC
>JALEHB010000108.1 GCA_022763285.1 Pseudomonadales bacterium | reverse complement strand
CCGCCGGCATGGCCATGTTTGTCACCCATATTTCAGCCGCGACCGGCGCCCTCACCTGGATGCTGATCGAGTGGATCAAATTTGGTAAACCCAGCGGCCTCGGTGCCATTACCGGCATGGTGGCAGGCCTGGCTACAATCACCCCGGCATCCGGCTCAGTGGGCCCGGCCGGAGCCCTCATCGTCGGGCTCAGCGGCGGCGTGGTTTGCTATTTCTGCACCACCTGGCTGAAACAAGGCCTGCGCATTGATGATTCACTGGATGTTTTCCCCGTGCACGGTGTCGGCGGCATAGTCGGCACACTGCTGGCGGGTATTCTGGTATCCGGCAATCTGGGGATTTTCAGCGGCAATGGCTATGCCGAAGGCATGAATATGGGCTCCCAGCTTTCAGTGCAGGTACTGGGAATTCTGGCCACGGCGCTGTATACCGCAATACTGACCTTTATCATTCTGAAACTGACCGGCGCCGTGACTGGCGGCCTGCGTGTGGATTCGGATGCAGAACTGCAGGGGCTGGATATCGCCGACCATGACGAGAAAGGCTATTCCATGTAAAGGTCCGAGCCTGAATGCAGACATAAAAAAAAGGGGCATCTGCCCCTTTTTTTATCGCTGTTTTTTTTGTAGCTTCAACTCTGCAGCTAGTTGCCCTCACGCTGGTCCAGTAAGTCATAGATGCGTCGAATAGCCCGCGAATCCACCCCGGGCCCGCGAATCTGGGCAAAATTGTCAGCATGATTGCTCATATCAATCTGTCCGGCGGCGCGCTCCCAGGCAACTCCTTCGCGATACATGGCATTGGTCTTGTCCCAGAGATCGCGCAGATAGGCCTGGAAATGTTCGATCGGTTGCTTACTGCGCATCACCGGACCGTGACCGGGCAGCCAGGTATCGAAGTCCAGGGATTTCAGACCTTCGAGAGAGGCCGGCCATTCATCCACGTGGGCATCCCCCATATAGGCCAGGCCCGGCAACATCATATCGCCGGTAAAAACGATACCGTCCTGGGGCAGATAGACCACCACATCACCGCCGGTATGGGCACGACCGAAATGCAGTAACTGGATTTCGCGGCTGCCATCCGCCACGACCTGAAACAGGGTCATTTTTTCCTGCAGGGTGATATTGGGCGGTGTTGGTCGCACCTCCGGGATTGCATTCATATAGTCGCGCTGGGTTTGCAGGCGCTGCTCAATCTGGACCCGCTGCTCTTCGTCGCTGGCCAGTTCAAGCTGCCGCTCGAGGCTGGACACCGTAATGGGCACCGGGTCGGAAAAACTTCTGAAAGTCCGTTCCTGCAGCACATTGCCGATTTCGCCATTGAGCTTGGCGCGAGTAAATTCATGGCCGATGATTTCCACACCCTGGGGAAAGGCCTGATTGCCGTGGGCATGATCGAAATGGTAATGACTGTTCACCAGATAGCGCACCGGCTTGTCGGTGATTTCGGCCAGGGAATCGATCAGGGCCCGGGCTGCCGCTGGCGTCACATGGGAGTCCACCACCAGGGTGTCAAACTCTCCCACCAATACCATGACATTACTCATGGTATTGACTGTGCCAGTACCGGAGCCGTGCCAGACACCTTCGGCCACCTCTTCGAAGCGGTGCGAGGCGGATTCCAGCACCCGTCCCTGGGCCCAGGTCTGGCCAGACAACAGCAGGCTGGCTGCAATTAGTAAGAGCATCATCTGAGAACGCTTGCGGGCGGGCTTGGTATCCATTGGCATGTCCTGTTGTTCCTGGTTTTTGTTGTTGTGATTCTCGTTCAGGCCGGGGCAGCAAAGACATCAACACCCGCCTACTTGTCGTAGTCTATCCCGCCACGCCGCTAAAGCAAGCCAGCGGCAGGACCGAGTCAGCGGACTTGGCCGGATTCACCACAAGCCTTGGTCAAATCCACCACCCTGCACCTGCCTGGAAACCTACAAATCTCTCAAGGCACTGAATAAATTGACTTTTTATAGTTGGCAAAGGAATTGCTATTCAGTTTACAGGTTTGGCGAATAACAAAGCCCGCTGCCGCAAGGGGATTGCAGTGAGGCCCGGGCCAGACAACAACACAACAAGGCCTCCCGGGGAGGCAATGAGAGGACAAGCAATGACTTCAGCGAATCACAACTTTCGACTTGGGACAGCGTCGTTATTGGCCATGGTGTTGGGCAGCTATCTGTTCGTCAGCCATGCCGAAGCGGCCGGAGTCAGGGATGTCACCCGCATCAATAACAGCATCGAAGTTGAGGCCAATGAGCAGGTGGGTGATGTCTCATCCATCAATGGCCGGGTACAGATAGAACGCAATGCGGTGGCTGGCGAAGTAGACACAATCAACGGCGGCATTTCCCTGCAATCCGGCGCCCGGGTGCAGAGCGCGGAGACAGTAAATGGCGCCATCAGTGTCGATGAAAATGTCACTATTGCCAGACAACTGCATACCGTCAACGGCGGCATTCGTTGCCGGGCCGGTTCCACAATCGGGGGGAGCGTGGAAACCGTCAATGGCCGTATTGACCTGCGCAGCACCGAAGTGGGTGGTGAAGTGGAAACGGCCAATGGCGATATTAACCTCAGTCGCGGCAGCACTGTCCGTGGCGATGTCATCATTCGGGGTAAAAGCGGTTGGCTGGGCCGTCTGTTCAGCTTTGGTCAGCGCACGGCACCGCAGCTGGAGGTGGACGCAGACTCGGTCATTCTTGGTGATATCCATCTGTACCGGGAAACCCATTTGCAGATTCACCCCGATGCCAGGGTCGGTAATATCTATCATCACTATTGATAGCTGGCAGCCAGGGGCCGACGCGCCGGACAGTCATTAAGACCATCATAGAAACGACAGCCACAAAAAAGGCAGGATAAACCTGCCTTTTTGTTTTGCACTATCACACGAAGAATTATTCCTTGCGCTCGTAATGCCCCATCAGCATGCCACTGCCGAGGATATGTCCGTCCATGGCGGCCAGCAGTTCATCCTTGCCAAGACCCGGCGCCAAATCCAGGTCGGCATCCAGTGCATAGACGCGGAAATGATAGGCATGTAACTGGCCATTGGCGGGAGGACGGGGTCCGAAATAACCCGGTCGGCCCAGGCCGTTGAGACCATTGATCATGCCTTCCAGCCCGGCAACGCCGCTGACTTCGGCATCCTTGCTCAAATTGGCCGGCAGACCCGGGGCATCGGCTGGAATATTATAGGCCACCCAATGCACGAAGGGCTGCTCCATCATGCCGATTTGCACCACGATCGGGTCGTCCATGATCAGCGCCAGCTCCACCGTGCCCTCGGGCAGATCAGACCAGCTCAGATCAATGGATTCATTGGCACCGTAGGCTGAATTCTGCTCCGGCACCATGCCATGGTGAGCGAAGGCGGAGCTGCTTACTGTTACCACATCATCATTTTGCGCAAACAAGGCCGCCGACCAGCCGAGAGCTACCGTTGCTACCATTCCCAGCATTGCTTTTTTCATCTTTTTCTCCTGCTTGTCTCCGGCACTGATTGGCCGGGCTCATTATTGTTCTGCGACCAGTGGGACCTTCTCGGCCTTTTCTCGCAACAAATACTTCTGCACTTTACCCGTCGATGTTTTATCGATAGGGCCAAATACCACTTTTTTCGGCACCTTGAAATGTGCCAGCTCATCGCGGCAATAGGCGATCAGCTCCTCAGCATCCATTTCCTGCCCTGCCTTGAGGGACACAAAGGCGCAAGGCACTTCGCCCCATTTTTCGTCGCTGGATGCCACCACGGCAGCTTCCAGTATCTTCGGATGCTTGAACAGGACTGACTCTACTTCCAGTGAAGAAATATTTTCGCCGCCGGAGATAATAATATCCTTGGAGCGGTCCTTGATGCGCAGATAGCCATCTTCTTGCCAGACCGCCAGGTCGCCTGAATGAAACCAGCCGCCGGCAAAGGATGCCTCGGTAGTCTTCGGGTTCTTGAGATAACCTTTCATGACCAGATTTCCGCGCATGAATATCTCACCCATGGTTTTGCCATCCTTGGGAACCGGCTCAAGCGTTTCCGGATCGGCAACCATTACTTCATCCTGCAGAGGCGAACGAACCCCCTGACTGGCCAGCTTCTCGGCTCGCTCACCGACATCCAGTTCTTCCCAGTCTGCTTGCGGCGCACAAACTGTGCAGGGGCCGTAGGTTTCGGTGAGTCCGTAAACATGACAAACACTGAAGCCCATGCTTTCCATGCCGGCAATCACTGCTGCCGGCGGCGCAGCCCCGGCCGTCATGGCATTGATCTTGTGCTCCACCCCGGCTTTGACTTCATCGGCTGCGTTTATCAGGGTATTGAGCACCACTGGTGCGCCGCAGAAATGGGTGACCTTGTGTTCGCGAAAGGCACTAAAAATGACTTCGTCGCGCACATGGCGCAAGCAGACATTGGTGCCCGCCATGGCGGCGATAGTCCAGGGAAAACACCAACCATTGCAATGAAACATGGGCAGCGTCCAGAGATAAACCGGATGCGAGGTCATATCCCAGGACAGCGCCATGGAAATGGCATTCAGATATGCACCGCGATGATGAAACACCACGCCTTTGGGATCACCGGTGGTGCCGGAGGTGTAATTGAGGGAGATGGCCTGCCACTCATCCTCGATCTGAAAACAGCGAAAGTCCTCATCACCACTTTGCAACACAGCCTCATAGTCTTTTTCACCCAACAGTTCACCGCCATCGAACCAGGGGTCGTCTATATCAATGACCAGAGGCTTGTTGGCCACCATCCCCAGCGCCTGCTTGATGGTGTCGCTGTACTCACGATCGGTGAACAGTACTTTGGTCTCCGCGTGATCCAGAATGAAGGCAATGGCCTTGGCATCGAGACGGACATTCAGGGCGTTCAACACTGCACCGGTCATGGGCACGGCAAAATGTGCCTCAAAAGTTTCCGGTGTATTGGCTCCCATAAATGACACCGTGTCGCCTTCTCCTACCCCGAGCTTGATCAGGGCCGAAGCAAGACGGCAGCAGCGCTGCCAGGTCTGTGACCAGGTGTAGCGGGTTTCGCCGTGAATAATGGAACAATGATCAGGGTAGACCGAAGCGGCACGTTCAATAAAACTGAGGGGAGTGAGAGCGGCGAAATTGGCCTTGTTCTGGTCCAGATTCTGCTTGTAGATATTTATTTTGCTCATGAAAGAATTCTGCCTGTTTTACTGCTCGGGAATTTCGTCCCTGTTTATTGTTATTTACTGTCACGCCCCTGACTGAGTTT
>JALEHB010000107.1 GCA_022763285.1 Pseudomonadales bacterium | reverse complement strand
GCGACGCTGCCCACAGTGACAGCAAGCAGATTGCGGGTTTGCAGGCCGGTAAAAATGTAGTTACCGAAACTGGTGGCGCCCACCAGGGTGGAAAGCGTGGCCAAGCCGACCGTCCACACGGCGGCGGTGCGAATGCCGGCAATAATCACCGGCAACGCCAGTGGCAATCGAACCCGCAGCAAAATCTGCCGCGCCGACATACCAATACCTCTGGCCGCTTCCACCACTTCTTCGGAAACGTTTTCCAGGCCCGTTACGGTGTTTCGCACAATCGGCAACATGCAATACAGCACCAGAGCGATAATGGCCGGCAGCAAACCAATGCGCCCGCCCAGCAGGGCCACCATCAGGGCGAGAATGGCGATACTGGGTATGGTCTGCAGAATACTGACGGTAAGCAGCAGTGGCCTGCGCACCAGACTGGAATGACTGGCCCAGACACCCAGAGGGACGCTGATGGCAATACCAAGGGAAAGCGCAATCAATGTCAGTGCCAGGTGGCCCTGAAAATAGTCTGGCAGAAGAATGAGTTGTTCTTGCAGGTTTTGGTTCATGACCGCTACTGAACCTGCCCCGCGATCAGCTGCTCCAGACGGTCGGCACGGCGTTTGGGCATGGCGACGATATCTCGCACATAGTCGTGCTGGGGATGATTCAACAGCTCATAGGGAGTGCCAATCTGCAGCACTTCACCGCTTTTCATCACGGCGATGCGATCGGCCATCAGCAGTGCCTCTGTCATGTCATGGGTGACCATGATTACAGTCAGATCCAGATTCTGCTGAATCGCCTTGAATTCTTCCTGCAGCTCCGCGCGGCTAACCGGATCCAGCGCACCGAAGGGTTCATCCATCAATACCACTTCGGGCTCGGCTGCCAGAGCACGGGCTACACCTACCCGTTGTTGCTGCCCGCCGGAGAGCTGGCCCGGGCTGCGCTCACCATATTCCGAGACAGGCAAGCCAACCAGTTCCAGTGTCTCCTGGCAGCGCTGCTGAATTCGCTCCTCCGGCCACTGCAGCAAACGCGGCACAGCGGCGACATTTTCAGCCACGCTATAGTGAGGAAACAAGCCAATGCCCTGAAAGACATAGCCGATATTGCGTCGTAATTGCTGGGGATTCTGTGACATTACATCCCTGCCCCCAACCCTGATCGTGCCGCTGCTGGGCTCTTCCAGGCGATTGATCATCTTCAGGGTAGTGGTCTTGCCGCAACCGGATTCCCCGATCAGGCCCAGAAATTCACCGCGAGCAACAGAGAGAGAGGTGTCGGCAACCGCATGAGTCTGGCCACCGTCGTAGGATTTGCGAACCTGCTGCAATTCAATCATGACCGGGTCAGTCTACCCCGTCACCGGCGCCCTGCCAAATGACAGCCCGATTACTGCTCTGCCCTGTTCGCCTGGTTTTGCATGAAGGCTTCGAGATTGCCAGCGCGCTCGCCATAGCTGCCGTCTGGATCAATTCGCCCAAGCGCATCATAGGCAGCTGAAAAATTATCCAGATTGATCTCGACAATAGCCAATAAATACCAGAGCTGCTCTGTGCTTTGTTCACCATTGCGCCTGGTCGCCATACGCAATGCCTCTCTGGCCTGCTCATAGCGCTCCCATTGCATGTGCAACTGACCTATTTTGAGGGCTGGTTCTCCATGCTCCACCATGTCGGATGCCTGTTTAAAAACTTCGATGGCGGCATCCACCTCCCTTGCCAGCACCAGCATTTCGCCGAGCATCATTCTGTCTTCATAGTCACTTTCTTCAGGATTACGATCGAGTGCTTCACGAAATAGGCGGGCGCCATCGGCCGGCATGCCAATGATGCTGTACAAACTCGCCAGACGGCGCGCATGTTCGAGGGACAATGCTTCATAGAGACTGCTGATGGCCATTGATGCGGCACCTGAGGAATAATCCTCCATCAACAAAAAGAGGCTGCTCAACTGTCGCCACCAGCGGACCTCATCCGGATTAATGGCGATCATTTCGTCCAGTACAGCCATGGCGTCTTCGGTACGACCAGATTGCATATAGGCATAGGCCATAAGCTCAAACCACTGATCCGACACAAGCTCGGTGAACGTGAGTATGCCTTCGATGACTGGCACCGCCCTTTCATATTGCTCCGTCTGCAGATAGCCATAGGCCAGCAGATTAAGCCCTATGTAGCTGGGCTCCTCTGTCTGGGAAAACCAGGATTCCAGTAGCGGCATGGCTGACTCGACATCAGCGTCAGTCAAATAGATCTGTGCCAGCATCAATTTCAGGGTCGGCGCATAGTCTTCGCCCCGCCCGTCGAGAGCTCCCAGCAACAGCTCCCTTGCTTCATCGCTTCTTTCAATCTGCAATAGCAAAGCGGCTTGCTCTGCCACTACATACACACGATCACTGTCCTGCAAGGCCCGGCTCTGCCCTAACTCTGCCAGGGATTCCAGAGCCTGTTGCGGATCTTCACTGTAAAAATCCTTGATCCGCATGATACGTTGACCAACCCAACTCGAGACCCTGTCCTGGGCCAGGACTGGAGCGGCCAGGCTGACAAGCAGCACTATCAGGATTACACGCCAGATCACAGACCTCGCTCCAGAGAAAAATTGATGCGAATAATGCGTTCGGCAGGCACCGCTTCACCATTTTCAGTGACAGGACGAAATCGCCAGCGCATGGCGGCATCGATAGCGGCCTGATCAAACATCTCTGGCGGCTCCGATTCCACCACCCAGGCCTCCTCCACATCACCCCGGGTCGAGACCACGAAAATGACATCCACCCAACCCTCAATGCCTCGTGCCAGCGCCGCAGGCGGAAACTGCGGTGGCAACATACTGATGGGCACCAGGTCATTGGCCATCAGCACATCAAAGTCACCCACAGACGAGGCAAGCACATTCTGGGCAATGGCAGCGCCCCCGCCCTCGCCAAGCAGACTTGAAATTTCATAGCTGGAAGACACATCCAACGCCGTTGCCCGTTGCGCTATGTCTGTAACCTGCGCCTGGGGCCTGGCGATTTCACGGGGCTTGGGTGGCGGTGGCGTACGACGGTCGCGGCTGCGGGTTTCTTCATCCACCACCGTACGCACAAACTCAACAGGCTCCACATCCATCAGTTCGACAGTTCGCATCGATCCGGTACTGACCATGCTGTCCATAATCAGAAAGAGACCCAAATTCAGGCCAATGGCCAGCAACAGGATCAGCATCAGTCTCATTGGCCGAGTTCCTGATCAGCCGCAGCTGCCGCAAGTGCCACCTGGCTGGCACCGGCCAGCCGGGCCTGATCAATTACCTGTACGACGATGCCGGTTCTGGAGTCCTGATCCGATAACACCACCACCGAAGCATCGGGTGTTTCGATAAAAAGCCGCTCGATGACCCCTCTCAGCCTGCGTATATCCACCTGGTCACCATCTACCCAGATTTCACCACTGTCAGTCACCGCCACAAGAATCGTAGCCGACTGCTGCACCACCGATGAACGCGCCACTGGCTGATCCACTTCGACACCGGGAAAGCGCACAAAGGTGGAATTCACCGCGAAGAAAATGAGCAGGATAAAGACCATGTCAATCAGCGGGGTCAGATTGATTGCAGCATTGCCGCCATCTTCCCGCGTATGCAAACGCATCATGGTGAAGTCTCCTCCCGGCTGTAATTTCCTTGCTTGCCAACACCGACATCCTGACCCATCAGCTCTGCCAGGCACTGGGTTTCAGTGTCGATACGACTTTCCAGATTGGAGGCAAAATACATTCCCGACAACGCAGTTAACAAGCCTGCCATGGTGGTCAGCAGGGCTTCGGAAATCCCATCGGCCATACCTCGCACATTACCGGTACCAAAAACTGTCATCACCTCGAAGGTCTTGATCATGCCTGACACCGTACCCAACAGACCCAGCAATGGCAGGATGGCGGTAATCACCGCAATGGTAGCGACAGAGCTGGATAACTGCTGCCGATAAGCTGCGATCAGCCCGGCGCGCAAACGCTGGTTTACCAGGCGATTGCCGGAGCGGGACTGTTGCCATTGTTGTAAAAGCCGATCGCGCAGCTCAGTGACTCCACGAGAAACGAACCAGTACCTGTCCAGAATCAGTACCCACATGAATGCAGACAGCATCATGATGACCGCCAGTACATAACCGCCATCCACCAGGGCACTCTCGGCAATGAAGTCAGGCATCAGGGCTCTTGCCTTTGCGTGATTCAGAACGTCCACCGGCAAACTCGCCGGCGGCCAGCTCGTCCAGCTCCGCGATCAGTTTATTGGCCTGCCCCTGCAACCAGCTATGTATCAACAGCAGGGGAATGGCTACCGCCAGACCCAGTTGCGTAGTCACCAGAGCCTGGGAAATACCACCTGACATGAGACGTGGATCACCGGCACCGAATAAGGTAATGACCTGAAAGGTCTCAATCATGCCGGTCACTGTTCCCAGCAAACCAAGCAGGGGGCTCACTGCAGCGAATATTGCCAGGGTCGGCAGTCCGCGCCGCAGACGCTGTGCTGTTGTTGCCACGATCTCGTCTAGCTTGGCCGACATGGCTTCGGCATCAATCAGATAATCAGGATTTCGGGTGATTTTCCTGATTGAGTTGATGGGATGATCCATCGCCTCATTCCCGCCACTGAGCACGCGTTTACTGCGATGGGCAGCCAGTGACAATACCAGTATTCTCTCCAGACCCAATAACAAACCAATGGCGCCAATGACAAGAATCAGGTAGCCAATCAAGCCGCCCTGTCGAATACGCTCACCCAGCTCCGGTGTTTGCACAATAAGAGACAGAATGGAGCCTCGCGACGGATCAATAGCGATTGAAACCAGTGGCTCTTCAGCCATCTCAAAGGCGCGCGCATTGCTCGTTCCGGGTCCGGATGGCTGCCTTGCCAGAGCCAGCAAACGACCTGTTTCCGGCAAATAACGCAAGTACTCTCCCTCGGAGAGGGCAGTAAAGGCCCCGATTCTGGTCACCCGTCTTGCCGCTTCCTCTCCACCGCCGGTAATGATAGAAGTATCGAAGCGATCAACTTCGCCACTGAACATCATCTCGTCCATCAGCGTGAGCCAGAGTCCCCGCAGCTGCTCAGAGCTGGGCATGGATTCGCCGGAGGCGAGGGATTCCAGCATGGGCAGGCGATCCGTATACTGGGCCGATACCAGGGAGTTCTGGATTACCGGCACTGCATCGCTGGCCACCTGGGTAACAACCGCAAAGACCTCATTGAGGTCGCCGGAGCGCTCTACCAGCAAATCTTCCAGGTCTGCCAACTCATCTTCACCCTGCTCATACAAATCCCGTAATCGATCAGCCTCGGCTTCTTGCTCTGCGCGTTGCTGTCGGGCTTGTTCCAGCAGTGCTTCCTGATTGTCACGGGCATCAATAAACCGCTGCTCACGTATTTGCAGTTCGGCACGGCGGGCAGCACTGCCTTGCCGCACTTCTTGCACCAATTCGGCCAGCGACTGTGGACCATCGCTTTGCTCGGCAGGCCCCGGCTCTGCCTGATCATTCTGGGTCCACCCTGCCGAAGACAGAAGCAGGAACAAAACTATAAGCAGTATCCTCATAGTCCTCCCTCCTCTGTCCAGATTGGCAGTACCATCAGATTGGGCGGCGCCTGATCGCGAGCAATCTGGAAAGCATATTCCAGTGCCTCTAGGCTCGATGCAGGCAATGCTGTCCAGTCATTACTTGCCGGATTCCAGATAGCCGCAGATTGACGATCGAGACTGCTGTAAAACAGTGCCACCTTGCCAAGACGCAGAAATTCAACTGTGATTTCATTGCCATTTACGGTTACAGGCCCTTCATAAGCCTCAATTGATTGACCGTATTCAGCCTCGATCAGATAGGCCTCGATGATACGGCGGTATTTCTCCGCAATGTCCACATCGGATCGATTGACGATACTCTTCAACTGCTCCACCCTGGCCGACCGCTCCTCCAACAGCATGGGCTGATCCAGATTAACGAAGCGTTCCAGTACTTCAACCATCTCCACCATTAATGGCACGATGGCCTGTCGCACGACTTCAACTTCCTGAAGCTCCGCATTGAGCTGCTCTCGCTCCAGGCGCTGGCTTTCCAGTAGCTGGCGCATATTCTCGTTATAGCTCAGCAATTCCTCGTAGCGCTGCATTTCCCGGTTATAGTCCGACACCATCGACATGGTCTCGTCATCGAGGGATTCAACACGCGTCTGGCTGTCTATTGCATCCTGCTGCAGAGCTTCCTGTTCATTTCTTGCGTCCTGAGGCTGCTGGGCCACCAGTAATGGCGTTATCAACATCATCACCAGCGTTGTTACGATTCTGATTTGGCACATATTTAATCCAATAAAAGGACTGCTGTTTTCACAGCAGCCCTTTCGGTCTGAGATACAGTAATAGCTGACTACCAGATCAGCTTATAGGAAATTTTATTTCAGAAAGCAAACTGCGCTATCAAGCACATGGCTCGAGTTGGCACCTTGTCCTGCATGATCTGATCAAAGCCAGCTATCGAGGCTTCGGCACGGCTGATATGTACAGCGCACCCTTCATCCAGCAGATTATCGATACCACCAATAAACAGAACATTGTCACGTCCGATATCGACACGATGCTGAGCCGCGACAACGATGGCCAGTTTATTCGGTTTATTCATGGGGTTGCCTCTTACGAACAGCCTTGCCGGTATTCTGGTCGCAACTATCACTTTCGCGCACTTTCGCGACTTTGACCAATTGCCGCAGCATTGCAGCTATTTCTTCAGCAGTTACTCCCCGCGTGAAAGCTGCCGCCTGATTACACAGTATTACAAAGGGATTTTCAGAAAAAATTGATCAGAATCAATGGCCATTGGAAACAGGCATTCAATGGTTGCGACATATTGTCGCGGTCGAATAATGATCAACAACTTGTTACGGACACCGCACTTTCATTGCCAATTGTTATTTGACCAGACTGCCGGAAGCGATTCAGGGCTACCTGCCCCCTCAATCCAGCGAAACTGCAACATCATCCGCCACCAGATCAGAAGGGTAAAGAATGACACGATCCCCCTCTTCTACACCGGCGATTACACGAGTGAACTCACGCCCCCGTGACCCGATAGTAACCGGAGTAAGATTCGCCCGCCCCTCATTCACTACATAACAATACCAACCGGAGGGACTCTGGAATATTGCGCTGGTGGGAATAGTCAACACCTCCTGTCCCTGCCAGGTAACAATCGCGGCCTCTACCCTGTATTCGGCGCCGAGTTCTTCGGGCCGCTGAAACAGGTCGGCAATAACATTGACGCGCTGCTCCTCCACTCCCAGAGCAGATATCTTGGTGAACGCCTGGGGCTCCACCTGACGCACCATGGCCGAGATGGTCTGGTCACCGCCCCAGCCAGCGAGATAAACCGTATCGCCGGCAGACACCTGCACTGCCTCCTGGGTCAGGAGATCTATGACTACCTCAAGACTGTCCTGATTGCTTGTTTCCATGAGCGGCGTTCCGGCCTGAACAACGCGCTCATTGCTTTCCAACACCCGATAGACAGTGCCAGCGACCGGCGCCCTTATCTCTATGCGCCCCTCGCTACTGTCACTGTCGGTTCCCAGCAACAGGGCTCGCGTGGATTCGATATCGGCCCGGGCGGCGGCAACTGCCGCTTCAGCACTTTGCACCCTGGCCAATTCCGCCGCCTCCATCTGCCGATAGAGTTCGATTTCTTCTTCACTGGACAAGCCATTGGAGAATAACTGCTCGCGTCGCTGTCGCTCACGCTCGATACGCTGGTAGGCACTGCGGGTCTCCTGCAAGGAAGCTTCGGCGCTGCTCAAGCGCGCCTCGGCCGCGGCCAGACTGGCCTCGGCATAGGCGCTGCTGCGCTGATCCTGGGGTGAGGGGGCAATAACGGCAACAATCTGGCCCGCCTCGATCGAATCACCCTCGTCGAGCGCTGGCCGCAACAAACGGCCGGCTACCGGCGCGGTAATCACATAAGGGTTACGGGCACGGGTCCTGCCCTGGGCTTCGATGGCTTCAAAATAGTCGCGCCGCTCAACCACCCCGACCTCAACCTCTACCGGGCCGGGTCGCAACAGCCACACCAGGCCGGCAAGCACGAGAACGAGTAAACTGAGCTGTATCCATCGGGGCATCTTGGCCATAAATCACTCTCTGGTTTTAAGCACGTCTACCAGGCTGAGGCGATGCAGTCGCCGTCGTACGACCCAGGCAGAAGCCGCTGCCGTGATAATAATAAACAGTGCTGAAATCACAATGGTTTGCGGATCGATCACAAACGGAATGCGATAAATATCCGTGGTCAGGCCAATGGCCATGGCGTAGCAGATGCCGTAACCGATGATCAGCCCCATAGGAATAGCCACCAGTGTCAGTATGCCCTGCTCGCCCAGCAGCAAGGTGGCTACCTCACTGCGATGGAACCCCATCACCCGCAGACTCGCCAACTCTCTGCCACGTTCAGACAAGGAAATACGCGCCGCATTGTAGACAACACCCACCGCGATCACACCGGCGAATGCCAACAGAAAAGCACTGGCCACCAACATACTGTCAGCCAACTGTTCACGAAAGGACTCCAGCATGGTATCCGGAGATGAGACACCGGTGACCACGGGAAACTGTTTGAAGATCTGATTCAGCGCCGGCCTGGCTGTGCTGTCGACAGTGAGAAAGGCACCATTGACTACCGCCGACTCTCCGCTGATTTGCCACAGGGCGGTTTTCTCCATGATGACAGACAAGCCCAGAAAGTCATCCAGGACCGCTGCCACCGGTAGCGAGCGCTTGAAACGCTTGCCTTCCAGAAACTCCACCAACAGCTCGTCCCCGACCGCCACCTGCAGGCGATCAGCCAGCAGAGAACTGATTACAAGACCATGGGCAGGCAATGGAATTCGCTCACCATCGGCATTGAGAACCCTGCGCAACTGACCATCACCATCAAAACCCTGTATGGCAATCTCATCCTCCAGATTGCCTGCCCGCAAGCGTGCCGCAATAGTGCGGTAGGTTTCGACCCGACTGACCCCATCCAGAGCAGACAGATCAAAAGCAATGCTGTCCGGCACCACTTCCCTGAAGGTCAGACTGATGTCTTCCCGCTGCACCTGCCTGAACTGCAAGTCCATCATGTAGTTGATACTGTCAAACATAAAAAAGCCGATGGTGAGAATGGCCACCGACATGGCAATTCCCAGGCTGCTAAAAAAACTCTGCAGGGGTTTGCGCTCAACATTACGCAGAATCATCCGCCCTGCCGAGCCAAGCAACTGGCCAAGACCCAGGCGCTCAAAGATGCCAGGGCGAAAATTGGCCGGCGCTTCCGGACGCATTGCCTCAGCGGGGGGCAAACTGACCGCCCGCAGCACCGCCGCAATTGCACCGGCAAAGGCACCGAGAGTGCAGGCCAGAAAGGCAAACAGCAGCAAGCCGCCTGTTGCCCTGTACTCCAGACCGGGAAGATTGAAATACTGCCGGTAAATGCCTATATAGGCGTCCCCCAGGTAGACACCGCCGAGTGTACCCAGCGCTCCTCCCAGCAGCACAGCTACAACCGCAAACATAAGAAAGTGCATACCCACTTCCCGGTTTCGGTAGCCAAAGGCTTTC
Source organism: Pseudomonadales bacterium (assembly GCA_022763285.1). GTDB lineage: Bacteria > Pseudomonadota > Gammaproteobacteria > Pseudomonadales > Pseudohongiellaceae > UBA9145. Next base: position 6,737 of record JALEHB010000107.1, on the reverse strand, counting down.
AGCACCGCTATCTCACCACGCTGGGTTGCGATCAAACGTCCCAAAACCAGATACAGCAAGAACACGGCAACACCGAGGAAGATCATGGGAATCACGGCACCACTGACACGATTCTGGTCGAGTTCGGCTTCAAGTATGAGATTGGATGGTTGATCGGCGCGGGGATAGGCACCCAGGCCGCCATACTGTTCCAGCACACGATCCACATCGGTAATGACAGCCTGGGGATTGGCGTCATCGGACAGACTCAGCACGGCCTCGTTGAATGCCCCATCCATATTATAGGCCGGCCCCAACAAGTCCCTGCTGGCCCAGAAGACACCATAGCGATCATCTTCCGGGTAAAGGCCTCCCGGCGGCACCGCATAGATGTGTTCCGGCGAATTGCCAATGCCCACAATGACCAGTTCCCGAGAGCGTCCGTTGATGATGGCGCGCACCGTATCACCGGGATCAAACCCCCGCGCCTCGGCAAACTTGCTGCTGATGATCACCTCATCGCTGGCACCGGCTGCCAGATAGCGACCTCGCTCGATCAGCACATCGTTGAGCAGGGGGCGCCCGTTGGCAGGCACAGAAACAAACCGGCCATGAGCCGGAATACCGCTGTCATCCAGATCCAGTGTGGCCAGAAAGGTCACGCGGCTGTCAGCGGCCGTCACACCGGGCAGGGATTCCAGCACCGGCATCAGGGTCTGCGGCGCCCTGACCAGAGAAACCCACACATCGGCAAAGCGGGACTGACGATAGTAATCCTGCTGCGCTCTGACCAGCGAGTCGTAACTGCCTCGCATGGTGATAATTGACATGATGCCCACCGCCACCACCAGGGCGATAGACACAATCTGCCCCCTGAGTGACCACAGTTCCCGTCGCAGCTTGATATTCAGGGGAGACATGATTGCTACCACTCGATGGAGTCCACATCCGCCCGACTGGCATTGCGGTGATGCTCGGCAATACTGCCACTGCTCATTCTCACCACGGTATCTCCCATCGCCCCGATAGCAGCATTGTGGGTAATAATTGCCGTGGTTGTGCGGGTTTCGGTATTCACCCGGTCCAGCACTTTTAACACCAACTTGCCGGTTTCCGCATCCAGGGCTCCGGTGGGTTCATCACAAAGCAGAATGTTTGGGCGCTTGGCAATGGCCCGGGCAATGGCTACCCGCTGCTGCTCACCACCGGACAGCTGCGAAGGAAAATGATTGACGCGATCTGACAAACCGACCATCGCCAGCGCCTCTTCCGGTTGCATGGGGTCGCTGGCCAGCTCCGTGACCAGCGCCACGTTTTCACGGGCAGTGAGGCTGGAGATCAGATTGTAGAATTGAAAAACGAAGCCAACATGAAAGCGCCGGTAATCGGTAAGCTGCCGCTCAGTGAACTCACTCAGGTTTCTGCCCATATAATTCACCTCACCACTGCTTGCCACATCGAGACCACCAATAATATTCAGCAGCGTGGATTTGCCACTACCGGATGCCCCCAGCAATACGGTCATTTCGCCCTGCTGCAAGTCGAGATTCACATCCCTGAGGGCATGGACCGTAATTTCACCCATAGGATATTCCTTACACAGATTGTGCGTGGAGAGAACACAGTCATTGCCAGCTTGTTGATCCATATCCGCAGTGCTAAGGTGAAATTACAGGCATTATAGGTACCACGCTGCCTGCTGCCCATCGATGATGCAGTCTGGCAGCAATACTTCTGTATCGCTTGATCCTGATCAAGCCTGGCGAATTGCCAGGCATCACAATCTGTTCAGATTCCGGTCTGTGGAACATTCAATGTCCAGATTCAGAGTACCAGTCAGATTACTGTTGGCGCTGTGTTTATCAGCTGCGGCGCTTTCTGCAGGCAAACTGCATGGGGCTGAAGTCCATGTCATTGAAGTCAATGACGCCATCGGCCCGGCCAGCGCTGATTTCCTGATCAGTTCACTGGATGCGGCCAACGAGCTTGGTGCCGATCTGGTGGTAATTGAACTGAATACCCCCGGCGGCCTGGACCAGGCCATGCGCGATATCATCTCCGCCATTCTGGCCTCACCGGTGCCGGTGGCAACCTGGGTGGCTCCCGGCGGTGCACGGGCCGCCAGTGCCGGCACCTATATTCTCTATGCCAGCCATTTCGCCGCCATGGCATCGGCCACCAATGTCGGCTCTTCCACCCCGGTCAGTATTGGCGGTGGCTCCAGCCCCCTGCCCATTCCGGCATCGCCGGAACAGGAAGGGGAAGACAGTGAAGGCAGCACAGTCCCCGACAGCGCCGGCGCCATGGAGAGAAAAGTTTTGAATGACGCCGTGGCCTATTTAAGAGGGCTGGCGGAATTACGGGGCCGCAACCGGGACTGGGCCGAGCTTACAGTGCGTGAAGCGGCCAATCTCACCGCCTCCGATGCGCTGGCAATGAATGTCATCGATGTCATGGCGGACACGATTGATGAACTGCTCGAGCAACTGGATGGCCGCAGCACCACTGTCTCCAACCAGAGTGTCAGCCTTGATTTGTCTGAGCCCCGGATCAGCCGGATTGAACCCGGCTGGCGTTATCAGTTCCTGTCCATCATCACCAATCCCAATGTGGCCTATATCCTGTTGATGATCGGCTTCTATGGCCTCATCCTCGAATTCTACAACCCTGGCATGGGCTTGCCCGGTATCACCGGGGTTATCTGTCTGCTGCTCGGGGCCTATGCCTTGCAGATGCTGCCCATCAATTATGCCGGTCTGGCCCTGATCCTGGTGGGCCTGGGTCTTATGATCGTGGAAGCACTGTCGCCGAGTTTTGGCATCTTCGGTTTTGGCGGGGCCGTGGCCTTCGTGCTGGGCTCGGTCATATTGATGGATACCGATCTGGAAGCCTTCCGCATTTCACTGGCAATTATTGCAGCAATCGCAGTCACCTCGGCCGGCGTATTTATTTTCAGCCTGAATATGTTGCTGCGTGCCCGCAGGCAAAAAGTAGTCACCGGTGAGGAATCCATGATCGGCAGCACCGCAATCGCACTGGAGTCCTTCGAAGACAAGGGCCATGTTCGCGCTTTCAGCGAAAACTGGAAGGCTGAAACCGATCAGCCTGTCGAGAAAGGCAATGAACTCATAATTACTGACATCGAAGGCCTTGTTCTGAAGGTCAGGAAGCAGGAGTAAGACTATGGAAACGTTTTCGGTTGTACTGGCAACCCTGGTGCTGGCCATTCTGCTCAGCACATTCCGGATTCTGCGGGAATACGAACGGGGTGTGATCTTCATGCTGGGCCGCTTCTACAAGATCAAGGGGCCGGGCCTGATCATTGTCATTCCGGTGCTGCAGCAAATGGTCAAAGTGGACCTGCGTATCGCTGTCTGGGACATCCCCTCCCAGGATCTGATTACCCTGGACAATGTCTCGGTCAAGGTGAATGCCGTGGTGTACTTCCGGGTGGTGGATCCGGAAAAAGCCATCAACAATGTTGAAGACTATATGGAAGCCACCAGCCAATTGGCGCAGACCACCCTGCGTTCAGTGCTGGGCCAGCACGAACTGGATGAACTGCTGGCGGAACGGGAGCGCATGAATGCCGATGTCCAGGAAATTCTCGATGCCCAGACCGATAGCTGGGGTATCAAGGTGTCCAATGTCGAGATCAAGCACGTCGACCTGGATGAAAGCATGATCCGGGCAATCGCCAAGCAGGCCGAGGCCGAGCGTATTCGTCGTGCCAAGGTGATTCATGCTGCCGGCGAATTTGAAGCGTCTGAAAAACTGGTGGAAGCCGCCCAGCAATTGGCTACTCAATCCGAGTCCATGCAGTTGCGTTACTTGCAAACACTCACAGAGATCGCCGGTGAAAAGAGCTCCACCATCGTCTTCCCCCTGCCCATGCAATTGATGGAAAACTTCAATCGCATGCTGGGAGGCAATCAGGACAAAAATAAGGAACAGGGCTGAGCCACTCCAGCCAGGGATACTATTGGCGTAGTTGCCTAGACAGACCTCGGTTTTATAACATGGCGGTTTGACCTCGAATCGCCATCGAAGGCGCCATAACAGGCGCCATAACAACAGGACCGAGAACCATGCCATTATCCCGCGCTCCATCCAACCGCTTGTTTATGTTGCTGGCCCTGGCCCTGATTGCATTGCCAGTCCATGCCCATACCGAAGAGGGTGTTGTCGGCGGGTTTATCAGTGGTTTCCTGCATCCTATCTATGGCCCCGATCACGTCGCAGCCATGGTGGCGGTAGGTCTCTGGGGCGCGTTCCTGCGTCAGCCTGCCATCTGGATGCTGCCGGTCATCTTTCCCCTGGTAATGGCACTGGGTGGCGCTCTGGGCGTGCTTGGTCTGCCCATACCCCTGGTGGAAGTGGGCATTGCTGCCTCAGCCATTGTGCTGGGCCTGATGGTATTACTGGCCGCCAAACCACCGCTCTGGATTGCCGGCTTGCTGGTGGGCATCTTTGCCATCTTCCATGGTCATGCCCACGGCACTGAATTGCCCGAAGCCTCCAACCCCCTGTCCTATGCCATTGGTTTTGTGCTGGCTACCGGCTTGATGCACCTCGTGGGCATTGCCTTCGGCCTGCTCACCAGCACACCCAGGGGTACCCTGGCCGTGCGCGGTGCCGGTGCCCTGATTAGCGTCAGTGGAGTTTATTTTCTGGCTGGCGCGCTTTGAATCGAAGCAGACAACTGGGCGTCGGGCTGGCGCTGCTGAGCTATCCGGTTCTGGCTTTTGCCCATTCGCCCTACCCGGGCATTCGCGGTTTCTATGTCGGAGCCCTGCACCCCCTGACCGAGCCAGCGCACTTTCTGATGGTGCTGGCCATCAGCCTGCTGTTGGGTAGCCAGGTTAGCGAGGCCCGTTTCAGCTGCCTGAAAACCCTGTTTTTCTCCACCGCTGTTGGTCTGATACTGGCATTCGCTATTGCTGTGCTGATTCCAACAGCCATACTGATTCTGTTGCTGCTGGCCGGCCTGGGTTTGCTGCTGGTATTGCCGCGCAATCTGCCCGACTGGGCCTACCGCAGCCTGACCGGGGCCAGTGGTTTTCTGCTGGCAATGGAGTCGATCCCTGAACCCGGGCCCTTTCTGGATGTGATGATCACCAGCTTCGGCTCTCTGATCGGTATTCACTACCTGATCATGTATGGCTCGCGCGGCGTGACCCTGCTGATGAAGAAATGGCAAACCAGGGCCAGCGAGATAGCAGTTCGGGTGCTGGGATCCTGGTTTACTGCCATTGCCTGTCTGATGCTTGCCTTTACCCTTGCCGGTCTGATCTGAGCCATTTCGCCATTATTGGCAAGGCAGATTGACAATAATGGCAATTTTCTGCGTTTATTCTCTCCAGCCACCTCTCTTCAGTCCCTGCCTTTTCGATTTACTGCATAATAATCAGGCAGTTAAGTCATAATGCCCAGTCTTGGCACAGAGCCTGCACTACATTCTGCAACAGTTAGAACATGACCAGGGCCGGCAACCGTCGGCCCAGCCACAGACCAGAGAGGTTCTTTTATGTCCGAATCAAGCACTGCTCAACAGCAGGACATCCTGCGGCCCGAAGTGAAAGAGTTCTTCGAGGAAGATACCAATACCTTTTCCTACGTGGTGAAGGACCCCCAATCAGATGCCTGCGCCATTATTGATTCCGTACTCAATTTCGATATGGCATCCGGCGGCGTCGACTACCAAAGTGCCGATGAAATCATTGCCTGGGTGAAGGACAACAATCTCAAGCTTGAATGGATCATCGAAACTCACGTCCATGCCGACCATCTCACTGCAGCCCCTTATATCCAGTCAAAGTTGGGCGGCAAGATCGGCATCGGTGAGAAAGTGATTACCGTGCAGGAAACCTTCAAGAAAATTTTCAACTACAAGGATGAATTCCAGGCCGATGGGCAGCAGTTCGACCACCTGTTCAAGGAAAACGAGCACTACAACATCGGCAATCTGGATGCCTATCCTATCCACACCCCCGGACACACGCCCGCCTGCATGACTCATGTAATCGGCGATGCCGCTTTCGTTGGCGACACGCTGTTCATGCCTGACGCAGGCACTGCCCGTGCTGACTTCGCGGGTGGTGATGCCAATGTATTGTTTCAATCGATCCAGAAAATCCTGGAGCTGCCCGAACAGACCCGGGTTTTCATGTGCCACGACTACGGCACCGAGGAACGCAAGGATCTGGCTTTTGAAACCACCGTCGCTGCCGAGCGCGATAGCAATATTCATGTCAACAAGTCAGTAGCGCAGGAACAGTTCGTGGAAATGCGCACCAAGCGTGACAAGACCCTTGGCATGCCGCATCTGATCCTGCCTTCATTACAGGTGAATATGCGCGCCGGACATTTTCCGGAAGCCGAAGACAACCAGGTGATCTACCTGAAACTGCCCATTGACGCACTGAGTTAAACTGCCATGAAAATCAAACAAGTCACAGAACAGTTCAGCATTTCTGACCAGCTCGCGCCTGAAGACCTCGACACCCTCGCCGGATCCGGCGTTGAAATACTGATCTGCAACCGACCCGATGGCGAGGCTGCCGAACAAATCAGCTTTGCCGAGCTTGCCGGTGAGGCTGAAGCTCGCGGCATCAAAACCTTCCACATTCCCTTCAAGAGCGGCCATCTCGATGCAGAGATCGCGCGGGAATTTGGTGAATGCCTGGAAGATGGCAAGCGAATCCATGCTTTCTGCCGCACCGGCAATCGCTCCTTCAGTGCCTATGTGGCGGCCCAGG
>JALEHB010000106.1 GCA_022763285.1 Pseudomonadales bacterium | reverse complement strand
TGGACGCCACTGAATTTGTCAGCCCCTACAATGACCTTGCCGCCGGCTATCACACCGTGGCCGACTACTACTATTATCCAGGCTGGCACGAGCCAGGCTCGGCGCTGGAGACGGTGTTTAACAAGGAACGCTTCGAAGCCCTGCCGGAAGATTTACAGGCCATCCTGCTGGCGGCCGCGGAAGTGGCCAACCAGCGCCTGCTGGATGAATTTACCGCCCGCAACAATGAGGCGCTGCAGGTACTGATCAATGAGCACCAGGTGGAACTGCGGCGCCTGCCCGATGAGGTGTTGCTGGAGTTTCGACGCCTGTCGGATGAGGTGGTGGCGGAAATGGCTGAGACCAATGCCATGACCCGGCGCATCTACCAGTCCTACAGCAGCTTTCAGGAAGGGGTAGAGGCCTATCACGGCATCGCCGAGGAAGCCTTTATCCAGGCCCGCCAGCTTGGCAATCAGCCTTGAATCGCAAACAGCCCTGAGCCCTGATAACAGCCCTGAGCCCGTAAAGCAGCCCTGAGCCCATTAAGCAGCCATCGCTGCCGCTTCAGGGAATCGGTCGCGGCCGCCCATTATCATCGATGGCCACAAACACAAAAGTGCCTTCTGCCACTTTGACACCGTCGTGGGAGGTGAGCTGGTGCCAGGTCCATACTTCCACCGCCAGATGCACTGAGCTGCGACCCTTCTTCACAAGCTGGCAGTAGCAGCTGACCGTCGAGCCCATGGTGACGGGCTTGAGAAAGGTTACCTTTTCAATGGCCACGGTAGCCGAGCGCCCCTTGCAAACCTGCTTGCTGATAATGCCGGCGGCCAGGTCCATCTGTGACACCAGCCAGCCACCGAAGATATCCCCGTTGGCATTGGTGTCTTTCGGCATGGCCAGGGTTTGCAGGGCCAGTTCTCCCTGGGGCTGTGGTCGGCTGGCGGGGTCTTGATTCTGATCTGTCATGGTTGTCCTTCAGCTTTGGTGCAGCTCTTGAGCCAGGGTAATTGACTTCTATTATCCGAGGCGGTCCGGAAGCCAGGTCGCCAGTTCGGGTATCAGGGCCAACAGAACCAGCAGCAGCAACTGCAGAATGATAAAGGGTATCACACCGCGATAGATTTCCCCGGTGGATACTTCTTTTGGCGCTACGCTGCGCAGGTAAAAGAGCGAGAAGCCAAAGGGTGGGGTGAGAAAAGAGGTCTGCAGATTAATGGCAATCATGATACCCAGCCACACCGGATCCACTCCCATGGCCAGCAGTATGGGCCCCACCAGTGGCACCACCATAAAGGTGATCTCGATAAAATCGAGAATGAAACCCAGCAGGAAGATCAGCAGCATCACCAGCAAGGTGGCGGTGAAAACGCCGCCGGGCAGACCGGTGAGAATCTCTTCAATCAGCACATCACCGCCAAAGCCACGAAATACCGACGAGAAAATGGTGGCTCCTACCAGAATAAGATAGACCATGGCAGTGACCCGGGTAGTCTCGATGGCCACCTCATGGAGAACGGCAATGTCCAGCTTGCCTCGGATCAAAGCAAGCAAAAGAGCCCCGAGGGCACCGACACTGGCCGCCTCGGTGGGTGTTGCCAGGCCACCCAGGATCGAACCCAGTACCGCCACAATCAACAGGATGGGGGGCAACAGTCCGCGCAGCAGAGCCCTGAACACGTCAGCCGCCGACACCTGAGCCTCAGTATTGCTTGCCGCCGGTGCCAGCTCCGGTTTGAGCAGCGCCAGAACCCAGACATAGGCGGCATAGGCCAGCACCAGCAGCAGTCCAGGCACAATGGCCCCGGCAAACAGATCGCCTATGGAGACAAAATCCGGCGCAAAAATACCCTGAGCCAGTTGCGCCTGCTGATAGGCATTGGACATCACTTCCCCCAGCAGCACCAGACAGATGGACGGCGGAATGATCTGGCCGAGGGTGCCGGTAGCACACAAGGTACCGCAAGCCAGGGCTGGCTGATAACCGGTTCGCAACATGGTGGGCAGGGACAAGATGCCCATGGTAACCACGGTGGCGCCGACAATGCCGGTGCTGGCGGCCAGCAACATGCCCACAACCACCACCGAAATGCCCAGGCCCCCCGGCAGGCGGCGAAAAACAATGGCCATATTACTGAGCAGGTCTTCGGCGATACGGGATTTCTCCAGCATCGTCCCCATAAACACAAACAAGGGCACCGCCAGCAGATTCTGATTGGTGAGAATGCCGTAGAGGCGATTGGGGATGAGATTGACATAGGCGGCGTCGAACAGTCCGAACATCGCTCCCAGTCCGGCAAAGCCCAGGGAAATTCCGGTCAGGGTCAGGGCCACGGGATAGCCGGCCATGAGAAACAGACAGACCACCAGGAAAAACAACAGGGCCATCATTGCTGCCGATCTCCCTGCCGCCAGGCAAACCAGTGTTTGATGGCTTCGGAAATTGCCTGCAGGATCAGTAGTGCCGCTAACAGCAGGATGGTTGATTTCAGCAAATAGACAATGGGCAATCCGCTGGCCTCGGCGGAACCCTCACGAATCCGCCAGGAAAGCGCCACATAGTCCCAACAGACGATGACAATAAAAACCATGGAAGGCAAAAGCAGCAGCAGGGTGCCCAGCAGATTCAGCAGGCCTTGTTGCCGTGGCCGCAGGCGATTGTAGAAAATATCCACCCGCACATGGCCGTTTTCTTTCAGGGTATAGGCGGCGCCCAGAGTAAAGATCAGGGCATTCAGATACATCACCGCTTCCTGCATGGCGATGGAACCAAACTCGAAGACATAGCGCAGCAACACGATCAGGGCCATCAACAAGACCATGGCCAGAGCCAGCCAGGCGACGCTGCGGCCGATGCCATCCATGCACCTGTCTATCAGTTGGCTCAATTGACTGAGCTTGTGGCTGGGGCGTTTCAAGAGCGGGCTTCCCGGATCAAAAGGCGCCATTAAACCATAGTCCGGTGCTACTCTGGCAGCTTCGGGGGCAGCTTCCGGGGCAGCATCTGCGGCTGCCTGCGGGCAGGGCCGAGGCCCTCAGTTCATGGACCAGGTACGCAGCAGCTGATAACTCAATACCAGCACCGCCAGGCCCACCAGAATCAGCAGCAGGGCCAGCAACTGCATGGCGGCCCGGCGCAGGCGCAGGGACTGGCGCTGCAGGAAGCCATGGTGTTTACCGGGCTTCTCGGGAATCTCGGCAAACAGGCGTGCGTAGGCCAGCAGGGTCAGGGCCCAGCAAAAACCCGCCAGTGCCGGCATCATCAGGCTGTCACCGTCACCCTGAAACTGAAACAGGCTGTAGGCAAACAAGGCAGCGAAGGCCAGCACCAGAAACAGGATGACGCCCTGATGACGAGCCAGAAAACTGGCAATTAACTGCAGGCGCTCTATCATAGACGGGCCTGAAACGCTTCACTAATCATTTGCCCAGCTTAACGGCTGAGGCTGACAGACTGCAATGAATCTCCTCCATGAGTGAAACCACCGAAGTCGCCTTTTTCGCCGGCCTGGGTGCCGACGAACAACCCGTATTTGAAAGCCTGCAGGTCGAGATAGTCGACCCGTCCGCGCAAACCGTGCGCATCCTCAAGTCACCACTGCTGATCAGGGATCTGGCCAGTGGCGATGTGATTGAACTGAAGAACCCGGCCACCGGCGATTTCGAGATGCAACGCCGCAGTGGCAATCTGAGCGTCAGAGTCTTTCGTATGGAAGATCTGGAAGAGCTGGCCCAGTATCTGGTGCCCGTCATGGAAAAGCTGGGTGGCCAGCTTGATCTACAAACCGAGCGAGGCCTCAGTTTCAGTATTCATTTTTCCATTGGCTTCAAGCAGATCGAAGAACAGTTGAACCGGGCCTGCACACGCTTCTCCGAATCAGTCTGGTACTATGGCAATGTCTATGATCCCAAAGATGGAGTCACAGCGCTGAACTGGTGGCTGGAGTTTGAAAACCTGGAATAAGCCGGCCGGAATTGAATGACACCCTGACATCAGTCAAGGTCACCACAGCACTGAGCAAAACAACCGAAGGACAGCAAAAAGGCAAAACCATGTTGATTGTAGTATCGCCCGCCAAGTCTCTGGATTATGAGACCCCTATTCGCACCCGCAAACACAGCGAACCGCAATTTCTGAAAGAGGCGGACACGCTGGCCCGACAATTGAAAAAAATGTCACCCGATGATCTCTGCGAGTTGATGAATATTTCCAGCAAGCTGGGGGAGTTGAATTATGGCCGCTATGCCAACTGGAAGACCCCCTTCGATCCGGAGCAGGCGCGTCAGGCGCTTTTTGCCTTCAAGGGCGATGTCTATCTGGGGCTCAAGGCGGAACAGTTTGATGCGGCTGATGTGAATTTTGCCCAGAAGCATCTGCGGATTCTATCCGGCCTCTATGGCATCCTGCGGCCTCTGGACCTGATGTTGCCCTATCGGCTGGAAATGGGCACCCGGCTCAAGAACAAGCGCGGCAATAACCTCTATGACTACTGGGGCTCGAAACTGACCGATGCCCTCAATGAGGAATTTTCCAGCCAGCGCAGCAAGGTGCTGGTGAATCTGGCCTCCAATGAATACTTTTCCTCACTGCAACCGAAAGCCCTGGAGGCCGATATCATCAGCCCGCAGTTCAAGGACTTTTCATCCGGCAAATACCGGGTACTGAGCTTCTTCGCCAAGAAAGCGCGGGGCGAGATGGCAGCCTGGATCATCCGCAATCGCATCGACAGCCCGGACAAGCTCAAGCAGTTTGATGTCGAGGGTTATCGCTACAGCCCGGATGATTCCACCGCCAGCAAACTGGTCTTTCTGCGCAAAGACAAAGGCAAAAACTAGGCGAGGGCCAGCGTATTTCCAGTCCCATCGACGGCATGCCTTTCAGCCAGGCCTGTGAAAACAACAAGCTGCCCATACTGCAGGTGCTACGCGCGCATCTGCAGCAGCATAAAACCGTGTTGGAGATCGCCGGCGGCACCGGCCAGCACGCCGTGTATTTTGCCCAGTCATTGCCGGACCTGTATTGGCAAAGCAGCGATATCCCTGCCAACGTCGACAGCCTGAAGATTCGAATCAATCACGCCAAACTCGAGAACCTGCCGGAGCCCAAGCCCCTCGATGTAAACGGTAGCTGGCCCGAGCAATGCTATGACCTTGTTTACTCGGCCAATAGCTTGCATATCATGTCAGCCGATTCGGTCCGGAATTTTTTTGCCGGGGTAGGTCCCAGACTCAATGCCGGGGGTTTGCTGATTGTCTACGGGCCCTTCAAATACAAGGGCGAATTCACCACCGAGAGTAATGCCCGCTTTGACGAGTGGCTCAAGACCCGGGACCCCGAAAGTGGGGTACGTGATTTCGAGTGGGTTAATGAACTGGCTGACCATGCCGGTCTGGATCTGCTTGAAGATCATGCCATGCCCGCCAACAACCAGGCCCTGGTCTGGCAAACCCGTAACTCCCCTGCCCGCAACTAGGCGGGCAGAGAAGCAGTGACGTCCGTTTGGAAACCACGGTTTAGAAGCGATGGTTCAAAAACGAAAGGTATAGCGGAATTTGACGCTCAGGTCTGAATAGGCAGCCTCGAAACGATTATTGCGGTCCCGGTCCTGCACATTGTAATTCAGCACAATAAAACCCTCCTGGCCAGCCTTTGGTACCCATTGCAGACGGGTATTGATGCCAATCTCCTCGGACAGATTGTCGTACTGGATCAGGTTGATCCAGTACAGGGTTGGGGAAAAGGCCACCTGGGTATTGAGACTGCTGAGGCGGGTGATGAAATTGCCCTGGGGCAGCTCGATATCATTCCAGTCATGGCTGAGGCTCATGCGGAAATAGCGTGACTGGTTCCAGGAAAATTCAGTGGAGATATTGGTCCGGTCGCCATTGTAGAAGTCGCCCTGGCGATAGCTGATGCTGCCGGAGAACTCCCTTTGACCGCCGGTGCCAAAGCTGATTTCCTGTTCATTGAAATCATAATTGCCTGGCTGGATAATGACTTCACGGTCCGGGTCACGGTAGATGGTAAAAGGTGCCAGGACATTTTCTTTATTATTGTAGTACGCCAGGCTGAAAGTATCGCGCGAATTGCTGCGCAGCTCCAGTAGTCGCCAGGCGATCACTTCACTCTGCAAATCTCCATCAAGCACATCAATGCGCTGCATATCGATACCGGCAAAAGCCGACTGCAGATAATCACTGTTGTCGAAGAAATAGGTGTAGCCGATATCGGCGGTCAGATCGCTGATGTTGGAGCGATTCACAAAACCCATGGCGGGATTGAAGTTTTCCTCCACCACTTTATAGCCCACCCGGCTGCGCAGGCCTTCACCTTCCGGCAAGCGAATACCGAAACCGTATGAAGCGTCATCCCCCACCAAACCAGGCGTATCTGATTGCTGATAGAAAAGGTCGCCCTGCAAAATTCTGTCGCCCATGAATTCATTATTCACATACTGGAAATCCGCACCCATCACCGAGTTATCGAGATTGGAGGTGGGATCACCATCGGTGAAAATCACACCAACCTGGGAGTCTTCCAGTACATTGGCTGACAGGCGGGTAATCAACAGATCACTGGCGGCAACTTTACCGTAGGCATCCTGACGAATGGCCAGGGTTCCGATGTTGAACCGGCCCTGCCGACCGCTGATGCGGGCACCCACTTCGATATCCACCGGTTGACCATTGCCACTCAGGCCCAGTTTTCTGGAGAAATAGGGCCGGGCGTTTTGTTGGCTGGCGCCGGAAGCAGCGTTGTTACCGCCGGCAAAGCCGGAGATATTACCGAACTGGAACAGGTCCGAATCATTCAGGAAAAAATCGCGCTTCTCCGGAAAGAATAAACTGAAGCGGGTCAGATTGACCTGTCGGTTATCCACTTCGGTGGCTGAAAAGTCGGTATTGATAGTCAGGGCCGCATTCAGCGAAGGGGTCAGTCGATAGAATGCATCCAGCGAGGGCTCAAGGCTCTCATCGCTCGCCGCCGGAGAATACTGGCGCTGCCGGACGGCGGCAAAAGAGGGCACGATATCCAGACCAAGGCCCTGGTCCATATCACGCATACCGGTCATCTCACCCATAATACTCGGGTTATAACTGCGATTCTGGGACACCCAGGCCATTTCCTCACCCTTGCGGCGAATACCCCGGCCGAAATTGAAACCCCAGGTTTCAACATTGGGATCAAATGGCAGTGATTTAAAGGGAATTTCAATCTCCGCTACCCAGGCATCGTCTTCAACACTGGTGGCTGTTTCCCAGATCGTATTCCAGTCCAGACGAAAGGAGGTGGTGTTTTCATACAGGGCATCGTGACGCACACCATTGAGATTGGTTTCAAAGCGATAACCGGCTCGCCCCTGATTGAAGGGATCCAGTATCACCACCAGACGGTCGTCGAAGGGCAGCCCCTGCCCATGGCGAATAGTGGGGGCCGAGATCAACTCCGGATCACTGTCATACATGCGGGCGGCAATATAGAGCGCCTGGTCGGTATACACTACATAGAGCTCGGTGGGCTCGGAAGTGGGATCACCATCACCAGGACTGGTCTGGTGAAAATCAGTGATCATCTCTGCCTGTTGCCACACGGCCTCATCGATAATGCCGTCAATGACCGGCGCCGTATCGACCCTGACGGCCTCGAAACTGCGGGGGGCATTGGTGACTATCCGTTCTTCACCTTCATTGTCCTGGGCCTGCAGTGGCAAGGCGCCCAGTGCTGACAAGGCAATCACTGACTGAATGGCGGATCTCAAAACAGGTTTGTTTGCGGGTTTCGACTGGCTCACTACCAAAACTCCCTTCTGGGTTTGATTATTATTCCGGTCGCGGATTGTAGCAATGACAGGCACTGGCGGGTAGCGAGCCGGGCTTGCCAGGCCGGGGTTTAATCGAGGAATTGCCAGCTATCGGCGCCGTCGAAGCGGCGAATTTTGAGCGCTTGAATGTCGCCGGGGGGCAACATTCGGGCATTCACCGCGACGCGGCTGTCGCAGCGCTTTTCGACGCTCTCATAATGGGTCAGGCAACCACAGCGTTGGCAATGATAGAACTCTATGCATTTGTCACCCCAGCAGTAGTGGCGCAGCGCATCTGCTTGCGCATTAACGGTGATGGTTTGGGCCGTGCCATAGGCCCATAGCGCTCCGTAGCGATAGCAGATCGAGCAATTGCACTCGGTCAGACTGTCAGGCGCCTCCACCAGTTCAATGGTGACGGCGCCGCAGTGACAACTTGCAGTCAGGCCCACGGTCGATTCTCCTGGGGTTGCCTACTCCACTGCTTCGCCATTTTCATTCCAGATCTCCAGGTCGGCGATATCCAGCGCTTCTACCTGTTCTCTGATTTGTGCCAGGTCACCCACTATAATCCAAACCAGTGCATCGGGATTGATAATGTCTTCTGCAGCGTCCTGCAAATCCCCAAGCTCCAGCGCCTGATAACGATCGGTCAGAGTCGAGGCATAGTCCAGGTCACGGCCATAGCGGGCTGAACTGGCAATACTGCCCAGAACCGCGCTGGAAGTTTCAAAGCGGCCCGGCAGCTCCCGGGTTGCCCCGGCAATAACACGCGCCATTTCTTCTGCTCGCACCGGTCGCTCACGGCGGATATCACCCAGCTCCGCAATCAGTTCAAGCAATGAGTCCGCTGTGCGGTCGGTTTGTACCGGTGCGATGACCAGAAACGGCCTCGGGCCTTTTGCGCCCACCAGAGTAGTACTGGCCCCGTAGGACCAACCCTTGTCCTCACGCAGGTTCATATTGATACGGGCATTGAAGTTGCCACCAATCACCCGGTTCATGGCATCAATGGCAATATCACGATCACTGCCAAGACCCGGGGCTACATGACCGGCCAGGATCATGGACTGGGGCGACCCGGGCTTGTCGATAAGGATCAGGCGTGGCTCATCGGCCAGGGCCACGTCAGAGACATCTTTCACCGGCAAGGCTGACTCTGGTGCGTTCCAGCCTTCCAGCGCTTCTTCCAGCAGGGGCAACAACTCGTCCATGCTGACGTCACCGGCCACAAACAGGCGGGCATTGTCGGGCCGCAGCCAGTTGTCCCGGAACGCCAGCAGATCGCTACGCTCGATAGAGGCAATGGATTGCTCGGTACCTGAGCCGGTCAGGGGTACCCCATAGGCATGGCCCTCACCGTAGAGGGCCATGGGTAACAGGCGCAGTGCCAGAGATCGGGGCTGGGCCTTTTCCTGGGCAAGATTGGCCATCCAGCGGCCACGTAATCTGTCTATTTCTTCTTCGGCAAACACCGGGTTGCGGATAATATCCGCCCACAGGTCGATGGAATCCGCCAGTTCACTGCGCAGCGCCGACAGCCGTACGGTGGAACTGTCCAGACTCGATGAGGCGGAGATGCGGGCACCGAGGCTTTCTTCCAATGCCGCGATTTCCAGTGCATCGCGGTCACTGGTGCCGGTGTCCAGCATATTCATGGCAAAGGAAGCCACACCCAGTTTGCCACCGGCATCGGCGGCATAGCCGGCATCAAATTCCATGGAGATTTCCACCACCGGAACGGTGTCACGTTGTGCCAGCACCACTTCCATCCCATTGGACAGGCTGGCCTGACTGATTTGTGGAAAGCGCAGACTCGGCATGTTTTCCGGTATAGGAGGCAAACCGGAAGAGCGGTCTACACCGGATTCATTGTGACTGTATTGGGCATTGGGAATGACATCCACCTGATGCCAACCGTCACCCAGCCACTTTTCGGCCGCCTGGCGGACATCTTCGGGATTGGCAGCATTGATCCAGTCCAGATAGGTTTCAATAAACAGCGGGTCACCGGCATACAACTCGCCCTGGGACAGCGTCACGGCCTTGCCGCCAAAGCCTCCCACCTGTTCAAGACTGCGAACAGTCTCGGCATTGATTCCGGTAACGACCCTGGCCAGCTCTTCTTCGCTGGGCCCATTGGCAATAAATTCGGCAATGATGCGATCCATGGCCTCACTGGCCACCTCCGGGCCCACACCGGGATTCAGCATCACTGACAGATCAACCACACTGGCGATCTCAAAAGGGGTCACGGCAAAATTGACTGAACTGGCCAGTTGGCGTTCATAGATCAGATCCAGGTAGAGGCGGCTGACCCGGCCCTGACCGAGTATAGCCGTGGCCAGGTCCAGCAGTGCCCGCTCTTTTGAGTTGCGATCAGGCGCGACCCAGGCCCGGTTGGCCAGCAC
>JALEHB010000105.1 GCA_022763285.1 Pseudomonadales bacterium | reverse complement strand
TCATCAATAGGCAACAGACTATCGGAATCGATCTCCTGCTCCTGCTCGTCTTGCCGTTCTTCCTGACTCATGCCTTGTTACCGCGCTTGACCAATAGTAGAGCTTGCAGACCTTACTATCGGTTTTTAAAAGGAAATCTGATTATACAAGGGGGGACGGGGGGCAAGGCCACTGTTTTTAGGAATTTACCCGGCAATAGAGATGCTATATGATCGCGCCTCACCCAAAATCCGATGAATAACAAGGCCTCAACCCCGTCTGGTGAGGGCCTTTCTCACGATCAAAACTAGCATTACTGGAGCGACTCCATGAATTACTTTAATACGCTGCCCCTGCGCCTGCAGTTGGAACAATTGGGCAAGTGTCGTTTTATGGACCGAAGCGAATTCAGCGACGGCGTGGAAAAACTCAAGGGCAAGAAAGTCGTCATTGTTGGCGCCGGTGCCCAGGGTCTCAACCAGGGCCTGAACATGCGCGACAGCGGCCTGGATGTGTCCTTTGCCCTGCGCGAATCCGCCATCAGCGAAAAACGCCCCTCATGGAAGAACGCCACCGAGAACGGTTTCACCGTCGGCACCTATGATGAACTGATTCCCACGGCCGACCTGGTACTGAATCTGACGCCCGACAAGCAGCACACGCCTGTTGTCAGCGCGGTGATGCCACTGATGAAACAGGGCGCCTGCCTGGCCTATTCCCATGGCTTCAATATCGTCGAGGAAGGCATGCAGATCCGTGACGACCTGACCGTGGTCATGGTGGCACCGAAATGCCCGGGCACGGAAGTGCGGGAAGAATACAAGCGCGGCTTTGGCGTCCCTACCCTGATTGCTGTGCACGCAGAAAACGACCCCAATGGCGATGGCCTGGATATCGCCAAGGCCTATGCCGCTGCCACCGGCGGGCATCGCGCCGGGGTACTGGAATCCTCTTTTATTGCCGAAGTGAAATCGGATCTGATGGGTGAGCAGACCATTCTTTGTGGCATGCTGCAGACCGGCTCCATTCTGTGCTACGACAAGATGGTCGAGAAAGGTATCGACCCCGCCTATGCCGCCAAACTGGTGCAGCACGGCTGGGAAGTGGTTTCCGAAGGCCTCAAGCATGGCGGCATCACCAATATGATGGATCGCCTGTCCAATCCGGCCAAGCTGGTTGCCAATGAGCTGAGCAATGAGCTCAAGGACATCATGGCACCGCTGTTCCAGAAACACATGGACGACATCATCACCGGCGATTTCTCTGCCGGCATGATGGAAGACTGGGCCAATGACGACAAGAAGCTGCTTGACTGGCGTGAAGCCACCGCCGAGACCAATTTCGAAAAGGCCGAAGCCGGTGATATGGAAATTTCCGAGCAGGAATACTATGACAACGGCATTCTGATGGTTGCCATGGTCAAGGCTGGTGTGGAACTGGCCTTCGAAACCATGACCGCCAGCGGCATCATCGAAGAATCCGCCTACTACGAGTCACTGCACGAAGTACCGCTAATTGCCAACCTGATTGGCCGCAAGAAGCTGTATGAGATGAACAAGGTCATTTCCGATACCGCCGAGTACGGCTGCTACCTGTTCTCCCATGCCTGTGTACCGATGCTGGAAGACTTCATGAAGAAGATCGATACCGACGTAATCGGCAAAGGTCTGCAAGTGAATGATCTGGGCGTAGACAATGCCGAGTTGATCGCAGTGAACGAAAGCCTGCGCTCTCACCCCATCGAAGTGGTTGGCAAGAAACTGCGCAAATACATGACCGCCATGAAGAAGGTCATCTGATCACTATCCGGGCAGCACAAAAAAAGGGGCCAAGCGGCCCCTTTTTTTCGTCTTTGGAAAATTACTCTGGGTCAGTACCGGGATTTAGTCGCGACCCTGTCTCGATGCAGGGATGCATTGAGTAAGCGCACAAACTATAGCCCGAGCACTTTATCGCCGCGAGCAATACCTGACACCCCGGTGCGCGCCACTTCCAGCACGGTGTTATCACCCAGTGCGGCGATAAAGGCATCCAGTTTGTCGCCGGTGCCGGTGAGCTGAACCGTAAACACACTCTGGGTCATATCCACGATCTGGCCGCGAAAGATGTCCGCCGTGCGTTTTATTTCCGCACGCTGGGCGCCGATGGCCTTCACCTTGATCAGCATCAGTTCCCGTTCTATGTGGGCGCCCTCGGTCAGGTCCACCAGTTTCACCACGTCGACGATGCGGTTCAGGTGCTTGGTGATCTGCTCGATACGGGCATCATCCCCACTGGTGGTGAGCGTCAGCCGTGACAGTGTGCTGTCCTCGGTGGGCGCCACGGTCAGGGAATCGATATTGTAATTACGCTGCGAGAACAGACCCACTACCCGCGACAGGGCGCCGGGTTCGTTTTCCATGAGTACTGAAATTATATGTCTCATATCAGGTCCTCTCCGTCTTGCTCAGCACCATGTCTTTCATGGCACCACCCTTGATAGCCATGGGATAGACATGCTCGTCAGGATCTACAGCGATATCCACAAAGACCAGTTTGTCTTTCAGGGCAAAGGCTTCTTCCAGCTTGCTGTACAGCTCATCGTAGTGTTCGATCCTGATTCCAACATGCCCGTAGGCTTCCGCCAGTTTGGTGAAGTCCGGCAAGGACTCGGAATAGGTACTGTGGGAATGACGCCCGCCATACTGCATATCCTGCCACTGCTTGACCATGCCCAGAGCCTGATTGTTCAGGCAAATTATCTTGATCGGCAGCTGATACTGCATGCAGGTGGCATATTCCTGCAGATTCATCTGGAAACTGCCCTCCCCGGTAATGCATACCGAGATGGCATCAGGGAAGGCAAACTGCACACCCATGGCTGCGGGCAAGCCAAAACCCATGGTGCCCAGACCACCGGAATTGATCCAGCGCCGCGGCTTGTCAAAGGGATAATGCTGGGCAGCAAACATTTGATGCTGGCCAACATCCGAGGAGACATAGGCATCACCCTTGGTAATCTCGTAGACCGCCTTCACTGCCTGCTGCGGTTTGATGCGGCCATCGGTTGATGGCGCTACCGCCAGGCACTTGCGGTCGCGCCATTGCTCAATCTGCTGCCACCAGATATCCAGCGCTTCCTTGTCCACTTTGGATTTGCTTTTGCCAAGCTGGTCCAGCATCTCTTCCAGTACGGCAGTGACCGAGCCAACAATGGGCACGTCTGCTGTCACGGTTTTGGAAATGGACGCCGGGTCGATGTCCACATGCAAAATAGTGGCATCGGGGCAGAATTTGGAGGTGTCGGAATTGGTCACCCGGTCATCAAAGCGCGCACCAATGCCCAGCAACACATCACAGTAATGCATGGCCATATTGGCTTCGTAGGTGCCGTGCATACCCAGCATACCGAGAAACTGCTTGTCGGTGGCCGGATAGGCACCCAGACCCATCAGGGTATTGGTGATGGGGTAGCCGAGTTTCCGGGTGAGTTTGGTCAACAGTTCGGCACCATTGCCCTGAATCACCCCGCCACCGGCATAAATCATGGGGCGCTTG
Source organism: Pseudomonadales bacterium (assembly GCA_022763285.1). Taxonomy (GTDB): domain Bacteria; phylum Pseudomonadota; class Gammaproteobacteria; order Pseudomonadales; family Pseudohongiellaceae; genus UBA9145. Next base: position 5,439 of record JALEHB010000105.1, on the reverse strand, counting down.
GCCGACAGCAGGGCCTCGACGGCTTTCTTGATCTGGCCGGAATGCCCCTTGCCCGGCACCTGATAGGAACGCAGGCTGATATCTTTGGGATACTCATAGGGCAGCTTGACCTTGGGATCAGTCACATCCTTGGGCACATCGATAACCACAGGACCGGGTCGCCCGGTGGTGGCCAGATGAAAGGCTTTTTTGACCACCGAGGGAATTTCACTGGCATGCTGAACCATGAAGCTGTGCTTCACTATCGGGCGGGACACACCCACCATGTCGGTTTCCTGAAAGGCATCGCTGCCGATCATGCGGGACTCAACCTGGCCAGAGATCACGATCATGGGAATGGAGTCCATATAGGCGGTAGCAATGCCGGTAATGGCATTGGTTGCACCCGGACCGGAAGTCACCAGCACCACACCGGGCTTGCCTGTTGCCCGCGCATAGCCGTCGGCAGCATGGGTGGCTGCCTGTTCGTGCCGCACGAGAATATGTTCGACCTTGTCCTGCTGGAAGATTGCATCGTAAATATGCAATACCGCTCCACCAGGGTATCCGAAAAGGATATCAACGCCCTCATCGTGCAAGGCACGGATGAGCATTTCTCCGCCTGATAACTGTTCCACTTTTTGCCTCTGCTTCGCCGGCCCATCAATCGTGGCTGGCGTTTATTACTGGTTTAAGTCCTGATAATCGGCCCTGCATCCCCTGCTGCCATCCTTGCGGACATGAAACAGGAGACGGCTACAGCACACAACCCTGTGATTGCTGCGACGCCTTTACGGCTGATTATTTGATGATTTCTAGCTCCAAGATGCACTGACAACCCACATCCATCGATGCTGCCTGTTGCTTCTTGTCGGCTCCGTCCGAGGTAACGTGAGAGCCAGCCAGGTGGATGTTGTCTGAAACCTGGACAGCAGTCTGTGGGATTACCTGGTGTTGGCGGGGCCAGACTGCTGGGACGTGCTTCGGGGTCGGCCAAATCACGCCACTCAAGGCCGGGGATTGTGCCAGCTATGTCAGGAAAGTCAAGCGCTTGCGGGGTTTTTGGCCGTCTGAAGCAGATTCAGGAGCCAGCATAGACTGCCGACTCCTGTCTGCCCTGCTCAGGCCGGTTCAGCTGCGGCCGCCTGTCGGCTGAAGCTCAGCTCACCGGCATCATCCAGATCCACCTCGATCAGATCACCGGGGTTGTAGTCACCCTGCAGCAAATGCTGGGCCAGGGGATTCTCGATGCCGTTCTGGATGGCACGCTTTAGTGGCCGTGCACCATAGACCGGGTCATAGCCAACTTTGGCGATATGATCCAGCACCGCCTCCGAGACCTGCAGGCGCAGCTCATTCTGGGCCAGACGCCGGTTCAGCAGTTCGATCTGAATCTCGGCGATGCCGCGAATCTGTTCTGCCTGCAGGGGATGGAATACCACGGTCTCGTCGATGCGATTAACAAATTCCGGCGAGAAGTGTTTCACCACCACCGACAGCACCGTGTCTTTCACCCGCTGATAGCTGGCATCACTGAGATCACCTTCGGCCATCATTTCCTGAATCCGGTCTGAACCCAGATTGGAGGTCATTACAATCACCGTATTGCGAAAGTCTACCGTGCGGCCGTGACCATCGGTCAGGCGACCATCGTCCATGACCTGCAGCAGAATATTGAAGACATCGGGATGGGCTTTTTCTACCTCATCCAGCAACAGCACCGAATAGGGCCGCCTGCGCACAGCCTCGGTGAGATAGCCGCCCTCTTCATAACCCACATAACCCGGCGGTGCACCAATCAGACGGGCCACGGAATGCTGTTCCATGAATTCCGACATATCGATGCGCACCATGGCTTCTTCGGTGTCGAATAAAAACTCCGCCAGGGCCTTGCACAATTCGGTCTTGCCGACACCGGTCGGGCCAAGAAACAGAAATGAGCCATTGGGCCGGTTCGGATCCGACAGACCCGAGCGGGAACGGCGCACGGCATTGGCAACCGCGCCGATGGCTTCGTTCTGACCAATGACCCGTTTGTGCAAGGCGTCTTCCATCTCCAGCAGTCGCTGCTTGTCGCCCTGCAACATCTTGCTCACCGGGATACCGGTCCAGCGGGACACCACATCGGCAATCTCTTCTTCAGTCACGCGATGGCGCAGCAGTTTTCGCTCGGCGGTCTCGGCTTCCGTGGCCGCTTCAAGCTTTTTCTCCAGACCCGGAATCACGCCGTACTGAATTTCAGACATCCGCGCCAGATCACCGGCACGGCTGGCTTCCTCCATGTCCTTGCGGGCCTGCTCAAGACTGCTCTTGATGGACTGAGCTCCCTGCAGGGTGGATTTCTCTGCCTTCCAGATTTCTTCCAGATCGGCATATTCCTTTTCCAGACCAGAGATTTCCTCAGCCAGCTTTTCCTTGCGTTTGTTGGTAGCCGCATCGTTGTCTTTCTTCAGCGCCTCCCGCTCAATCTTCAATTGAATCAGGCGCCGCTCGAGGCGGTCCATCTCTTCGGGCTTGGAGTCGATCTCCATGCGAATCAGACTGGCAGCCTCATCCACCAGGTCAATGGCCTTGTCCGGCAATTGCCGATCGGGGATATAACGCTGCGACAGCTTGGCCGAAGCGATAATGGCTGAGTCGGTGATCTGCACACCGTGGTGCACTTCATATTTTTCTTTCAGGCCACGCAAAATGGCCACGGTATCTTCTTCGTTGGGCTCGTCCACCAGCACTTTCTGGAAACGTCGTTCCAGTGCTGCATCTTTCTCAATGTACTGGCGATACTCGTCCAGGGTAGTGGCACCCACACAATGCAGTTCACCCCGGGCCAGGGCCGGCTTTAGCATATTACCGGCGTCCATGGCGCCCTCGGCTTTACCAGCACCCACCATGGTATGCAACTCATCGATAAACAGAATAACGGAGCCTTCCTGCTTGGACAGTTCATTGAGCACCGCTTTCAGACGCTCTTCAAACTCACCCCGAAACTTGGCACCGGCAATCAGGGAACCCATATCCAGCGCCAGAATACGCTTGTCCTTGAGCCCCTCGGGAACTTCGCCGTTGACGATGCGCTGGGCCAGACCTTCGACGATGGCAGTCTTGCCCACACCGGGCTCACCGATCAGTACCGGGTTGTTCTTGGTGCGACGCTGCAACACCTGAATCGTGCGGCGAATTTCCGAGTCGCGGCCGATCACCGGATCCAGCTCACTGGCTTCGGCTCTTTCGGTCAGATCGACGCAGTATTTGCTCAGTGCCTGCCAACTGTCTTCGGCACCGGCATCGGTCACATTGTCACCGCCGCGCAGATTGCTGATGGCATTTTCCAGCGCCTGGGCAGAGACACCAAAGCTGTTCAGAATCTTGCCCAGCTCGCCTTTGTCCTGCATGGCAACCAGCAAAATGGACTCACTGGAGATATAGGAATCGCCCTTTTGCTGCGCCAACTTATCGGCCTGATTGAGCAATTTGCCCAGCTCCGGCGAGGCGGCAATATCGCCTTCGTGATTGGGCATATGAGGGAGATCGTCCACCGCCTGCTGCAGGCGCGCACGCAGCTCCTTGATATTGAAACCGGTCTGGGACAACAGAGGCCGAACCGATCCACCTTTCTGGTCAATCAATGCCAGAACCAGATGCACCGGTTCAATCAGATTATGGTCCTTGCCCAGAGCCATTGACTGGGCGTCAGACAGGGCCGATTGGAGTTTACTGGTCAATTTGTCGAGTCGCATGGTGACCTCAGCGGCAATGCCGACTATCTTCAATAGCCGGCGCGTTCAAAAAAATAACTTGCCAGCTTATATTGGGCTAGTCAGGGCCTTTTTCAATGTTCCAGTGACGCAGTCCGGCTAATATTGATCCTGATCAAAGGCGGTGCCCGACCAGCAAATGCCAGCTTCACTTTCGCAGATAGATAAGACTCAGATTACGGCCGGTACGACCGTCACGCCGGTAGGAATAGAACTGTTGCCGGTCACAATAGCTGCAGTGCTCGCCGCCACTGATATCCTGAACCCCCAGGCCAGTCAGTTGCAGCCGGGCAATGGCATTGAGGTCAGCCATGTATTTACCCGCTTGCTCTGCCGGGCTGAAACAGACAGCCAGGTTCTCGCCCTCTGCCGATTCAAGAAAAGCCTGGCGTACTTCGGCGCCCACTTCAAAATGGCAGGGACCAATGGCCGGGCCGAGCCAGACACGTAACTGGGCTGCAGGTGTATGTAGTTTTCTGAGCGTCTGACTAAGAATGCCTCCGACAAGGCCACGCCACCCACCATGAACCAGCGCGACTTCAGCCTGGGTATTGCTGGCAATAAAAACCGGCAGGCAATCCGCAGTCATCACACAACAGGCGACACCTGGCACCCGACTGATAGCCGCGTCAGCAGTTTGCACAGACCCCGCCTGTGTCAGTTCCAACACCTCATTGCCATGAACCTGATCGAGCCATTGCAAGGCCGGCCTGCCCGGCAAGACACTGCGCAGCAACTGCCGGTTATTGGCAACGACCGCCTCGTCATCGCCGACATGTTGCGCCAGATTGAGGCTGGCAAAGTCACCTTCACTCAAACCGCCCTGCCGACAGCTGAAACCGGCATACACGCCTTTCAGGTCAGACCACTGCGGATGCAGAAAACTGATGTCAGTCATGCTGGCGGTTGTCATCAGCCAATCGCTTTAGCAGTGTTTGCATGTCTTCGGGCAATTCCGCCTCCCAGCTCATTTCTTCACCGCTGGCCGGATGCACAAAGGCCAGGCGCCGGGCATGCAGAGCCTGTCGCCGGAAACTGCGCAGATAGTCTGCCAGGGCCGAGTCACAGCCCCGCGGAATTTGCAGTCGCCCGCCATAAAGTGGGTCACCAACCAGAGGATGGTTGATATGGGCCATATGAACGCGAATCTGATGAGTGCGACCGGTTTCCAGCTTCACCTGTAAATGGCAATGGGCCCGAAACCGGTTCAGCAAACGATAATGGGTGACCGCTTCCTTGCCGCTCATGCCCACCGCCCGCTTTTTACGATTGACCGGGTGGCGATCCAGTGGTGCATCGACCCGGCCACCGCCGGTGAGCAATCCATTGACCACCGCCTCGTACTCCCGGGAGATATCCCGGTTCTGCAGCAATTGCACCAGATGGGTGTGGGCTGGCAGGGTCTTGGCGACAACCAGCAAGCCCGTGGTGTCCTTGTCCAGCCGATGGACGATGCCGGCCCGGGGTAATTCCTCGAGCTGTGGGCAATGATGTAGCAAACCATTGAGCAGGGTGCCGCTATGATTGCCGGCCGCCGGGTGTACCACGGAATTGGCCGCCTTGTTGATCACCAGCAGATGTTCGTCTTCAAAAACAATAGTCAGGGGAAGTGCCTCGGCACTCCACTGCTCTGCTTTTTCCAGCTCGGCCTTAACCTGCAGTTGATCTCCCGGCTTCAGCTTGTCGCGCGGGCGCCTGGCCTGGC
>JALEHB010000104.1 GCA_022763285.1 Pseudomonadales bacterium | reverse complement strand
GATTTCCGGGTTGAGCATTGCCCGGCTTGCCGATATGCTCAAAATCAATATCTCATAGTAATAACAACAAGAATGTGGGGAGATTTCAAAACCATGTATTGCAGAGCTCTCAAGACCATCCTGCCTGGTCTGTTATTTTTGGCTTGCTACTCATCGGCCCAGGCGCAGGAACTGGGCGATCATCGTTATACCAGCGAAGCCATTCAGGCTGGCCTGCGGATATACACTCAGGAATGTGCCCTGTGTCATGGGCCCCAGGGCGATCTGGTGGATGGAGTCAACCTTCGTCTCGGTCAGTTCCGCAATGTGCAGTCCGATGACGATCTTCGCGCCGTTGTTAGCGGCGGCGCTGCCGAGGGCCGAATGCCAGCCTTTGATTTCGATGCCGAGGAACTGGCAGCGGTGATCGCCTATATCCGGGCCGGCTTCGACCCGGAAGGTGTTGCAGTGAGGGTGGGTGACGCGAGCCGTGGCAAGACACTCTTCGAAGGCAAGGGTAATTGCACTGACTGCCATCGTGTAGGCGGTGTCGGCCCGAGAACGGCACCGGATCTTTCCGATATCGGCCTTCGTCGTACACCGGCCAATCTGCAACTGAATCTGGTGGACCCCCAGGCGGCCCTGCTGCCCATCAACCGGCCGGTACGACTGGTCACCATCAATGAAGAAGTCATCACCGGACGGCGTTTGAATGAAGATACCTACAGCGTCCAGCTGATTGATTCAAATGGCCAGCTGAGGTCATTGCAAAAGGCAGATCTGGCCAGCTATGCCATTAGCGAACTGCCGAGCAAGTCGCCTGCACCGTTCGATGCGGATGAAGTCGCGGACGTGGTGGCCTATCTTCTGACCCTGCGAGGAGTCCAATAATGAAAACAATCAACAGACTGTTTGCTGTGCTTGCCGCCTTGCTGATCGCGTCCAATTTGCAGGCTCAGGTGCCCTATGAACGCATACTCGATGCCAGAGCCGAACCCCATAACTGGCTGACCTATAACGGTGACTATATGAGTCAACGTTTCAGCCTGCTGGATCAGATAGATCGCGATAATGTGGGCGACCTGGAACTCAAATGGATGCTGCAAAATCAGGTCTTCGGTGCCTGGCAATCCAATCCCATTGTTGTGGATGGCATCATGTATTTGACCGAGCGCCCGAATACGGTCATGGCTCTGGATGCTGTGACCGGCCGGGTATTCTGGAAGTACGTACATACGCCTGCGGATAACGCCCGGATATGCTGTGGTGCCAATAATCGTGGCGTCGCCATTCTCGATGATACGCTTTATATGGGCACGCTGGATGCCCGGCTGATTGCCGTGGATCGTATCAATGGCCAGCCCTTGTGGAATGTGGAAGTGGGGGATGTGGATCGCGCCTATTCCGTGACCATGGCACCACTGGCGGTGAAGGATAAAATTCTGGTGGGTGTCGGAGGTGGCGAGTTCGGGATTCGAGGCTATGTTGCCGCCTATGATGCCGAGACCGGTGAAGAGGTGTGGAAAACCTATACCATTCCCGGGCCGGGTGAACCGGGTCATGACACCTGGGAAGGCGATGACTGGATGTATGGCGGTGCGCCGGTGTGGATTACCGGCTCATTCGATGTGGAGCAGAATCTGACTTTCTGGGGCGTCGGTAATCCCGGGCCGGACTGGAATCCCTCCCAGCGTCCTGGCGATAATCTCTATTCCGATTCTGTCATCGCCCTTGATGCCGATACCGGGGAGCTGAAATGGCATTTCCAGTTCACCCCCAATGATGGCTATGACTACGATGCCGTGCAGGTACCGGTACTGGCCGATATCGAATTCAATGGCAGCCCTCTCAAGGCCATGATGTGGGCCAACCGTAATGGCTTCTTCTATGTGTTGGACCGAACCACCGGCGAATGCTTGCTGGGCAAAAATTACGTGCGGGTCAACTGGGCCAGTGGCCTCGATGACAACTGTCGTCCCATCCAGACGCCGCAGCCGGAGGGCTCGCCAACCTACCCGGGCAATCAGGGTGGTACCAACTGGTATCCACCGTCCTTTAGCCCCCGTACGGGCCTGTTCTATTTCGCCTCCTGGGAAGACTACGGCAGCATCTATCGCCCGGAAGAATCAGAATACATTCCTGGCCGTGCCTTTCTGGGTGGTGGCTTCGATGTCGTGGCGCCTGCGCCGGATGCGCCGACCATCGGCATCGGCCGTACCGATCCCATCAATACCTGGACCGACGAAGTAGGTCATGCCTCTCTCAAGGCCATGGATCCGCAGACCGGCGAAGCCGTGTGGGAGTATGAGCAGTTCGACGTCAGTGACAGTGGCATGCTTACCACGGCGACGGATCTGCTGTTCACCGGTGGCAGAGAGGGGCACTTCCATGCCCTGGATGCCCGCAGCGGAGACCTGCTCTGGCGCGCCAGCCTGGGTGGCCAGATAGTAATGGCACCTGTAAGCTACGCGGTCGATGGGGTGCAGTATATTTCGGTGATTTCCGGACACGTCATGGCCACCTTTGCCTTACCTCAGGAACAGTAGAGCCCCGGTAAACCCACAGGCAAAATCGATTGCATTGCAACGGAGCAATTATGCAGCGTGCCATCGTCGCTTATCACAAAGACGAGGAAGATGATTGGGTAGCAGAGCTGGACTGCTGCCACAATCAGCATGTGCGCCACCAGCCGCCGTTCTTCAACAGGCCCTGGACTCAAAGCCAGGAAGGCCGTGACTCCATGCTGGGCCAGCAGTTGAACTGTGTCCGCTGCGATGCCCTGGAATGGCCGGAGAATCTGCAGTTCTTACGCAAGACAGACGTATTTGATCAGGATAGTTTTCCCGAAGGCCTGAAAAAAGACCATGCCACCAAACCAGGAACCTGGGGGAAAATCATTATTCTTGAGGGCAGAATGTTATTTGTTTGTCAGGCCCCTGTGGCGCAGACGATCGAGTTGGACCAACACACGCCGGGCATCATCCCTCCTGAGTTGTTACATCATGTTGAACCACTTGAGGAGGTCAGTTTTTTTATTGAGTTCTACAGTGGCCGGTCGGGCCAGTTTGTTGCAAGTTGATTAAGCTTCCAATTTGCCTGCGGGCTTTTATCCATCCTCACAACATTGGCGGCAGTTTTTGCCAGCCTGAGAAGGCTGCCTCTTCACCGGCTTATCTGCTCTACTGTCAATGTCTCTCCAGACAAGCAACGATATGACTAACACCCGTACATTATGGATCGTTCTGGCAATAATGCTGACTGCATCTTTCAGCGTATTGCTCTGGAGTGGGCAGCAGATCTATCAGCAAGCGCCACCAATGCCGGAGCAAGTGCGCTCTGAGGGCGGCAGCCTCATTTACACGCGCCAGGACATTGAGCAGGGCAGACAGGTCTGGCAGTCCATGGGCGGTATGCAACTGGGTTCTATCTGGGGCCATGGAAGTTATGTGGCACCGGACTGGAGCGCAGACTGGTTGCACCGCGAACTATTGGCCATGTTGAATCACTGGGCGCAACTAGAATACACCGCTGCTTCCTACAGTGTTCTGAATGCTGAGCAACAGGCGGCGCTACAGGCCCGCCTGCAAATCCTTGTCAGACGCAATCGCTACGATCCTGACAGGGCCATTATCACCGTTGATACCGATCGCGCTCGGGCCATTGCAGAGGTGTCGGCGCATTATGAAAGTTTGTTCGGTGATGACCCGGCGCTGGCAAGCCTGCGTGAAAACTATGCCATGCGCACCAATACGGTAGCTGATGCCGAACACCGCCGGAGTCTGGCGGCATTTGTCTGGTGGACCGCTTGGGCAACTGTTACCGAGAGACCGGATAGTGATATCAGTTATACCAGCAACTGGCCAAGTGAACCTCTTGTTGATAACCGGCCTCCACCCAGCACCTTTCTCTGGTCCGCATTCAGTGTCACGATCCTGCTCATGGGTATTGGCTTGCTGGGTTGGCATTATGCGGTGACCCGTGACAGCGATGAGGATCAGTCTCCACCGCTGGATGCCGACCCCCTCAAGGATCTCAGGCCAAGCCCTTCAATGCTGGCAGTGGGCAAATATTTCTGGGTTTTGCTGGCCTTGTTTCTGGCCCAGATACTGCTCGGTGCCATTACGGCACATTATCAGGTAGAAGGGCAGGATTTTTATGGTTTTGCGTTATCGGAATTTCTGCCCTATTCCATTACCCGTACCTGGCATACCCAGTTAGCCGTGCTCTGGATAGCTGTCGCCTGGCTGGGCACTGGCCTGTATATGGGGCCGGCTCTGTCGGGCTATGAGCCTCCTTATCAGCGCCTGGGTGTCAATCTGTTATGGGTTTGTTTGTTATTGATTGTCGCTGGTGCTTTTACCGGGCAATGGCTGGCAGTTACCCAGAGACTGGGGCTTGAATATAATTTCTGGTTTGGTCACCAGGGCTGGGAATACGCCGATATCGGGCGCTTCTGGCAATGGTTTCTGTTTATCGGCCTGTGTCTGTGGTTGTTTCTTGTGGGGCGCAGCCTCTGGCCAGTGCTTCGACAACCCTCTCAGCAACGCTCAATGATTGGGCTGTTGTTTATTTCTACGATCGCCATCGGTCTGTTTTTTGGCGCGTCGTTGATGTGGGGAGAGTTCACGCATTTTTCCATGGTGGAATACTGGCGCTGGTGGCTGGTGCATCTCTGGGTTGAAGGATTCTTTGAAGTGTTTGCCACGGCGGTCATTGGTATATTGTTTACCCGGCTGGGTTTGCTCAAGGCGCGCTCGGCGACCGTTGCCATTCTTTTTGCCACCATTGTATTCATGGCCGGAGGCGTCGTTGGTACGCTACATCACCTGTACTTCGCGGGCACACCAACGCCGGTGCTGGCATTGGGAGCCAGCTTTTCTGCACTCGAGGTGGTGCCACTGGCCTATATCGGATTTGAAGCCTATCACCACTATCGCCTGGGCAGAGCCGCAGACTGGATGCAGCGCTACCATTGGCCGGTGATGTTTTTTATCTCAGTGGCATTCTGGAATTTTGTCGGTGCCGGTTTGTTCGGTTTTCTGATCAATCCGCCGCTGGCGCTGTATTACATGCAGGGCCTTAATCTGACTCCTTTGCATGGTCATACCGCGCTGTTCGGCGTTTACGGCATGCTGGGCATTGGTCTGGTGCTGTTCTGCTTGCGAGGCATGAAGCCCGATCTGCTGTGGAACGATCGCTTGCTCAGGATCAGTTTCTGGAGCCTGAATATCGGTCTTGCATTGATGGCATTGCTTACCTTGCTCCCGCTAGGCACTCTGCAATTGTTTGCGAGTCTGGAACAGGGTTACTGGTACGCCCGCTCCGCCGAATTCATGCAACAGCCCATTGTGGATATTCTGGTCTGGATGCGAGTGCCAGGTGATATTGTTTTTTCTGTCGGTGCTCTGGTGCTGGCCTGGTTTGTTATCAGTCTTTGGTGGCGGCCAAAAGTTCGCTGAAGAGGGAAAGTACCATGCGAATTTTGCAGGTATTGCTGTCAGTGTTCATCTGAATTGTCTGTCGCAGGGAAAAGCAATATTGGCACATAGCGAATGGCAAAAGCCGCAAAAGCGATACTCCAGAGGATTGTGGCGCTCGACAGGAAAAGGTTGTTTGCGCTGGTTGAGGCAAGAATACGAAACACCGCTGCAAGGCTTATCAGTATGATTGCCGATGTAAGCAGGGGGTGGGCGACAAGAGGGCGATTGGTATGCCCCAGTGCTGCCCTGGAAGCCACACTGACAATCATGCTGGCTACAGTTCCGATACCCAGAGCATGGACTCCTGTAGAGAGGGGCAATATGTCAGTCAGGCCACTGGCAAAAAGCAATATGCCCAGAGGAATCCACGCATAGGCCAGGTGCATCATCCACACCAGAGGGTCCGCAATTGCTCGCAAGCCCTGCCAGCGAAGCAGTCTCCATATCTGGAAGAAAGCCGCAGTCAATGCACTGGCAATTAACAATGACTCAGCAACCTGAATCAGACTGAGTATGGCAAAAACGGGCAGAGTGAAGCTTGCAATGAGATCAACTTTACCGAATGGTCTTGGCAGTTGTCTGTCAGTCAACGCGGGTCGATGAAGTTTAAGCCAATTGCGGGTAAAAGCAGGAATTATCCGTCCACCAATGAGATTGATGAGCAAGACAATCAGCCATAGTTGAATCCAGACTATCTCGCGCAGCCAGTCGGCCTGATTCAAGAATGCATACTGAAAAGCCGACTCCAGTAGCAGAAATATAAGGATGATCAGTACGACCTTATAATTTCGCTTGTTACCTGCCAGCACTACTTCTCGGGCCATCAATACCAGCAAGCCCAGCCAATAGGCAATGCTGGCAGTCGCCGCCGCCAGCGGGAAGATCAGACTACCGCGGCCAAAAAGCCAGAACAGGCACAGAAGTACTAACGGCCAGCCTGAAACTGCTTTGCGACCGGTCCAGGTAGCTACGGCGGTAAGCAGGAAACCACCGATTGCAGCACCTGCAAATCCGCTCAACATTTCATGGCCGTGCCAAAGAGCGGGATTGACTGGCCAGTCAATTGCCAGATAGCCCTGCCACATCAAATACCATAGCGGTATGTGCACGAGTGCCTGGATAACCAGCAGGAGAAAGAGAGGCCGAAAGGCATATGACAGCAATACTGTTGTCTTGAATTCCGGGAAGTTCATGGCTTGTCAGCAGTTGCCGAAGAGTTGTGGAAGTGTGTTGCAGAACCTCAGAGAGGATTGGCAAGCACTTTCACCATTTTGGGTTTGGATTCCAGCAGGTCAGCCAGCGAGTACTCGTTGAGTTTCTCATAGAGTGCTTCCTGGCCAACCATGAGTACTGACTTTAGAGTACAGACAGAAGCCAGCTTGCAACTGAGGCGGTCACAATCAATAAATGAGGTATGGCCTTCGAAGTGCTTGATCACCTCGCCAATAGCGATTGACCTGGGGGCCTTGGCAAGTTCCATTCCGCCATTTTTACCCTGATAGGTATTGATGTAACCACTGCGGGATAATTCATGTACAACCTTGCGCAAATGCTCTACCGAAATCGGGTAGAAATCTGCAATTTCATGCAGGGTCGACCGCCGACCATCATTGATGGCCAGGTACAACAATACGCGCAGGCTGTAATCGGTAAATCTGGAAAGTTGCATGCCGCTCCTCTTGTGCCCAGTATGTGCGGAGCTAACATGACTGTCAATTTTGGCCGGCTTGAAGGCTATGACACTTGCCAGTTCAATTTTATTCATAGCCAATCCTAGCGTCTGAAATCTTCAAATTCGCCAAGGAATTTGTCATGGCGGAAGATACCTGATTCGCCACTTTGCAGTGACTCGCTGAAGTAGAAGTTCGGGTCATAGTCTTTCTCTGACCAGACATACCAGTCTTCAGCGGGTATACCCTCATATTCCACTACCATGACAGCCCCGCCCGGCATCTTGCCGTTGTTTGTCGTGTGATGCTCATGATGGTCATGGGCTATCCATCGACCAGGGTTATTCATTTCTACGATAACGTCATAGCGTTCACCGGGTTGCATGGGAAGTACATCCATCGGCACGATTGTTTCCAGGGGTAATCCGTCTTTATGGGTAACCAGAATATCGTGTCCATGAAGGTGGAAGGCAACCGGTATGGTGGCGGCAAATAATCTGAGCCGCAGCACATCCCCTTCCTTGACACGCAGTGGCTGTGTATCGGGAAACGATTTTCCGTTAATTGAGAAGTATGAAATCGACTCATCTGGATGCCCACCCTCTCCGTAAGTGCCTGCCACGTCCGGATTCCAGCCTGAAAACATCAAGACAGCATCTTTGGTCACAGATTTTTCCAGCTCAGTGGGTTGCAATGGGTCTACGATGAAGGCACCCCACATGCCGCGTGTGCCGACATGTTCAGCAACATTCACATGACAGTGGTACCAGAGACTGCCTTTCTTGTCGGCGATAAACCGGTAGGTAAAACTCTCCCCGGGTTCCACGGCTTTCTGCGTAATGTCCGGTACTCCATCGGATTGCCAGCTGTCGGTTTGATAGAATCCATGCCAGTGAATGGTATGGTTCAGAGTGGTATTGTTGATCAGCGTCAACTCGACTTCGTCGCCTTCGGTGACTCTCAGTAATGGTCCTGGAACCTGGCCATCGTAAGCCCAGACCTTTGAGGTAAATCCCGGCGCAATAGAGAGGGTGACTTCTTCAATAGTCATCTCAAATTTGTGTAGTTCGGCATGGGCGGCAATGGCCGATGTGGCAACCAGCCCGATGAGCAGGTGTTTCAGGCTTCGGTAGAACGACAGCATGGCTGTACTCCTGTTGTTTGAGTGATTGACTCGGGCAGAGCTACTGCTCGCAGCAGAGCTTGCGCAAAAAGGCAATCAGATTATTAATGTCCTCTTCACTGAGCGTATGGCCCCAGTTAGGCATCAGAACTGATTTATTCACTGCCTGGCCACCTTCAGAAATCGCTTTGAACAACTCTTCGTTGGTACGCGCATTCATCTCTTCGTAGTCAGTATGATTGCGTGGCGCTACTTCCAGATGGGGGGCGTTGATACCCTTGCCCGATCCTTCCAGTCCGTGGCACTGAGCGCAGTTTTCGCGATAGAGCAGACGGCCCTGTTCAGCATCGGCGGCTTCCAGAGCTGCGCTCATTCCCAGCGTGAGAATCAGGGCAAGACCCAATAAACAGTTCAGGAAAATATTTGCTTCTCTATTCATCAGTTAGTCCTCATTTGTCAGAATCTTCAGATAATCTGCCAATTTGTGGATCTGCCCGTCATTCAATCCGCGGCTGGGCATGGCGGAATCCGGATTCCAGGCCCTTGGGTCCTTGATGAAGGAGACGATGAACTGTGGCTGAAGGCGTTGCCAGGCGGTATACAACTCAGGCCCTGAAAGGCCCCCGTACTCGGGCGTGTCTCGATGGCAACCGCCGCAGCCTTTGAACTTGACGAAATCCATGGCACCCATGCGCGGGGAGACCGAACCGGGTTGGTAGTCGCTGGATGCTGCCAATAAGTCGTCCATGGGAGTGAGGCTCATTAACCAATCAGCAATGTCAGCAGCCTTTGAGCTATCCACTGCCATATGGTCTTGCAGGCTCGCTTCGTCTACAGAATCGATTCCATCTTCCGTAATGACATGATCTGCGAAGAACCCTCCGGCCGGCCTGAGTCGGTATGGTGCCTGCAGCCATTGTTCGAGCCATTCTTGTCGATATTTGTTGCCTGCATAGAAAAGCGGTGGTGCGGCATGAGCTGTATTGCCTTCACTGCGATCAAGTTGATGGCAGCTGGCACAAGCTTCAGCAATGGCTGGTATTGGCGCCTCTTGTGCCAACAAGCTTGTCGGTACGGCAGTCAGGGTCAGCAGCACTATGTTGCGCAAGATGAACATTGTCAGGCTCCTTTGTCAGCGTTAGCGAATGATCAACTCGGTGCGACCTTTTTCTTCACTGACGCCCTCATAGGTCATGAGGACAGAGATTGCACCGCTTAATGCATGTTTCATCCTGTGGTCCACCAGTGCGTTATTGGTGGGGCGATCAGCAGGAGGGACAAGATCGAACACCATGCCATGGGCTGGAGGCACTTCGACTGTTTGCAGGCCGTAGCGCACATTTTTGGGATTGCCATTGTCCCAGACTCGATCCCAGATACCGGCGATAGGATGAAAGGCTGCGGCTTCATTTATCATGGCGTTCACGAAAAAGATTCTGACTCTTTCACCGGGCTCAGCCTCAAGAGTGAGGCTGGCATTGGAATCATGAACGGGATCGTAGTGAAAAACCTTGCCGTTGATCAGGGCATTCTGCCAGCGCTCACCTTTGGCCCGGTCTTCGGCACTGGTGCCGTCTTC
>JALEHB010000103.1 GCA_022763285.1 Pseudomonadales bacterium | reverse complement strand
CTCGCTGCAGGTCTGCATCGAACTGGGCAGTGAGTTCAAAGCGCTTGTCCTCAAGGCCCTGCATCAGGCGTCCGCCCTCGGCCAGCTTGGTATCACGACCTCCAGTAAGCTGTCCTGCCACTTCCATCACCGACGGCAGATTGGGACCACTGGCGCGCAAGTCACCACGTAGCACTGGCGCGCCGCTATCCAGATTCCCGGCACTGAGCTGACCAGTGACGGTGGCACCCAGCAGGCTTAGCTCCAGCGTCGAGACCTCCAGACTGCCACGGCCCGGTTGGGCGCTGAAGGTCGTCTGCAGGGAAAGCTCCCGCTCGGGCAATGCGGCCAATTGACTTGCCAGTGGTTCAATACCGGCGATGCGGAATAACAGCGCCACGTCTTCGCCGCTCATGGCGAGTTGACTCTCAATGCTGGGGTTGCTGCTCTGAAAATCTGTGACAGTAATACTGGCTTGCAGCTGCGTCTGTGGTGCTTGCAACAGCAGGGAATCGGTATGGAAGCGATCGGCTGCAAAATCAAAATGCAATGCGGTAGCCAGGCTCACTTCGGCCTGACCACCGGGCAGGTGGTCGCCGCGCAATTGTGCAGCCAGGCGCAAGGGCTCGATATCGTAGCGACCGTTGTCCAGATCATAATTGACGGTGCCGGCAAGCGTGACGTCGGCATCCAGCGGTGGATTGTTGGCGGCAATGGCGAAAGCCAGGTCCAGATTGATGGGCTGGCCATAAACCAGATCATCACTGCTGAAGCTCAGCTCACTGATTGTCAGGCGTGAGTCGGCAGCCCGGTCTTCCAGCAGAATGTTTATGTTCTCTATGTTGATACCGCCCACACGCAGATCATTGAAGGGCAGGCCGGAATCCTGTGCTTCATCGGCGGCTGCCTCATTTCCTTCGCCGCTGCCCATTGCCCAGTTGCGATTGCCCTGGGCATCGGTGATCAAATGGGCATTCACACCACGCAGGTTCAGGGTGTCGATCTCGACATTGCGACCCAGCAAGGGCAACAGGCGTGCACGCAGAGTGAACTGTTCAATGCTGGCCAGTACCTCACCATCAAAACCGGGTGGATTCGCCACCTGAACATCATCGGCCGCCAGCATCAGCCAGGGATAAAGACTGAAGTCTAGCTCACCATTCAGGTTTACCTGCAAGCCGGTGGCTTCATGAATCTGCGCCTGCAGCCAGGCCTTGTGTTGATTGGGGTCCACATTGGCCAGCCAGACTGTGGCTACCAGAACGCCAATGACAAGCAGGCCGAGCAGTGAAGCGAAAATCTTGAGGGCGGTTTTTATGGTGATGGGCATGGTGATGGCTGTTGCAAACCTCCGGGGTAGCAGAAAATTGGCGCGAACTATAAAGCTAACTTAACAGACCGGGAAGAGCTGACTGCTGTTACAGCCGGAGTTTGGCGCAAAAATAACCGGCTTTGGCTTATCTTTAGACGTGCAATACGGGTGCAGAGTTCCCCTGGATCAAGGCACGATTCCCCATTAAAACGGGGCCCACCGATGCAGCAGAGTCTGCTACATTAGACCTTCAGGATCACTTGATGACAGGACCAAAGAAGCCGGATGAACAGGCAGACAAGCGGCCAGGGCCAGACTTTTAGCTTCAGCCTCAATATCAGTGCTGACAAATACAAGGCCTATTATCAGGGCCAGGTACAGGCCATTCAGGTGCAGAGCCATGACGGGCGCAGTATCCGTTTTCCCGCCAATGCCATCAGGCAATTTGTCACTGCCGATGGCGTGCGGGGTGAGTTTGTCATGGAAGTGGATGCGAACAACAAACTGATCGGCATTCGCAGACGCTAAACGCCAGCCAGTTTGCGGACTTCTGACTGACAGCTCAACGCGCCAGATTGGCTGCAGTGGCATCTCGCATGAATTGGGCCATACCGGGATGCAGCTTTTCATAGGTGGCGGTAAAGCGGGCATCCATTACATACATTTCTCCCAGTGAGGCATGCATGGCCCGTGAGCAGGGATAGAACCACTGGTCTATCTGCAGTCGCATTTTCTCAACAATGTCGAGCACTTTGCTGTCATTTACTGGCAGACCCTGTTTGAGGCAGTCCACCATTGCCGAATTCAGTGCATCGGATTCCCGTCTGAATTTTTGCCAGTCTTCCTGGCTGTATTGCTTGCTGCGCCGGGCCGATTCCTGGTAGACCTGCGTATCTCCCCAGCGCTCTCTGGCTTCATCGGCGAATTCGTCAGGGTCGAATCCTTCGAATATTGAAAACATTTCCGGGTTGCCCATACTTTCTTTCTCCTCAATAAATGTGTCCAGCTGCTGGCGCATCTGCTCCAGCTTTGTGATATCGGCGCTGAGGATGTCCCTTTGCGCACGAAGCTGCTCCACTCGTTCAGACTGGTTCATCTCCAGCAATTCCGACACTTGGCGCAGGCTGAAACCCAGAGCCCGAAACATCAGGATCTGATACAGGCGCTCCAGATCGGACTGCTGGTAATAGCGATAGTTGTTGTCACCGCGTATCGCGGGTACCAGCAGGCCGATGGCATCATAGTGGCGCAGCGTACGCAGGCTGATGCCGCTTTGATTGGCTACTTCACCGATGGTCAGGGTTTTGCTCATAAGAGTCCTCGAATGGTTTAGCTGGGAGGAGTGTGAAGGCTGACATTAGGGGAGGGTCAAGTGTGTAATTCATCGTTTTGCAATCAATCTTGGCTATATCCCCATTATGTCGCTAAATGGCATACTGGTGTCATAGTGCTGACGTAGAGGAATTGCTATTCATCGCTGACAATAATGCGCAATATAGGTCAACGTATGGGGCGGCAACATGGAAATGAATATACGGAGTGACTTGGTCAGGGATCTCAGGCTAAGAAAATCCTGGTCTCAGGAGCGACTTGCGGATTGTGCCGGGGTGAGTTTGCGCACAATTCAGCGCATGGAAAAAGCTGGTGTTGCTTCTTTGCAGACCAGAATTGCGGTCTCAGAGGTGTTGGACATCGATCCTGCTGAGTTGTTGCTAATTAGGGAGCCAAAGTCAGCCACCAGGCCGCCTGAAAGCCCCATTATGACACCTACCCGGATCTGGCATGAATTTATTAAGCCTGTTCTTCGTTTCACTCTATTGGCAATTCTTTGGTTTGGTATGGCATTAACGTTATTTCTGATATTTGTTACTTTGGTGAGTGGTTTTTTCTTCTGGGAAGGCAGTAATCAGACTTTTTGGCAAAGTGCAGGGCAGGGCATTATCGGAGCAGCAGTGTTTGTGCCTTTTTTGGTCTTGCTGTATTACTCCTATCGCCGTATCTCTCACTCAGCGGCAACCGCACCTCATCCTTGATACTGTCCGTCATTATAATCAGGCTTCGCCGCTTTGCTATTCCATCGCGCCACCGGCTTGATGGGCGTGTTCGTTGTTTGCTGCTAACCCGTGGCGAGGCTGAACAAAACCAGGCCGTGGCATAACAGCACCAGCGTTGTCAGGCTAAGACGAAAGTTTGCATAGAATGATTCGGCTTCCGTGAACAGCTCCGCAAATGAGCCGCGCTCAAGCGCAATCAACAACAGATGGCAAACTGCCAGTAATGTTACAGCCACCAGGGGAAAGAGGGCGAGCCAGAACATGGCCGCGAAGGCCAGCAGCACGATGGCGTTACTGAAAAGCAGCGCCATCACGGTGCTGCCTTGCGTTGGCCGGCCCAGTGCCCGGCCCCAGAGGGCTCCGCCAAGAAAGCTGGCAATCAACGCACTGTAAAGGGCAAACACCAGGATGGCATCGAGGCCCGGGGTTCTGAGGTTGGTGCCCACCAGCAGCGCGGTGATTACGAAGGGAATCAGGCCAGCGTAGCCGAGAACATTGATCACCGAGCGCTTGGTCATAGCCAGTGAAATAACCTTTTCGGTTTACCATTCGATACTTGCAATACGCCGGTTTCCGTCTGGCGGATGTGAAACGGGAATTAATCTGCCGGGCCGAACCAGCAAAGTACTCGCGCAGGCCCCGGGAACCGGGCTATGCAGGGCATGGGATCAGTGGCCGTGAGCTAGTGGGTTGTGGGATGTATCTGGCCGGCAGAGCCTGATAATGTTTGAGCTTGACTGGTCCCCGGAGCGGAATGATTCAAGCCATTCCAGAAGTGCTATTTCAGGGTAACCAGCACCGACCCGGCATTGAATGGCTCCGCTTCAAAGTCCTTGATGTCGCCGCGAAACTCCAGATCACGCAGTGACAAAAGCACTTCTTCACGAATACGGCCCGAACCCACAATCAGGCGTAGCCGCTTTGCGACCCCATGACGAGCCTGGTCGATCTCCTGCTGCATTTTTTCCAGCGCCTCATGGACTCGCTCACCCTGATGGGCGATGTCGACGGTGAGGGTGGAACCGTCGTGCTGGGCATCCAGGGCATTGTCGCATTTGGGGCAGTGGCTGATGTAGTCATCAACAGTCATGCCGCAGTTCAGGCAGGTTCTATGCATTTCCATCAGGCGACGAGCGAAGTTTCCCTGGATGCCTTGT
>JALEHB010000014.1 GCA_022763285.1 Pseudomonadales bacterium | reverse complement strand
CGTACGAGAGTACGCAAGGCAATCGCAATGAGCAGGCTTCAGGAGCCAGCGCCGGTTCAGGCGGCACATCGCCGCCTTGACCGATCAGGATCACCACGGTACTGACGTCCTGAAGAAATTCGGCAGGACAACAGCCAGACACAGCGTGACCGGCCACAAGCCAGAAGGTGTCGCGCAGACAGACCTGCTGTCACCGGCCAGCATGCCGGCCCTGAAAACGAGATGAGACCAGCAAGCGAGACACAGTCATGAGCAATCGATTTGATCATCGTAAATACAAGCCATTTCCGCCCATTGCCCTCAAGGATCGGACCTGGCCTGATCAGCTGATCACTGCAGCACCGACCTGGTGTAGCGTGGATCTGCGTGATGGTAATCAGGCGCTGATTGAGCCCATGTCTGTGGCACAGAAACAGAAGCTGTTTGAGCTGCTGGTGGAAGTGGGCTTCAAGGAAATTGAAGTGGGTTTTCCGGCCGCTTCGCAACCGGATTTTGATTTTGTGCGCAGCCTGATCGAGGAGAACCGGGTACCCGATGATGTCACTATCCAGGTATTGACCCAGGCTCGCCCGGAGTTGATTCAGCGTACCTTCGAATCCCTCAAGGGCGCGCGTCGTGCCATTCTGCACGTCTATAATTCCACCTCTGTGGTGCAGCGCGAAAAAGTATTCAAGACTGACAAGGCAGGTATTATTGATATTGCCATTGCCGGTGCAAAGGAGGTCAAGCGCTGCGCCGAGCAGGCTCCCGAAACAGAATGGGTATTCCAGTATTCGCCGGAAAGTTTTACCGGCACTGAAGTGGATTACGCCGTCGAGGTTTGCAATGCCGTCGTGGATGTCTGGCAGCCCACTGCGGACAAGCCCTGTATCCTGAATTTGCCATCCACCGTGGAGATGGCCACCCCCAATGTCTATGCCGACCAGATCGAATGGTTTGGCCGTCACATCAACAAGCGTGAAGCAGTGATCATCAGCCTGCACACCCATAATGATCGCAGTTGCGCGGTGGCAGCCGCCGAGTTGGGCGTCATGGCCGGTGCCCAGCGTGTTGAAGGTACCTTGCTGGGCAATGGCGAGCGGACCGGCAATATGGATATCGTGATCATGGCCATGAATCTCTACAGTCAGGGAATCGATCCCGAGCTGGATTTGCACGATATGGACCGCATCGTCTCGGTGGTGCGGGAATGTACCCAGATCGATGTGCATCCGCGTCAGGCCTATTCGGGCGATCTGGTATTTACCGCCTTTTCCGGTTCGCACCAGGATGCCATCAAGAAATGTCTGGACATTTATGAAGAGGGAGCGCCCTGGGAAATTGCCTATCTGCCTATTGATCCACGGGATATCGGTCGCACTTATCAGGACGTGATTCGGGTCAACAGTCAGTCCGGCAAGGGCGGCGTTGCCTATGTATTGGCCAACAAGTTCGGTTTTGAACTGCCACGCTGGCTGCAGATTGAATTCAGCCGGGTGGTGCAGAAAGTCACCGAGGAATCCGGGCAGGAAATTCAGCCAGACCGAATCTGGGAGCTGTTCAATCAGCACTATCTCAGCGATAACAAGGTATTGAGCCTGGAAGATTTCAGTATCGAAAAACATGAGGGGCGCGAGACCTTCAATGCCCAGCTGGACTATTTCGGTCAGCCGCTGCAGATCAGCGGTCAGGGTGATGGTGTACTGGATGCCTTCGTTGAAGGTCTCAAGCAGGTTATCAAAATGGATTTCGAGATCATGGAGTATGGTGAGCATGCCCTGGGTCAGGGTGCCGATGCCGAAGCGGTTACCTATATCCAGCTCAAGTGCGAAGGCCGCCGCTACAGCGGCGTCGCTATCAGCAAGGACATTATCTCCTCGTCTCTCAATGCCTTCATGGGCGCTGCCAGCCAGTTGCTGTCGGAGCAAGCTGCAGCCGCCTGATCCGCTTTGCAGTGTACCGGGTCAGGATGTCAGTCGCTCACAAGGCGCAGCCAAACCGGATTGGCCATCCTGGCCCGGTGGACTGTAAACTCTCTGTTTCTCTCAGCGCACAAGCTTGGGGCCGCAGCAGCAAGCTGAGGCAGTCATCATGATCAAATCCTGGTTAATCGTCTCCGCGGCCTCATTCTTTCTCGAACTGTTCGGGGTGAGCTGGGATTCTGTGGATGAAAAAATCGCCGAAGAGTTCCCCGGTGTGGCCATGCTTGAGACTTCCGAGTTACAGGCGCAGTTGCGAAGTGCGGCTACACCCGCGCCGGTGCTGGTGGATGTGCGAGAGGCCAATGAATACCGGGTGAGCCATTTGCAGTCGGCGCTAAACCTGCAGAGCGCGCAGGATATTGCCGCCAGGTTCCCTGATCCTGACACAGAGATAGTCGTTTATTGCTCTGTCGGTTACCGCTCGGCAGCCGTCGCCCGGGAGCTTGAGAGTCTGGGTTATGTCCGGGTTCATAATCTGCGTCATTCCATTTTTGCCTGGGCCAACCAGGGCCTGCCCCTGGTTAATGCCAACGGGGCTACCGACAAGGTGCACCCCTTCAACCGGGCCTGGGGCAGCCTGCTGGAAAAATCCCGACATCAGTACCCTCAGTGAAACACCGCCTGACTGGCAAACTATTCTCCCGCCTGTTACGACTTATTCAGCAAAAATGAGTATCCTGTGGTCTGGATTTTCATTGTCGCTGAACGACAATCATGACATGACAGCGACAAGCGGCACAGGACTCGGGGCATGAATGCCATTGACGAAGACGACGCATTGATAGCGGCGGCGCTAAAGGGCTCAGCCTATGCCTGGGAAAAGCTGGTGAGGCGCTATGAAGGCAGAATCTATAACCTTGGGCTGCGTCTGACCGGAAATTCTTCCGATGCCATGGATCTGATGCAGGAAGTGTTTCTCGGGGTGTATCGCAATCTGCACCGTTTTCGTGGCGACGCCAAATTCAGTAGCTGGATTTTTCGCATTGCCCATAACAAGGCAGTGGACATGAACCGGCGCAAACGCTTGATGACTGTCAGCTCCTGGGGCGACGACGGAGACTCAGTGGACGTGCTGGATACAGTGCCAGGAGAGTCGCAGCAGGAACCCGAGCGACAGCTCAATGCACTACAGGGCAATGAGCTGGTGATGGCCATGCTGGCTCGTCTGCCGCTGTCGCAGCGATTGATTGTGGAATTAAAAATTTTTCAGGGCCTGACCTTTGAGGAGATCGCCGGCTTGCAGGACATCTCCGAAAATACCGCCAAGACACGTTTCTATTCGGCCCTGCGTAAACTGAAAGTTCAGTTGGAGGAAGATAATGTCCTGTCCTAAGACACCCCACTTGCTGCAGGAATACTTTGCCGAAGACCTTTCCAGTCGGCCTGGCCAGGAAATTCAAAAACACCTGGATCAATGCGCCCATTGCCGTGCCGAACTGGATCTGCTGCTGAGTACCCGGGATCAGCTCGAAGGCTGGCAAGAGCAGTCGGTGCCCCATTGGGATCGGGGCATGGAGCTGTTTCGTCGCGAGCACCGTAGTCCGGCGCAGGAGCAGGGCTTTTTCGCACGTTGGCAATGGTTTCCCACCGCCGCCAGTTTCGCCATGCTGTGCCTGATGCTGTTCAATACCACGATCGTGGCCGACGGCGATGGCGTTTCCATCAGCTTCGGTGCTGCCGGCGGCGAGGCGCAGATAGCCCGGGCCATGGAGCAATTCAGCGAGCAATTCAGTGAACAATTTAGCGAACAACAACAGCTCGAGCGCGAGGCCCTGGTGGCACGCTTCGAGGCCCGCCAGGACAACAATAATGTGCAGCTGCTGGAAGCGGTGATGCAGCAAAGCCAGCAGGCGACCGCTGAAAATATGGAACTGGTATACAGCTATTTTGAGCAGCAGCGGCTGCAGGATTTGCAGGCCATGCGGGCCGGCTATCAGGAGTTGCTGGACAGTGATTACCAGACCATTCGTTCTTTGCAGCAACTGGCCCAATACGTCAGTTATGACGATACCCTGATTCCGCAATAATTCCTGGCCGGGCGAGACGAAATGAAATCAATAGCAAAACTTCTGCCACTGCTGCTTGTTACAGGAAGTGCGCTGCAAGCGCAGCCGCAGCAGCTCTCTGAACTGCGCGCCGATGTGGAACTGTTCTCCGCGGTGCTGGCAGAGTCGCTGGGACTGAATGAGACCTCGGGCCTGTTCGGCATGAGCCTGGGGGGTGTCCAAAGCACCTATCTGCAGGGGCAGGGTCTGGTGATTGAGCTGCGATCACCGCTGGCCAACCGGCGCAATCGCCTCGGTCTGGCAGCCTTGAACAATGCCCTGCAAAACCTGCAATTGAGCAGCAACCCACTGGAAGCCATTCGCCGCAATACCGAAGCCGCGGTGCGTACTTCCGCCCTGGCCCTGAATGAATCAGTCGCCCAGGCCGACAGCTTCTATCAGGAAATGATGGACAAGATTGCGGCGGTGGACTTCAGTCTGGTGGTAAACACGGCAGTGGAGCAGGCTGGCAACTCCCTGCGCTCATTGCGCTCACTGGGCGAAATCAGCGACGAGGAATTTACCCGGCTGCAGGCCGAGGTAGACGATCTGCGCCAGCAGTTACAGGATAATATTGAAGACTTGCGGGAGCTCGAACAGCAAGCCCGTGAGGCCGCCGGCGACAGTCCCGATGCCCAGGCCGCACCGGAGAGCCTGGTGGCCAGACTGGACCAGCTGGTGGAGCGCTTCGAACCCCTGAGGGAGACCGCTTTGACCAAGGCGCGCGAACTTCAGGACAGAAATGAAGCTGCCGAGCAGCGCTATGCGCGGCAATGGCAGGCCGACCTCGATGCTTTTGAAGCCAGGCTTTACACCACGCTCTGTGATTACGGTGCATCCTTGCGATCTTTGCCCGATGAAGAAACCGTGGCCCTGATTCTGCGCAATCTGGGGGATGATGCCCCGGACAACAGCTCCATGGATAAAATTCACGTGCTGAAGGTGGCTGATATGCAAGCCTGCCAGCGTGGCGCCATAGACAGTGAAACCCTGCGCAGCCGATCCCTGGCCTACAGTTATTGAACCCGCCGGCCTAGAACGGCGCCCCGGTGATATTCACATCGGCCGGAGTGAACTCCTTGGCGCCGTCCTGCTGCTGATAGAGACGGGTGATTAGCAAGAGCACGCCAGGCACGTCCAGCAAGTCGATATCATCAAACACCAGGCTGCGGCGAATTCTCTCCCGAGTGGTAAAAAACTCCCCGCTGGTGGTGAAATTCAAAAAGGTAAAATCCTCGTCTTCCTCACCCCAGTCCCTGGAAATCTCTTCCTGACCAATCAGGCCGTCAAAGCGGGGGAAGGGGTAAAACCACCGCGCGCCCTTGCGTCCCGCCTCATAGGTGATGATGTTGTGACCATCGGGATAAAACCAGGTGACTTCAAAGCGCCGGAAATGTTCGGTGGCAAGATTGCCGTTGGGCCAGAACAGGGCCTGGTCGCCATGCATCCAGTGGCTCGCCATCAACTGGCCGTTGGGATAGTAGATCGGGGTGTCGAAACCCGGAGCCGCGAAAAATAGCTGGCCATTGGGAAAGCGCCAGGACTGATAGTACAGGTCGCTGGAAATGCGTCGCCCGGACTCATAATAGCTGTTGCCCCGGGTGAAGCCGGTGAGAATGGCAGGCTGACAGGCCCGGCGGTTGAGTTCCTTGAGCCAGACCTGCATCTGCGCAAGCTCCTCAGGGTCGTCGTAGTCAGCCGGCAGCAGGGCGTTGAGGGTTACCATCTTGGCCATGAATTCCAGAGTGGCACAGGCACTGGCCATGTTCTCCTCGCCGCCGGCCCGGCTATGGGTGCTGACAACAAGGCTCAGGCAAGCGAGTAATAGTGCGGGAAATTTCATTACTGTTCTCCGTAGTCCCGGGCTTGAATGAATCTGTCATGCTCACTGTAATTGGCCCAAGGTGAATCCCGACTTAACGCCCAGACCGCTCCGGGCTTGGTCTTCAGCGCTTTTATCCTATAAAATGGCAAGGGCTGGAAATCGCTGATCCAGCGTGCGCAAGGTCGGTCTGACCTGGGCAGGCAAGCCGTCGCAAGTGCTTGTTGCAACAGTCAAATATTGCAGCAACGCGGTGGCAACTCTGCTGATTGGGGGATTGGCTGTAATAATTCATGAGTGAGTGAACTCGACTAATAAAAAGCCGGATCCAAGGAGACACAGATGGACTGTCCGAAGTGCAATTCAGAGATGCAAGAGCTGAAAATTGAAACCCTCAGCGGTCAGGTGGTGATCGACCGTTGCAATAGCTGCCATGGTTTGTGGTTTGATAACGGCGAGGCCGAGCAGCTTAAAGGTGACTGGATGGCTGAGTTCGCTGATGTTGGCGATCCGGGGGTCGGCAAGACCTATAACACTGTGCGGGATATTCAGTGTCCGCGCTGTGGCAAAACCATGCAGAAGGTGAATGACCCCAGGCAGAAGCATCTGGAGTATGAAGCCTGTGCCGAGCACGGCATGTTTATGGATGCCGGTGAATTCACCGACTACAAACATGAAACGCTGCTGGATATTTTCCGTGATGTTATATCCGGCCTGAAGCGCCGCTAGGCGGCCCGTCATTTATCAGGCAGCGGGCTTCGGACACTCGCTGCCGCGCATTGACAAGGAATGCCATCCGGGATGATGCCAGATGGCATTTTTTTGTGCCTGGCTGCCGAGGCTGGGAAATTTGCCCAGGGCG
>JALEHB010000102.1 GCA_022763285.1 Pseudomonadales bacterium | reverse complement strand
CTCTGGTGATCAAGCCGACGGCCAAAGTGATGGTAAGGCTGAGAAAAGTGCCCATGAGCATGTATTCGGCCTGGGGATGTTCGGCGGTGTCCTTGAAGCGGTAGGCGGCCTTCAGCGCCAGCACGAATCCCACGGCAGTGAATTCATTGAGCAGGATAAAGGTCAGCATCAGGCTGCGTTCCAGGTAGCCGATCATGGCGCCGGCCTTGACCAGGGAGCCGGAGTTGGCCGGAAGCTGATCGATCCATTGTCGCAGCACCCGGCGAATCAGCCAGGAGGCGGGCGCGAGCACCAGTAAGTAGGCGGCCAGGATTATCAGACCATTGATTGGCTGCAGAGCTGTGGCGGGAATGATAATTTCATTCATGGCTGAGTCTCAGCATTTTATCCATATCATCCACGAACCGGGCCAGCAGCTTGTAGCGGGCTCGTTGCAGGGCGACGGTGACTGTGGGGCGCTGTTTGCCCAGCCGGTCTGCGATGCTCTGGTGACTGCCCCGATCCTGCATATAATAGTACAGCACCTCGGCCTCCACGGCGGTGAGATGATTG
Source organism: Pseudomonadales bacterium (assembly GCA_022763285.1). Classification (GTDB taxonomy): domain Bacteria; phylum Pseudomonadota; class Gammaproteobacteria; order Pseudomonadales; family Pseudohongiellaceae; genus UBA9145. The sequence goes on along the minus strand of JALEHB010000102.1, from coordinate 2,758 downwards.
ACAATATCGTCGGCGAAGCGGCAGCTCAGATTCAGGGCCAGGCTGGGCAGTTCCCCTGAGGTGACGGCCTGCAGATGCTGTTTGCCCAAGGCGTCCAGGGCGCGACCGGACTCGATATAGACCGGGCCGATCTGGCTGGCCGGATCCAGATCTCCTTTGGCCATCTCTTCCTTATCTGCCTCACCCCAGGCAATGGCAATGCGGGCATCCCAGCGGTTTTCGCTGTCGGGGCTGGCGGCGATCAGGCCGGTGCGCAGCAACAGTGCCAGTTGCAGGGCATTGTGCCGAGCATCCAGGGCCACCTGGAAACCGTCACCCCGGTAGGTAGCAACCTCGGCGTCAAAGCGCTGCTGCAGGCGCGCAAGCAGCGTGTCGAGCTGGCGCTTGAAGGCTTTGCTGTCGGCAACCCTTGTGCTGTTGATCAGGTCGCCGGTAATTACCGCGATTCTGGCCACTGTGTGTCTCCTATTGGTGAGCGCCTATGGTAGTAAATATAGGCTACACTATCAATAAGTAGTTTGTATAGACTACATATCAGTATGTAGTCTTAATAGGCTACTTTGATGGAAAGGCCGCAGCGTCGGCATCTGCCAGCATTTGCCCGCAAGTCTGTGGGGGATTCCTCCACGGAAATTGCGCCAAAGATGTGAACCAGTTCACAAGGCGATGGCGTTGTACAAGCTGACGTCCTTCTGAAATGCCTGCGGTGGGCGTAGTATCAATTCCCAAACCTGTATTGCGCAAGGTCGTCGCAAACGACCATTCTAGTATTGATCACGGGTCATCGCCTAACATGCCAGTACACTATCGTTTCGAAGGACGGCTGCTAAAGTTTGAGGCGAAGGGTAAAACCGGCAATGATGAGCTCATGACAACGATCGCCGAAGCCACCAGCGCCAGCGACTATAACGAAGACACTATCGTGCTCTGGGATTTGCGGCAGTCTGAAACCTTGTCTGATATGTCGGCGACCCAGATTCGTATAGTGGGCGAAGATATCGCCAGAATGGTGCGCAACTACCCTAACCATGCGGCCGCCATTGTGCCCAATGATCTCTATTATGGCCTGATGCGCATGCTGGCCAGCTACTCCGAGAAAGAAAAGGACGTTGCCCGGTTCTTTCGCAGCGAGGAAGAGGCCATGGCCTGGGTCGCCAGCCTGCTGGAGCAGGAATAGCAGGCCTCTGACCGCAATCAGGGGAGGGGATTCAGGGTAATTGCCGGCAATTTAGGGTATGGTTGTCCCCGCCATGCGAATTGCCCTGCTTACAGTTGCCGCTGCCGCCCTGGCGGCGTTGATGATGTCGCCCGCCCTGTCCGGCGGCTTCGTGTTGGATGACTTCCCCAACCTGGCCCTGCTGAGTCAGGTGCCCGAGCAGCCCAGCTGGGGACAGCTTATTATTCTGATGGAAAACGGTATCGCCGGCATTTTCGGTCGGCCCATTGCCGTGTTCAGCTTTCTCCTGCAGGCCCAGTCATGGCCCTCGGATCCGTTCGCATTCAAGCTGGTGAATCTGCTGCTGCATCTGGCCAACGGAGGCTTGTTGCTGGGTATCGCCCTTTTGCTGGGCAAAACAGACAGCCGCTGGCGCCTGGCTACACCCCTGTTGTTGCTGTTGTTACTGGTCTGGTTGCTGCACCCGATCCAGACCTCGGCGGTGTTCTATGTGGTGCAGCGTATGAATCTGCTGTCCTCCTTTTTCGTCTTGCTGGGTCTGCTGCTCTATCTTTCAGGCAGGTTGCTCTATCTGCAATCGGGGCGCAAAGCGGCGCTGCTGCTGATGGGTCTGGCACCCCCACTGCTGGCAGTGCTGGCGGTGCTGAGCAAGGAAAACGGGGTGTTGTTGTTTGCCTATATCGCCGTGCTGGAACTGACCCTGTTGCCCGTGCCCGCCAATGACCGGCTGTTTCGACGCCTGCGCATCTTACTGGCTTTTTTGCCCCTGGGCTTGATGGCGCTGGGACTGCTATTGGTGTTGCCCCAGGTCTTGCCGGGCTATGAACTGAAACCTTTCACCCCGGGTGAGCGGATCCTGTCCCAGTTCCCGGTATTGCTGAGCTATCTGCTGGCCATCTTTCTGCCCAGGCTCGGTGCCTATGGCCTGTTCCATGACAGCTTCCCGATTTATTCCAGCCTGTTGTCCTTGCCGGTATTGCTGTCACTATTGCTCATTGGGGCAGGGCTGGTGGCTGCCCTGGTTTACCGCCGTCGTTGGCCCTTACCAGCCTTTGCGCTGCTGTGGTTTTTGATGGGCCATGCGGTGGAGTCCACGGTCTTGCCACTGGAGCTTTATTTCGAACATCGCAATTATTTGCCGCTGGCGGGAATTGTGCTGGCTCTGGCGTTGGCACTCCAGGCCTTGTGGTCGCGTCTGCAGGAGGAACGTCAGCGGGTCATGCTGCTGGCAGGAGTCGGTCTGGCCAGTCTCTGGTTTGCCTTTGTCAGTGTGCAGCATCATGTCCTGTGGGGAAATCCCATCGAGCAAGCCTATGCCGAAGTGCATTTTCGGCCGGAGTCGGACCGGGCCCGGGCCAATCTGGTGCAGATGCTCAGCAATAATGGCCAGCCCGAGCGTGCCTACGAGGTTCATCTGCAGACCCTCAATGCTGGCAGCGAGAATATCAGCGACTATATTCGCTGGCTGGAGTTCAGTTGTATCCTGTCTGACGTGCAGCAACCCGGCAGCAATCAGCTGCAGCAGTTTGCCAGTCAGTCAGCCCATGATTTCGCTGCAATCGGCATTCTCAATAATCTGGT
>JALEHB010000013.1 GCA_022763285.1 Pseudomonadales bacterium | reverse complement strand
GAGGCAGGCATGGCCTTGCCGAACACATGGGAAAAATTAACGCCGCCTTTTTCAAACACCGCCCCGTCGCTGATAACACGGGTGATACCGGATCCACCGTCTTCCCGATCCCAGGCATCGGTCCTGAAGCTGGCTTTGCCATCGAGCTTTTCCAGACCGGCACAAATGTCCTGTTGTAAATCCAGAAGGAATTGCTTTACTGCATTACTGTCTACTGTTTCCACTTCTTACTCCAAATCGCTGCGGGCCTGTCGTTGCAGGCCTGTCGCTGTGTTCGGGCGGGATGTCCCGGCCTGGCCGTAACTAGCGAAGGGTTTTTCCGCTGCTCAGATCCTTGATGGTCGATGGCGAACGGGCACCTCCCAACTCACCATCCACGACGCAGTCTATGCTACCGGCAAATTGCTCCATAAGTCTTAATCTGGATCTAATTTCCGGTTCACCGGCTTCGTTGGCAGAAGTAGAAACAACCGGTCCCCCGAATTCTGCACAGAGGCTTTGGACAAGGGGGTGGGCAGAGACCCGAATGGCGACAGAGCTGTGTTGGCCCTTGATCCATGCGGGGTAGAGATTATCCGGATCCGGAATCAGCCAGGTAACGGGGCCTGGCCAGGATGCTCGCAGAGTGGCCAGTTGTTCGGCATCGAGCCTGGCGGTCAATGCCGTGATCTGGTCCATGTTTCCGGCCACCAGAAGCAGCCCTTTCTCCACGGGACGCTTCTTGATGGCCAGAATTTTTTCAACGGCTGTCTGCTGAAAGGGATCACAGCCCAGTCCCCAGACAGCTTCGGTGGGATAGGCAATCACCTTGCCCTGGCGCAGATCCTCACAGGCCTGCTTGATACTCCCACCGGACACGGGTTTACTTCCGGGAATCCTGCAGGGCTTTGTCCTGAGATTGTACTTTCTCGGAATTGGCCTGACGCTCGGCTTTCACCCGGTCGGCCAGATCGCTGTCGCTCAGGGACATGATCTGGGCGGCAAGATAGGCGGCGTTTTTGGCGCCAGCCTTGCCAATCGCCACGGTCGCAACCGGAATACCGGCTGGCATTTGTACCGTGGAAAGCAGTGAATCCATACCCTGCAGCGGTCCTGAATCGATAGGCACGCCGATTACCGGACGGGTTGTGTGGGCTGCGGTGACACCCGCCAGATGCGCCGCCATACCGGCACCGCTGATAAATACCTGGCAACCACGTGCTTCGGCATCACTGATGTACTGCTGGGTCACAGCAGGGGTACGGTGTGCTGAAGTGATTTTGATTTCGTAATCAATCTGCAACTGGGCCAGGACATCTCCGGCAGCCTGCATAATGCTGAGGTCGTTTTCTGATCCCATCAAAATAGCAACAAAAGGTTTGGTCATCTCGACTGTTTCCTGCGGCAAAAAAATGGAAGGGGCAAACTACATTACCCGCTCATCCTTGGCAAGCATTGTCGCAAAGCTGTGCCGAACCGCCGCTAAAATGCAGGAAACCCTGCAGTTCCAGCTGTAAAAGGCAGGATTGCAGGATTTCCGGACTGAGTCCTGTTTCGCCTTGCAGAACCTCGAACAGCATCTCGCCCTGAGCCAGGCTCTGCAGTATTTTCCGGCAGCGCTGGTCACCATGATAATTTTGTACTGATTGATTGGCCAGGGGCCGGTTTGCAGCACCATTTTTGAGCTTCAGCAACAACTCGGGATTCAACTCTTCCAGAATATCAGCCGGTCCTTCAATCAGCTTCGCGCCATTGCGCAGCAAATGATGGCAACCCCGGGCCAGGGCATTATCGATTCGCCCGGGCAGGGCAAAGACTTCCCGGTTTTGTTCCATGGCCAGACGGGCGGTGATCAGGGACCCGGACCTCAGGCCGGCTTCGATAACCAGTACTCCCTGACTCAGACCGCTGATAAGGCGATTGCGTTGAGGGAAGTGAGCGGCACGGGGCGGCGTGCCCAGGGGAAACTCACTGACGACCGCACCTTTTTCAATCAGTGACTCCATCAGAGGCCGATGTTGGCGGGGATAGACAGTATCCAGACCAGTGGCCACCACGGCAATGCTGGCTCCCTTGTCCCCAGCGGCCGACAATGCGCCCTGGTGAGCCGCTGCATCCACGCCCACCGCCAGGCCGCTGGTAATACCGAGTCCACAATCTGCCAATTCGCGGCCCAGCCAGAAACTCGTGCGGCGGCCATAGCTGCTGCACTTTCTCGAGCCCACAATAGCCAGTTGCGGCTCAGTCAGAACCCCGGCATCGCCCCGCACCGCCAGCACCGGTGGCGGACAATCAATTTCCCGAAGCCGCGGCGGGTAAGCGCTTTGTTCATAGACCAATAAAGCGTTGTTGGTTTCTGACGCCCAGGCAAGCTCGGCGTCGACCCGGGCCAGGGTGTGGGCGCCGGGCTTTTGCACTGCCTGGAACAAGCCAGGTTCCCGGTCCAGGAGAGATTGCATATTGCCGACATCGCGCAGCTGTCTGGCGAGCTTCGCAGGGGAGATCTGGTCACTGTGGCGCAGACGCAAGTAAGCGTCTGTCAGAGAGTATTCCATTCTTCATCCTTGAATCATGGATTGGGTTAGCCAGCCAGACCAGGCCTTCCTGACCAGTGTCTGTTTGTAGGCTTCAGCTAGTCAGGGATTGGTGACCCGATTGTTCTGGCCTATGGGTTCCAGAGAGCTGAGGATCACCGCGTAGCTGAACTGGTCAAAAATCTTGTACACCAGCAGGGTACCAATATCACTACCGGGCAATGACAGTCTTTCGCCTCTGAATATGGCCTGCATGCGGCGCCGGAAATCCATCCGCTCACGCTCGACCTGGTCAATGATCCGGGAGTCTTCCTTCCTCACCGCCAGCACATCACCAATGGCCAGGTTGTCGTCGCTGCCGAGATTCACCACCACCGTATCCAGCTGGGAGGCCATGGCTTCGGTATTGAGTAGCGCGATAATGCGCCCTTCAATCTCCGAATCCGGTTCGGTGGGGAAGATTGTAGCCCCGATACGCTGGACTTCGCGAGTTAGCAAGCGGTCACCTTCACGAATTTCCTTGCTGCTGTTGTTGATCAGCAAGCGGCGCACGCCGTCATCGGCGGAGCTGGTGATACTGGCAAAACCCAGATATTCCAACTCCAGACCCAACAGGACTTCGCCCTCATCATCGAAATACTCCCGGCTGGGACGATAGACTTCAAATGAGGTGGTGCCGGCTGGCCAGGTGCCGCGGGCATACACTTCATCGCCGGTACCAATAGCCAGGTTGTCGCCAATGTTCTGCACGATATAGGGGGCCGCATCATAGAGTTCCTGGCTGACTATGCGGTTGCGGGTAAAACTGTTTTCAATGGATTCCAGGGGAATGGCCGGGATGGCGCTTTGTAGCGGTTCTTCCCGCACCTGGGGACCAAGGCTGGTCACTTCACGGCCGCCGCGCTTGATCATGATCCGGGGCGTGCCACGGACAAAATTCATGCTGAGGATATCGCCCGGAAAGATCAGGTCGGCGTTTTCCAGATAGGGGTCGGGCTGCCACACTTCGGGCCATCTTTCAGGATCTTGCAGAAACTGGCTGGCTATTTCCCATAAAGTGTCATCTTCCTGCACGGTGTAACTGGACGGATAGTCCGCCAGCAGCAGGGAGTTCTGTGCCTGCGCACTTGAAAACGGCAAGCTGAAAACTATATAGAACAGAGCACAGGAAAAGACCCGGGCCAGAACTGGGACTGTGGAGAGTACTTTCATCAATAAATTCCGCCCTTTTTGGCAGCGTAATCTTAGCAATACGGTATAATTATCACTAGAAGCAGGTCACAGTCTGCTTCTTTCGCAAGCCCGCGTAAACTGGTGTTTTCAGCCATTGCGCCAAATTTGACACGGTACCTTCAATGGCCACATTAGCAATCCTGGAATTTCCCGATCCGCGACTGCGCAAGCAAGCCGCGCCGGTCACTCAATTCGATACTGCGCTCGGCACCCTCATCGACAATATGTTCGAGACCATGTACGCAGCCCAGGGAATTGGACTGGCTGCAACCCAGGTCGACGTGCATAAGCGTTTGCTGGTAATAGATGTATCGGAAAATAAGGATAGTCCTCAAGTTTTTATTAATCCAAGTTTCGAGGTAATCGAAGAGGAATTAAGCGAATACGATGAGGGCTGCCTGTCGGTACCAGGCTTTTATGAAACCGTATCCCGCCCGCGCAAGATCAAGGTCAAGGCCATGGACCGCGATGGCCAGCCCTTCGAGTTGATTGCCGAGGGCATATTGTCCACCTGTATCCAGCACGAAATTGATCATCTGGATGGCAAACTGTTTGTGGATTACCTGAGTAATCTCAAGCGTCAGCGCATTCGCAGCAAACTTGAAAAAGAACAGCGCAAATCTGCCTGATCCTGCATGACTGAGCTTCGGATATGTTTTGCCGGCACCCCGGCCTTTGCCGCCGGGCATCTGCAAGCCCTGCTTGATGCCGGGCAAACCCCCATTGCTGTCTATACCCAACCAGACCGGCCAACCGGCCGCGGCAAGAAGTTGCGGGCATCCCCGGTCAAGGCATTGGCGCTGGAGCATCAACTGCCTGTCTATCAACCTGCCAGTCTGCGCGATAGCCAGGTACAGGAAGAATTTCGTCAGTTGCAGCCCGATGTATTGGTAGTAGTGGCCTACGGCCTGATATTGCCTGAAGAGATTCTGGCCATTCCGCGCCTGGGCTGTATCAATGTGCACGCCTCCCTGCTGCCACGCTGGCGTGGCGCGGCGCCTATCGAGCGGGCAATACTGGCCGGTGACAAGCAGACCGGGGTGACCATCATGCAGATGGATGCCGGCCTGGACACCGGCGCTATGTTGCTCAAACAAGCGCTGGATATCCAATTGGACGATACCGGCGAGTCCCTGCAGGCCAAGCTTCTGGAGGTTGGTAAACAATCACTAACGCTGGTGCTGTCGGAGCTGGAGCAGTATCAGTCCCGGGCGGAAGCCCAGGACGATAAACTGGCCACCTATGCTGCCAAACTGGACAAGAGCGAAGCCCGGATCGATTGGCAGCGCAGTGCCCGGGAGATCCATCAGCAGGTCCGGGCATTTCTCGGACGTGCACCCGCCTGGACTGAATTGGGGGACAAACGCCTGCGGATTATCGACTGTGAACCGGCCGGTGAGGTGTCTGACAAATTATTGTCAAAGCTCAGCCCCGGTAGCCTGCTGCTGAACCAGCGCGACAGCTTTGATGTGGTCTGCGGGGAGTCAGCGCTGCGGGTTCACAAGGTGCAATTGCCTGGTAAAAAACCGGTGTCGGTGCGTGATTTACTCAATGCCAATCCTCCGCCGCTGCAAGATGGCATGCTGCTGGGATCGGCGCAAGATGCCGGGCAATGACAGCCAACAGTCGCGCCGCAGCCGCAGAGATTCTCCACAAACTCCTGCAATGTGAAGGCTCACTTACCGGCCATCTCAACAATATCAGAGACCGTGACGACGCAGCCTTTGTTCAGGAGCTCTGCTTTGGTTGTTGCCGCTGGTTTCATTTGCTGCAGGCAATCCTGGCCCAGCTACTGAAGAAGCCCCTGAAAGGTCAGCATGATGAGCTGCATTGCCTGTTGCTGCTGGGCCTGTATCAATTACGGGAATCCAGCAAGGCCGACTATGCCATTATCAATGAGACGGTCAGCGCCTGTGATCAGTTGGGCAAAGCCTGGGCCCGGGGCCTGGTGAACGGAGTGCTCCGCAACTACCAACGCAATCGCCAGGATATTGACAGCAAGTTACCAGAGTCTGCTTTTTATTCGCACCCCGCCTGGCTCCGCAAAACCCTGCAGCAACAGTGGCCGGAGCAGGCCAGTCAAATCATGGCCAATGCCAATCGCCGTCCCCCCATGACGCTGCGTTGTAACAGCACCCGGCAGTCACGGATCGATCTGCTGCGCAGGCTCGAACAAGGCAATGTCAGCGGCAGACCCGGGCAATGGGCCGAGACCGCCATTTATCTTGATCAGGCCAGCAATGCCGAAGCCCTGCCCGGCTTTGCTGAAGGGGCTTTCAGTGTCCAGGACGAAGCCTCGCAACTGGTGCCAGACCTGCTGCAACTGGCAGCGGGTCAGCGGGCCCTTGATGCCTGCGCCGCACCGGGTGGCAAAGCCAGTCACATCCTTGAAAGTGAACAGTCACTATCGGAATTGGTCGCGCTGGATAGTGATGCCCGGCGCGCCGAGCGGATTGGGGAAAACCTGCAGCGCTTGCAGTTGAGCGCTTCCATCAAGGTCGCCGATGCTCGCGATACCGGGGCATGGTGGGATGGCAGGGGCTTTGACCGCATCCTGCTGGACGCACCCTGCTCCGCCACCGGCGTCATCCGCCGCCACCCCGACATCAAACTGCTGCGCCAGCGTGATGACATTGGCCGCTTGCAACAACTACAGGCGCAGTTGCTGGATGCGCTGTGGCCCTGCCTCAATCCGGGCGGCCTGCTGCTCTATACCACCTGCTCCCTGTTGCGTCAGGAGAACGAAATCAGCGTCGGCAACTTCCTTGAGCGCTGTGAAGACGCTAAATATGAAGGCATCGCGGCCGATTGGGGAGTAGAATGTGCTTACGGAAGGCAGCTCCTGACCGGTGATGAAACTGGGCCGGACGGGTTCTACTTCGCTCTGCTACGCAAGGACCAGGGCCGGTAATCAGCGCAAACCAGTCAACAGGAAGTCCAGAAGACGCGCTTTCATGAAAATCATTATCCTCGGCGTTAACCAGGTTGGCAGCACACTGGCCGAAACCCTGGCCAGCGAATCCAATGACATTGTGGTGGTCGACAGTGACGCAGAAAAACTGCGGGAGCTGCGCGACCGCATCGATATCGGCATGGTGGAAGGCCAGGCCTGTCACCCGGATGTGCTGGAGCGGGCCGGTGGTGAAGATGCCGATATGGTGATTGCCGTTACCGAAAGCGATGAGGTCAATATGGTGGCCTGCCGCGTCGCCCACTCCCTGTTTCGCACCCCCAAGAAAATCTGTCGCCTGCGCTCCTCTGCCTATCTGGTCAGTGACAAGCTGTTCGGCGATGAAGGCCTGGCGGTAGATGTTGTGATCAGCCCGGAGCTGATTGTGTCCGACTATATCGCCCGGCTTATCGATCTGCCCGGCTCCCTGCAGGTACTGGATTTCGCCGACGGCCAAGTGCAACTGGTGGCAGTGAAGGCTTTTTACGGTGGACCGCTGGTGGGTCAGGAAATTCGTTTATTACGCCAGCACATGCCTTCGGTGGAAACCCGGGTTGCCGCGATCTTTCGCAAGGACCGGCCCATCATTCCCGAAGGTTCGACCGTGATTGAGGCCGACGATGAGGTGTTCTTCATCGCCGCCCAGAAAGATATCCGGCCCTGCATGGGTGAACTGCGGCGCATGGACAAACCCTATCGACGCCTGATGATCGCCGGTGGCGGCAATATCGGTTCACGCCTGGCGCAGAATCTGGAACATCGTTACCAGATCAAGATTATCGAACGTAATCCCGAGCGCTGTGCCTCCCTGTCCAGCAGCCTCAATAAAACCATCGTCCTCAATGGCGAGGCCTCTCACCAGGAATTACTGCTGGATGAGAACATCGAGGAAACCGATGTCTTCCTGGCCCTGACCAATGACGATGAAGCCAATATCATGTCCTCACTGTTGGCCAAACGCCTTGGCGCCAAAAAGGTCATGGCGATTATTAACAACCCGGCCTATGTGGATCTGGTCCAGGGTGGCGACATTGATATTGCCATTTCCCCGCAACAGGCCACCATCGGCAAGCTCTTGGCTCATGTTCGCCGGGGTGACGTGGTAAATGTTCACTCCCTGCGTCGCGGTGCCGCCGAAGCCATGGAGGCCATTGCCCACGGTGATCGCAATACCTCGAAAGTGGTCGGCAAGGCCATCGAGGATATCGACCTGCCGGAAGGCACAACTATTGGCGCCATCATCCGCGATGATGAAGTACTGATTGCCCATGACGACACGGTGGTCAAAAGCGATGACCATGTGATTCTTTTCCTGGTAGACCGCAAGCGCATTCCCGAAGTGGAACGCCTGTTCCAGGTTGGCCTGGGATTCTTCTGAGCCCCCATGCACGCGTCCATCACCATCAAGATTCTTGGCCTGCTGCTGATGTTTTTCAGCGTCCTGGCCAATCTGCCCCCCATCGTCGTGTCCCTGATCTATGGGGATGATTCGGTCTCGGCATTCCTGTACCCCATGGTGTTGCTGTTTGGCATCGGCTTTATTCTCTGGGCAGCCACTGCACGGAGTCGCAAGGAGCTCAGCACCCGGGACGGCTTTTTGATTGTGACCCTGTTCTGGGCGGTGCTGGGCACTGCCGGTTGTCTGCCGTTTCTGTTTTCCGAACAGGTCCAGCTGTCAGTGACCGATGCCGTATTCGAATCCCTGTCCGGGTTGACCACCACGGGCGCCACGGTGATATCGGGCCTGGATTCCCTGCCCAAATCCATTCTCTTTTATCGCCAGCAACTGCAATGGCTGGGGGGCATGGGCATTATCGTACTGGCTGTGGCCCTGTTACCCATGCTGGGTATTGGTGGTATGCAACTCTACAAGGCCGAGAGCCCGGGTCCGGTGAAGGACAATAAGCTGGTTCCCAGGCTTGCCGAAACCGCCAAGGCACTGTGGTATATCTATCTCTTCCTTACCGTGAGCTGTGCCCTGGCTTACTGGATTGTGGGCATGAGTCTGTTCGATGCCATCAGCCACAGCTTCACCACCGTGGCTATTGGTGGTTTCTCCACCCACGATGCCAGCATGGCCTATTTTGACAGCGCCGCTGTGGATACCGTTGCCATTATTTTCATGTTTATTGCCGGGGTAAATTTTGCTCTGCACTTTACTGCCTGGCAGCAACGCAAAACCCGGCCCTATTTTTCAGATCCCGAATTTCGCTTCTATAGTTTCATCCTGTTGCTGGTGTCAGTTGTCACTATCACAGTGCTGTATTTTTCCGAGGTCTATAGCAGTTTCGGGGAATCCTTTATACGTGGCCTTTTCCAGGTTGTTTCCGTGGCCACCACCACCGGCTTCACCACTGCCGACTTCAGCACCTGGCCACTGTTTTTGCCTTATATGCTGCTCTACGCCGCCATTATCGGCGCCTGTGCCGGCTCCACCGGGGGCGGCATGAAAGTCATGCGCATTCTGCTGATTTTCAAACAGGGTATTCGTGAGGTACAACGCCTCATCCACCCACGCGCCACTATCCCCATCAAGCTGGGAAGGGAAGTCATTAGCGATCGGGTGGTGGAATCGGTATGGGGGTTTTTCGCAGTTTATGTGATGGTCTTTATGGCCATGCTGCTGGCCTTGTTGGCTACCGGCCTGGACATCATTACTGCCTTCAGCGCCGTGGGTGCCTGTATCAACAACCTCGGTCCGGGTCTGGCCAATGTGGCGGAAACCTACGGACACATCAATCCGGCTGCCAAATGGATACTCTGCCTGGCCATGCTCATGGGGCGCCTGGAGGTGTTCACTCTGCTGGTGTTGTTCACCCCCATGTTCTGGCGTCGCTAGGCGCACTGCACTCTGCTCACAGCCCCGCAGACCGGCGGCCATTCGGACTTGCCTGGCCTTTAATAGTACTCTGAATTATCAGGGCGGCGCCGGAAGCGTTTGTATTCCCATTGATACTGACTGGGCGCGAGCTCGACACACTGCTCAACCGTGCGGTTCAGGGCTGTCACGGATTCCAGCAACTCGGCACTGGCGATCGCCGGATCGGCTTCCCGGAAGATGGCCCGAAAGCCCCGGCCGCGGGGGAGACGCTGGGCGAAACCGCAAAAGATCCGGGCTCCGGTTCGTTGTGCCAGTTTACTGATGAGGGTCATGGTAAAGGCTGGCTCACCAAAGAAGGGGGCAAATTCACCACTGGAATCGGCCGGCACCTGGTCCGGCAACACCCCAACCATTTCACCTCGCTGCAGGGCCGACAAGAGTTGCGCCACCCCCCGGCGGTTGGTTGGCGCCAGAGCGACCCCGCTACGGGAACGCACTTCCTTCAACAGTCGGTCCATGGCCGCCCGTCTTGGTGGCTGATACATAAAGGTCGCGGCCACCTCATCACAGGCATAAAAGCCAAAGATTTCCCAGTTACTCAAATGGGGCGCCAGCAGAATCACACCATCGCCTGAATCCACCGCCTGTCGGTATTGCTCATAACCTTCGCTTTCCACCACCAGAGACAGAGTGCTGGAAATCGGATTCATCCAGGCCTTGCCCATTTCCAGTGCGGTACAGGCGGTGTTTTGCAGGCTTTCGCGGGACATGGCTTGATACCAATGCTCATCCCGACCCGGGAAACAGGTGCGCAGATTCTTTTCAGTGGTAGAACGGGCTCTGTTTGGCAGCCGGGAAAATGCCCGGCCCAGTCCCGCCCCCAGCACATGCAACCAGGACAGGGGTAACAGGGCCAGCAGTTTCAGCCACAGTTTGAGAAAAAGGTATCTGAGGGAATCGATGATGAGGCTCGCTGAACAAGTGTTTATTAGTGAGGTTGCTATTGTAGTGTTTATCGGCGCCGGGGTAATCCGGCAATGCCTGTGATCCCTGAAAGGCAGCGTCCTTCGGTGGCATCAAAGCCCATAATCCCGCATAATTGCAGCCTTTTTAATTCCGGGACATTGCCACCGTGAGCAATAAATACGACGTCAAAACTTTCCAGGGTCTGGTTCTGGCGCTGCAACAATTCTGGGCCGACCGCGGCTGTGTGCTGATGCAGCCTCTGGATCTTGAAGTTGGCGCCGGCACATTCCACCCGGCCACCTTTTTGCGTGCCATTGGCCCGGAAAGCTGGAACACGGCCTATGTGCAACCCTGCCGCCGACCCACCGATGGCCGCTATGGTGAGAACCCCAACCGCCTGCAGCATTATTATCAGTTTCAGGTAATACTCAAGCCTTCCCCCCTGAATATTCAGGAATTGTATCTGGAGTCCCTGCAGGCACTGGGCATCGACATGCAGGTTCACGATATTCGCTTCGTTGAGGATAACTGGGAGTCTCCAACCCTTGGCGCCTGGGGTCTTGGCTGGGAAGTCTGGCTCAATGGCATGGAGGTAACCCAGTTCACCTATTTTCAACAGGTTGGTGGCCTGGAATGTCATCCAGTGAGTGGCGAGATCACCTATGGCATTGAAAGAATTGCCATGTACCTGCAGGGGGTAGACAGTATCTATGACATAGTCTGGACCGAAGGCCCGGACGGTGTGGTGACTTATGGCGATGTTTTCAAACAGAATGAAGTGGAGATGTCGGCCTATAATTTTGAACTGGCCGATACCGCACAGTTGTTCAGCTATTTTGATAACTGCGAATCCCAGTGTCAGCAGCTGATTGAAAAGGAACTGGCCCTGCCTGCCTATGAACAGGTTTTGAAGGCGTCCCACTATTTCAACTTGCTCGACGCACGCAAGGCCATTTCTGTCACCGAGCGCCAGCGCTATATTCTTCGCGTTCGTGCCCTGGCCCGCGCCGTAGCCCAGGCCTATTTTGACAGCCGCAAGCAGCTTGGCTTTCCCCTGGCTACCGATGAACTTAAAAAGCAGTATCTGGAACGCTCGTGAAAATATCAAGCCGCGATCTATTGATTGAACTGGGCACGGAAGAACTACCGCCTAAAGCCCTTGCCAGTTTGTCCCGTGCTTTTGAGAGGCTCTTCTGTGAGGGCCTCAAGGCCGAGCGTCTGGAATATGCCGCTATCAGCCGTTTTGCCACGCCCCGCCGACTGGCACTGCTGGTGGAAAACCTGAGCGAAAACCAGGCCGACCGGGACACCGAGCGCTTCGGGCCTGCGGTCAAGGCCGCCTTTGATGCCGATGGTGCGCCTACCAAAGCGGCACAGGGATTCGCAAAATCCTGTGGCGTTGAGGTCAGCGAACTGGCAACTGCCGAAAAAGACGGCGTGGAAAAACTCTATTTCAGCAGCGTCGAAAAAGGTCGTACAACGGTCGAATTGGTACCTGAGCTGATCAGCAAGGCCATGCAACAACTGCCCATTCCCAAGCGCATGCGCTGGGGCGCCTCCCGTGAGGAGTTTGTCAGGCCGGTTCACTGGCTCACTGTTTTGTTCGGTCATGAAGTCATTCCCATGACCCTGTTCGCCGTGGAGTCCTGCGGCACTACCCGGGGACATCGCTTTCTCAGTAATGAAGAACTGTTACTGGACTCGGCTGCTGATTATGAACAGGTCCTGGAAGAAACCGGTAATGTCATTCCAAACTTTCACAAACGGCGTGATTCCGTCAGAAAACTGGTTACCGCCGAAGGCAAAAAGGCCGGTGGACAGGTGGTCATGGACGAAGACCTGCTCAATGAAGTCACCAGCCTGGTGGAATATCCGGTTGCCCTGAGTGGCGCCTTCGATGAGCAGTATCTGGAACTGCCACCGGAAGCCCTGATCCTGACTCTCAAGTCCCATCAGAAATGCTTCTGTATCACCGATGCCGACGGTAAGCTTCTGCCTCATTTTGTCACTGTCAGTAATTTGCTCAGCAAGGATCCGGCCAAAGTCATTGAAGGCAATGAGCGGGTTATTCGTCCGCGCCTGGCCGATGCCCGCTTCTTCTTTGATGCCGATCGACAACAAAGCCTTGAATCCCGTAGTCCGTCTCTGGAAAAACTGATATTCCAGGACAAGCTGGGAACGGTGCATGACAAATCTGCCCGGGTAGCTGAACTGGCTGCCTGGATTGCCGGGCAGGTAGGGGCCGACGCGGACAAATGTCGTCGCGCAGCCCTGTTGGCCAAATGTGATTTATTGACCCAGATGGTTGGGGAGTTCGCAGACCTGCAGGGTCTGATGGGTTATTACTATGCCCTCAACGATGGTGAAGACCAGGAAGTGGCCCGGGCCATAAATGAGCAGTATCAACCGCGTCAGGCTGGCGGCGAATTGCCGACCACCATGACCGGCGCCATTCTGGCCATCGCTGACAAGCTGGATACCATGGTGGGCATGTTTGGTATCGGCCAGCCCCCCACCGGCTCCAAGGACCCCTTTGCCCTGCGACGCTCGGCCATTGGCATACTTCGAATCATCGTTGACCGTGAACTGGATCTGGATATAAACCAGGCCCTGGCCCAATCTATCGCCAGCTATAGCGGCAAGGAACTGGAGGCTGGCATTGAGAAAAGCTTGTCTGCTTTTGTATTTGATCGCTTCAAGGCCTGGTATGCCGAAGAAGGCATATCCGCCACGATTTTTCAGTCGGTAAGCAGTGTCAGCCCCGGACGGCCGCTGGATTTTCATCGCCGCGTACAGGCCGTACACAAGTTTGCCGGCCTCGACGAAGCAGCCGCGCTGGCGGCCGCCAACAAGCGGGTTTCCAATCTGCTGAGCAAGCAAAAAGACCAGCCCGACAGTGATGCTGTTAAGCAGGAATTATTGCAGGAGCAGGCTGAAAAAGACCTGTACGAGGCCATTCAGCAAAAACAAAGCGAACTGGCACCTTATTTCGAATCCGGTGACTACAGTGCCGCGCTACCTGGGTTGGCCGGGCTCAAAGCACCCGTAGACCGTTTCTTCGATGAAGTTTTGGTAATGGCCGAAGATGAGGCCATTAAACAGAACAGACTGAATCTCCTGCGTCAGCTTCGAAACCTGTTTTTGCGCACGGCTGACATTTCCCATCTTCACAACGACTGATCCCATGTCTCAAGCCCCAATAATTGTGCTTGATCGGGATGGCGTGATTAATGAGGATTCAGACCACTACATCAAATCTCCGGATGAGTGGCTGCCGGTGTCCGGCAGCCTCGAGGCCATCGCTCGCCTGAGCAAGGCCGGTTTCCGGATCGCGGTAGCTACCAACCAGTCCGGGCTGGCTCGGGGCTATTTCGATGAGTACGGTCTGGCCCGGATACACCAAAAAATGCTGAGCCTGGTGGAGGCTGAAGGTGGCCACATCGATACCATCTGCTATTGTCCCCATTCACCGGACGACGGCTGCACTTGTCGCAAACCCGGCACGGGACTACTCGAGCAGATAAGCATGGAGTTTCAACAACCTCTAGCTGGTGCCACCATGGTGGGTGATTCCATCAAGGATTTACAGGCGGCACAGGCTTTCGGTTTGACCCCTGTCCTGGTTCGCAGCGGCAAAGGCAAGAGTAGTGAGGGAAAACTCGGTCAACTCGGTTTTCCCGTGGATGTATACGATACTCTTTCATCCTATGTCGACACGGTGCTGGGGTAATCATCGTGGTTACCGTTTTGTCCACACCGCTTTTGGCCCTGAGGTCATTACTTTTCTATCTGGGCTATGTGCCCATCACCATCGTCATGTCCACGTTTTTCATTACCCTGTTTCCTCTGCTACCGGAAAACAGCCGACAGGGTTTTTCTATTGCCTGGGCAAAGACTATTCTCAGCTGGCTCCGATTCACCTGTGGTGTTCGTTACAGACTGATCGGTCAAGAAAACCTGCCAGACTATCCGGTGGTGGTGTTAGCGAATCATCAGAGTAGTTGGGAGACCTTGTTTTTCTATCAATTGATACAGCCCCTGGCGCCAATTCTGAAGAAAGAGCTGCTGAAGATTCCATTCTGGGGCTGGGCCCTGCGACTATTGAAGCCTATCGCCATTGACCGAAGCCGACCGCGCAACGCCGGCAAGTCACTTTTAAAACAGGGCGTGCGCCGATTACAGGAAGGGCATTCGGTGATTATCTTTCCGGAGGGAACCCGTTCGGAAGTGGGCACGATCAAAAACTTCTCGCGCGGCGGTGCCAAACTGGCACTGGCGGCCGGGGTGCCGGTATTGCCCATCGCACTGGACGCCGGCAAATGTTGGCCACCCCGCCGTTTCCTGAAATTTCCCGGTCTGATTACCGTGGAGATCGGCAAACCCATAAGTGCTGCCGATCATGACGCGGGTTCAATGACCGAGGCCGCAGAAAGCTGGATTCGACAGCGAGTAGCCGGCTTCTAGATCCTGTTGGACTAACCAAGTTTTGAAACTGTGTCTTGGCGAAGGCAGCGCCCGAGCAATCAGATATCCAGCTCCTGGACCGCCAGGGCATTTTCCTCGATAAACTCCCGGCGCGGGTCCACCTGATCACCCATCAGGGTGTTAAACAGTTGATCGGCACCGATGGCATCGTCGATGGTCACTTGCAACATGCGGCGGGTTTCCGGATTCATGGTGGTGTCCCACAATTGCTCCGGATTCATTTCTCCCAGACCCTTGTAGCGCTGCAGATAATGGCCCTTCATGGCATCCCGGGTTAACCAGTCCATGGCTTCACCGAAAGACTTCACTGCCTGGGTCCGCTCGCCGCGCTGAACATAGGCTCCTTCCTCAATCAGGCCTTCCAGGTTCTCACCCAACTCGGCCAGGGCTGCGTATTCGCCGGAGTGGAAGAAATCCTGGTTAAAGGTGAATTTCTTCTCCAGGCCGTGAAGATTCAAGCTGGCAATGGGCAGAAAGATATAACGTTCTTCATCGGCCTTCACATCCAGCACGAAATTTTCAGCCAGGCCCGGATGTTGTTCCGACAACTTCTGCTTGAGCTCTGCCGTCCATTGCTCGACCGTTTCCCGATTCTTGAGCTGCTCTTCCTTGAGGCGGTTGCTGAAGATCATGGCTTCCAGCAGTTCGGTCGGGTAAAGCCGTGCCATGCGGCTGATTATGGTATAGGCACGGTTGTATTTGTTGGCCAGGGTTTCCAGAGAATCATCAGCTATGCCAGGGGCATTGGCATTGACGTGCAGGCTGGCACCATCAAGTGCAACCTGGGTTTGATAGGCTTTCAGTTCTGCCTCGTCTTTTAGATACTGCTCCTGTTTGCCTTTTCTCACCTTGTAAAGTGGTGGCTGGGCAATAAAGATATGGCCACGCTCCACCAGTTCCCGCATCTGCCGGAAGAAAAAAGTCAGCAACAGGGTTCGAATATGGGAACCGTCCACGTCAGCATCGGTCATGATGATAATGCTGTGGTAGCGCAGGTTTTCCGGAGCAAATTCCTCGTTGCCGATACCACAGCCCAGAGCCTTGATCAGGGTGCCGATTTCGGCAGAGCTCAACATCTTGTCAAACCGTGCTTTTTCGACGTTGAGGATCTTGCCCTTGAGTGGCAATACCGCCTGGTTCTTGCGGTTTCGGCCCTGTTTGGCCGAACCTCCCGCCGAATCGCCCTCCACAATGTATATTTCTGACAACGAGGGGTCTTTTTCCTGACAGTCTGCCAACTTGCCCGGCAGGCCAGCCACGTCCAGTGCGCCCTTGCGCCGGGTCATTTCCCGGGCCTTGCGGGCCGCCTCCCGTGCCCGGGCGGCATCGATCATCTTGTTGACGATCAGTTTTGCGTCCTGGGGGTTTTCCAGCAAATAGTCATTGAAGTGGGAGGCCATCTCCTGCTCCACCACGGTTTTCACTTCAGATGACACCAGCTTGTCTTTTGTCTGGGATGAAAACTTGGGATCCGGGACTTTGACGGAAATAATGGCGGTCAGGCCTTCCCGGGCATCATCGCCAGAAGTGACAACCTCTTTCCCTTTTTTATTTGACAACTCTTTGTCTATGTAGGATTTCAATACCCGGGTCAGTGCAGCCCGGAATCCCGCCAGGTGTGTGCCACCATCGCGCTGGGGAATATTATTGGTATAGGGGAAAATATTCTCCTGGTAGGAGTCATTCCATTGCAGGGCAATTTCGACACTGATGCCATCTTCCTCGCGCTCGTGGACGAAGTGGAACAACTTGTTCACGGTCGCCTTGTTCTTGTTCAGATAGTCCACGAAGGCCATCAGGCCGCCATCGTACTTGTAGAGCTCTTCTTTGCCGTTGCGCTCATCTTTGAGTTTGATGGAAACGCCGGCGTTAAGAAACGCTAACTCACGTAGCTTTTTGGCGAGAATATCGTAATGAAACTCCACATTGCTGAACGTGTCCGCGGAGGGCTTGAAGGTACACTCGGTACCGCTGCTTTGGGTCTCACCGACTACTGCCAGGGGCGCTTCCGGCACGCCATGATGATAAACCTGCTCATGTACCTTGCCGTCTCGGCGGATAGTGAGCTTTAACTCCTCGGAGAGAGCGTTCACTACGGAAACCCCCACGCCATGGAGGCCGCCGGACACTTTATAGGAATTATCGTCGAATTTTCCGCCGGCATGCAGCACGGTCATGATAACTTCCGCCGCAGAAACGCCCTCTTTATGCATCTCCGTGGGAATGCCGCGCCCATTATCCGCCACCGTCACTGTTTCTCCCACATGGATGGTCACGGTGATCTGGTCGCAGTGGCCCGCCAGGGCTTCGTCGATAGAGTTATCCACCAGTTCGAAAACCATGTGATGGAGCCCGGTTCCGTCATCGGTATCTCCAATATACATGCCCGGACGCTTGCGAACCGCATCAAGCCCTTTGAGAACCTTGATGCTCTCCGAGTTGTAATCACTGTTCTGGTTTTCGCTCATTTACTTACCTCCGATCCGGGCTGCAAGCCACATCTGTCGCCGCCCCTGACCCACATCTCCAAGACTGGTAGAGAACTAGTTTACTGTCGATATTTTACCACGTTCCACGTGGAACGCGGTCATTTCTTCATCGCCCGGCAGGCTATGTAGCAAGGCCTCCCGCTCCACACAGGTAACAAACACCTGGGACCCGGTATGAAGTACTCGCTGTAGTACTGCCGACCTGTTAGTGGCATCCAGCTCAGCCGGCAAGTCATCCAGCAAATAGATACTCTTGTTATCGGACAATTGACTATGAAACACACCCTGAGCAACCTTCAAAGCACAAACAAGTATTTTCTGCTGCCCTCTGGACAGAACGTCCTGAGCAGGTTTGCCTTGTACCTTCAACAAAATGTCAGCCCGCTGCGGGCCAACCTGAGTGGCCTTATAGCGAAGGTCTGAATCAAGCGCTTTATCCAGCGCCTCAGTTAGGGAGCATTCACTCCACCAACCACGACTGTACTCCAATCCCAACTCAATCTGATCGCCTGACAGCTCTTTGTAGATTGGCTCCAGCACGGATAGAAACTGCTGATAGTATGAGTGGCGGGATCTGTCCACCGCCTCGCCATGGATAACAAACTCCTGATTCCATGCCCGAAGTGAACCCTTATCAACCGAGGAACTTTTAAGAAGCTGATTACGATTAGCCAGGCTCTTGCGGAAGTTTCGCCAGGAAGCAATGAAACCTGGTTCCACGTGGAACACACCCCAATCGAGAAACTGCCGTCGGGCCTTGGGCCCACCTTCCAAAAGAGAGAATGTGCCGGAATCAATCACCAGCACCGGCAAAGCACGCGCTACCCTGTCCCAGTTATCCTGTTGAATCTCATCCAGACGGAGGGCCGGCTTCCTGTTACGAGCCCGGCTTAAACCAAGCTTGTGTTCCCCCAGCTGAGCGAAGACTATGGCCTCATTGAGATCACGGTTAATCAGTGTGTCAGTCTGGCTGGTTCTAAATGACCTTCCCCGAGACAACAAGTAAATTGCCTCCAGCACACTGGTCTTGCCGCTGCCATTGGCCCCAAACACCAAATTCAATCTGGGATGGCAGGATAGCCTGGCAGTCTGGATATTACGTATGGCAGTGATATCCAGTTGCTTGATAACACTCATACTGGCTGCCCGAAAGGCTCGAGTCGGTGATGCCCTGCTCTAGAGACGCATGGGCATAACAACGTAGACGGCATCACTGCCTTCTTCAGCCTCCAGAAGGGCACTACTATTGGGGTCTGACAGTGTCATCCTGACTTTTTCACTGCTCAGAGTAGTCAATACATCAATCAGATAACTGACGTTAAAGCCGATTTCCAGCCCCCCGCCCTGGTAGTCGACACTCACCACTTCTTCCGCTTCTTCCTGTTCGGGGTTGTTGGCCACAACTCTCAGCTCACCATCATCCAGAATCACCCGAACACCGCGGTACTTTTCATTGGAAAGAATGGAAACCCTGGAAAAGGCCTGCCGCAGTAACTGGCAGTCACCAATGACCACTCGATCACCGCCCTTGGGCAAGACGCGGTTATAGTCGGGAAATTTGCCGTCCACCAGTTTTGAAGTAAAAGTAAACTCGGTCACCTTGGCCCGAATATGGTTCTGTCCAAAGGTCAGGTGAATGGCCTGCTCCTCATCCGTCAGCAAGCGATTCAATTCCATCACGCCCTTGCGTGGCAGAATAAGTTGCTGGGCCTCATCAATAGCGTTATCCATGGCCAAAGT
>JALEHB010000101.1 GCA_022763285.1 Pseudomonadales bacterium | reverse complement strand
TTGGCCGCGCCGTTATGTTGCAACGCTTTACTGTCCAGGGTTTGTATCTGACCCTTGACCTTGAGTTCGATGCTGAAAGAATCGGCCCCCAGTTCAGACAGCAGTGCTTCTATGCGATTCAGGAATTTGCCCTTGACCCAATCCTTGATAAACCGGTTGGGTGCATAAACGCGAAGTACATCTGCTTCCGCCTCAATCTGAAGCGGTCTTATCCAGGTATTGAACTGCTGAGAGGGAAGTTCATCTTTCAGACATTCGATACATTGATTCCAGTATGTTTCTACCACTTGGTCTTGCCCGAATATCCTGTTGTGCTGTTATTTTTATGGCTGAACAGCGCAGGATAATAGCCCCGTCCTGAAAAGTTATCCACTGATAAAAGCCTTCCGGGGCGGTTTTTTTGATGCCTTTTTTATCTTTATTTTTCAGCAAGTTACATATCACTCACTGATAAAACAAGGGGTCCGAAGCTGGCCATTTTCCAGGCTTCCACCTGGAGTCTGTTGATAACTTTCTGTGGATAAATTGTTACTAAGTTTTGGGTTTCCGGGTAAAATTTCCGACCACGGGGCCAGATCTATCAGGCGGGGCCTGAACCATCTGCGTCCATGTCCCAACCGGGCACTGGCGAATCGGTGCATGTTGCCATTGGCGGTGCTTGCAGGGCTTTTGGTCATTGCAAGTTGGGCACAAAACCTCTAAAATCCCGCCTCTTTTTCGAACCTGCCGTTCGAAGCAACTATTTTTGGATTATAGCTATGAAACGTACATTTCAACCCAGCGTTCTCAAGCGTGCCCGAACCCACGGTTTTCGCGCCCGCATGGCGACCAAGGGTGGCCGTCTGGTACTCAAGCGCCGACGAGCCAAAGGACGCGCCAAGCTCTCCGCCTGATTGCTCCTGCTTCTCTTTATAGAGAGATACGTATAGAGAGAAAAGAAACTTCCCCGTGGCTGAGTACAGCTTTCCAAAATCCTCACGGCTGCTAACAGCTGAAGATTACCAGGCTGTATTCAACCACTCCCGGTTCAAAGTTTCCTGCAGGGTTTTCCTGGTGCTGGCTATTCCCTCCACTTCTTGCCACTCCCGCCTGGGAATTGTCGTGGCCAAAAAAAATGTGGCCAGGGCTGTTGAGCGTAATCGCATCAAACGACAGATACGGGAATGGTTTCGCTACTGGGAGAGTGAAAAAGCAGTCGATCTGGTCGTGCTGGTGAGACGGGATGCTGCTAAACTCGGCAACCAACAACTGGCGCAAAAACTGAAATCCCTGGGCAGTGACCTCAATCGTAAAATCGGCGCCTCCTAGAGGACGAAACCCGTAGAGAGCAAAGCAATCTGTCAGCCATGCTGAAAACCGTCCTCATAAAACTGATCACGCTTTACCAGTTGACCCTGAGCCTGCTTATCGGTCAGCAATGCCGCTTTTATCCCACTTGTTCCCAATACACCAAAGAAGCGATCACGCAGCATGGCGTCCTTAAGGGTTGCCAGCTTGGAATGCGCCGAATCAGCCATTGCCATCCCTGGCACGAGGGCGGCTACGACCCGGTGCCCGGAACCGACGATTCATGACCTGAAGGACTGACAGCTACCGATATGGATTTTACCCGCTTCTCTTTATATACAGCCCTGGCTGTCATTACCTATCTGATGTTGCTGGCCTGGCAGGAAGATTACCCGCCAGTGGTTGAATCAGAACAAGCCAGTCAGTCGGCCACGATTCCTTCTGGCAATGGTGATATCCCCGGCAGCGATCTGCCCACGGCTCCAGTCAGTCAGGATGCACCGGCAAGCGATCTGCCGGTGGCCACGCCACAAACTGCCACCACTGCTCCTCAGACCAGCAGCACCGCCAACAGCGACAGCATTGAAGTCAGTACCGATACCCTGCAATTGCGCATCGATTTGCTGGGCGGCGATATCAGCTATCTGGCCCTGCCTCAGTATTTGCGTGAACTAGAGGGCAGTGGTGATCCCTTTGTCATGCTCAATAATAATCCCGGTCGCAGTTATGTAGCCCAGTCCGGACTGATTGGCCGCGACGGCGTCGACTCACCCCAGCGGGCCAGCTACCAGAGCAGTGCCGATTCCTATGAGTTGTCGGACAATGCCGATTCCCTGCAGGTTGATCTGGTTACACAGAGCACAGACGGTGTCACCATCACCAAACGCTTCACCTTTACCCGTGGCAGCTATCTGATTGATATTTCCTATCTTGTCGACAACGCCGGCGCCAGCGACTGGCAGGGCAATGTCTTTGGTCAGATCAAACGGGATGAATTTGACGACCCCAGCGATGCCGGCGGATTCGGGCGCACTTATCTCGGCTTTGTCACCACCAGCAATGACGACCCCTATATCAAGATTGAGTTCGACGATATCAATGACGGGGTTCCCAATCATGAAATGGAAGGCGGCTGGATGGGTTTCAGTCAGCACTATTTTATCTCTGCCTGGGTGCCCTCCACTGACACCGTTAATCGCTTCAGTACTCGCCGCAATAATGCCAACCAGTACTTCGGTGTCTTCACCAGTTCTGCCTTTTCAGTGCCGGCCGGTGAGAGCGGCAGCCAGACCATCCAGTATTATGCCGGCCCCAAGGATCAGTATGCCCTGGCTGAGATTGCGCCCAATCTGGATCTCACCATCGATTACGGTTTCCTGTGGTTCCTGGCGGCACCTATTTACTGGGTATTGCGCCAGATCGAGGACTTCGTTGGTAACTACGGTTTCTCCATCATTTTGCTGACGGTACTGGTCAAGGCTGCTTTCTATAAACTGAGTGAAACCCAGTACCGGTCCATGGCTGGCATGCGACGTCTGATGCCGAAGATGCAGCAGCTGAAAGAGAGCTATGGCGATGACAAGATGAAGCTGCAAAAGGCCACCATGGATCTGTACAAGAAGGAGAAGATCAACCCCTTCGGTGGTTGTCTGCCCATGCTTGTGCAGATGCCAGTCTTCATCGCCCTGTATTGGGTATTGATGGAAAGCGTTGAGTTGCGCCATGCACCTTTTATGCTCTGGCTGAATGACCTGTCTGTGCGCGACCCCTATTTCATCCTGCCATTGTTGATGGGTGTCACCATGTATCTGCAAACCAGCCTGAGCCCGACTCCGGCCGACCCCATGCAGGCCAAGGTGATGAAATTCATGCCCATCGCCATGACCGTGCTGTTTCTGTGGTTCCCCGCAGGTCTGGTACTGTACTGGCTCACCAATGGTCTGCTGGGTATTGCCCAGCAGTGGTACATCACTCGCAAGCTCGATGCCGAGCATGCTGCCAAGGGTGCCAAATAAGAGCTCAGCAGCACAGTGCGCTGCTGGTGCCCCGGCATCCTGCCTGGTATTTATCCCGTCAGCAACAAACCGCTTGTGAGGGTCAGCCAGCGCAATGATGCCCCAGCATAACGACGACACTATTTGCGCCATTGTGACCGCACCCGGTCGCAGTGGCGTTGGTATCGTCCGACTGTCCGGCCATGATGCCCTGGACATCGCCCTGCAGATGCTGCCCCTGAAACCCGAACCCCGCCACGCCCACTACTGTTCTTTTCTGAATGGTGAAGGGCAGGCTATTGACCAGGGCATCGTCCTTTATTTTCCCACCCCGAATTCCTATACCGGAGAAGAGGTGGTGGAGTTTCAGGGACATGGAGGACTGCAGGTACTGAATCTGCTGCTGGAACGTTGCCGTTCCCTCGGTGCCAGACTCGCTCTGCCCGGTGAGTTTTCTGAACGGGCATTTTTGAATAACAAAATCGATCTGGTGCAGGCCGAAGCCATTGCCGACCTGATCGATTCAGCCTCACAACAAGCTGCCCGATCCGCCATGCGCACCCTCCAGGGTGAGTTTTCCCGTCGTATAAACGATCTGGTGGAACGAATCACCACCATCCGTATCAACGTGGAAGCCGCCATTGATTTCTCTGATGAAGACATCGATGTCATGGAAGACACCGGCGTCGCCCTGGAGTTGGCTGCAGCGCAGCGGGATCTGGACCACATCATTGCCCAGGCCAGGCAGGGAGCCCTGCTCAAGGATGGCATGTCCATCGTTATCGCCGGAAAACCCAATGCCGGCAAATCCAGTTTGCTCAATGCGCTTTCCGGGCAGGACAGCGCCATTGTGACTGATATCCCGGGTACCACCCGAGACCTGTTGCAACAGGAAATCACCCTCTCCGGCATGCCGGTGCACATCACCGACACCGCCGGTCTGCGCCACAGTGATGACCTGGTGGAGCAAGAAGGGGTGAGAAGGGCGCGGCTGGCCATGCAGACCGCCGACCAGATTCTGCTGGTAGTGGATGCCAAAACTGCAGCCCGTCGCATGAAAGCCATTCTCGAGCCCCTGGAGTTGAACAAACTGGATGATGATCAGCTGGAGGATGTGCTGAAACGAACCACAGTGATACTGAATAAAATCGACCTGCTGGAGGATTCACATGCCCACAGTGAGTCCACAAGCTATCAAGGCGTTGATCTCACAGTAATTCGACTTTCAGTGCAGGAAAATCTGGGGATAAATCTGTTGAAAACTCATCTGCAAAACTGTGTCGGATTCAAGGCGGCCAATGAAGGCAGCTTTGTGGCCCGGGAGCGTCATATCACCGCCCTGAAAAGCGCCGAAGAATACCTGAAAAAAGCGATTAAGGGGGTAAGTGAGTCCTCACAACTGGAGTTGATTGCCGAGGATCTGAGGCTGGCCCAGCGACACCTGGGGGAAATCACAGGTGAAATGACCAGCGACGACCTGTTGGGGAAAATTTTTTCCAGCTTCTGTGTCGGCAAATAATCCCCATCCCTCTTCGGCCTGGGGACAAGCCTGTTGGCAACTGCACCTTTACACTTTATCAACGGTGGAAAGCTTGGGATAAAACACAGCCGGCCCTGGCAGAGCAGATTCCATGCACAGCCCATCAAGGCCTGTTGCCCAGCCTGTCACTGACTTGCACACCGGCTTATACTTGCGCCAAGTGCCTGCCAGTGGGGTAGTTTTCCGGCTTATGCACAGAAAACAGCGTCCCTATCAATAACAACATCAATACTCTTTCTCTCTATATACTATTTATTAATTATCAAGATTATTTGTTAATCAGTGTGGATCAATTGTCTTCAATTCAGGCCATTCACTTTTGCTGATTAATCTATATACTGCACAGCCCCTGAACACGAGAGGCCCCGATTGTCGGGGTCAACACAGGATCGAACCATGGAATTCAGCAACAGCTACGATGTGATAGTGGTGGGCGGCGGACATGCCGGTACCGAAGCCGCACTGGCTGCTGCACGTCAGGGTGTATCGACCCTGCTGGTGACCCACAGCATCGAAACCCTCGGTCAAATGTCCTGTAATCCAGCCATTGGTGGCATCGGCAAGAGTCACCTGGTCAAGGAAATCGATGCTCTCGGTGGAGCCATGGCCACTGCCATCGATCGGGCCGGTATCCAGTTTCGGGTGCTCAATGCCAGCAAGGGTCCTGCGGTTCGGGCTACCCGGGCCCAGGCTGACCGGGTTTTATACAAGGCTGCCATTCGGGAGATTCTGGAGAATCAGCCCAATCTCAGCCTGTTTCAACAATCGGTTGATGACCTGATTATCGAGAATGACAGGGTCGCCGGCGTCGTTACCCAGATGGGCCTGAAGATTCGGGCAGCCAGGGTTGTACTGACAACTGGCACCTTTCTTGGCGGAAAGATTCATATTGGCATGCAGAATTCATCGGGTGGGCGTGCCGGTGATCAACCTTCCATTGCCCTGGCAGAAAGATTGCGGGCACTGCCATTCCGGGTCGATCGGTTAAAAACCGGTACGCCGCCGCGAGTGGATGCCCGTACTGTCGATTTTTCCGTGATGGAAGAGCAGTTGGGTGACTCACCCCTGCCGGTAATGTCTTTTCTTGGCAATGTCGAACAACACCCGCGCCAGGTGAGTTGTTATATCACCTCCACCAATGAAGCCTGCCATGAAATCATCAGGGGCGGGCTTGATCGCTCCCCCATGTACACCGGCATCATTGAAGGCACCGGTCCGCGTTATTGCCCTTCCATTGAAGACAAGGTCATGCGTTTTGCCGACAAAAACTCCCATCAGATTTTTGTTGAACCGGAAGGTCTGAATACCCATGAGCTTTATCCCAATGGTATTTCAACCAGCCTGCCCTTTGATGTTCAGGTAGAAATGCTGCGCCATATTCGTGGTTTTGAAAACGCCCATATCACCCGTCCCGGTTATGCCATTGAATACGACTTTTTTGATCCGCGGGATTTGCACAGCTCTCTGGAAACCCGGTTCATCGAGGGCCTGTATTTTGCCGGTCAGATCAATGGCACCACCGGCTATGAAGAGGCAGCCGCCCAGGGTTTGTTAGCCGGACTCAATGCCGGTCTGGCAGTGCGTGGCATCGAGAGTTGGTGTCCTCGTCGTGACCAGGCCTATATCGGTGTACTGGTGGACGACCTGATTACTCTGGGTACCAATGAACCCTATCGTATGTTTACCAGTCGTGCGGAATATCGTCTCACCCTCAGGGAAGACAATGCCGATCTCAGATTGACCGAGGCCGGTTACAGGATGGGCGTCGTCGATGAGAAGCGCTGGCAGTTTTTGAACGAGAAGCAGGAAAAGATTGAAAATAGCTTGCAGCAACTTCGCAGTACCTGGATTCAACCGGACAGCGACGCTGCCAGCCGCATCAACCCCTTGCTGGAAAAGCCCCTGTCCCGTGAATACAGTCTGGCGGATCTGTTGGCCCGACCCAGGGTGGAGATGCCTGCCTTGCTGGCCGCAGCAGAAGTTGAACTGCATGACGGCACTGCCACTGGTCGCCAGGCGGCCATGCAGGCCGAGATCCAGATCAAGTACCAGGGTTATATTGATCGCCAGAGTGAAGAGATTGAGCGCCTGAAAAAACAGGAGGGCACGCTGTTACCCGAGGATCTGGATTATGATTCCATGCAAGGCCTGTCCAATGAGTTGAAGCAGAAACTCAAGGATGCAAGGCCAGCCAATATCGGTCAGGCCTCACGTATTCCCGGCATGACTCCGGCGGCCATTTCCCTGTTGCTGATTTATCTCAAGAAGCAGCCCCGGCAACGGCAGCAAGCGGTATAGGGCCCTGGATTCAAAGTGAGCAGGAAAGCCTCAGGGCTGAGCGAGTTACTTGCTCAGGCAGAACTGACCTTGTCTGATGAGCAAATCAAGGCTTTGCTCAAGTACGCCAAATTGCTGCGCAAATGGAATCGCAGCTTCAATCTCATCAGTGCCACCGACCTGCCTCATCTGGAATCCAGGCATTTTCTCGACAGTCTGGCGATCTCGGAATATTTGCAGGGCCAAACCATTCTGGATGTAGGAACCGGTGCAGGCCTGCCGGGCATTCCCCTGGCCATCGCCAACCCCCATCGTCGTTTTATTCTGATGGACAGTAATGGCAAGAAAACCCGCTTCCTGTTTCAGGTGAAACTGGCCCTGCAACTGGACAATGTGGAAATTGAAAATTGTCGGGTGGAGCACTATCAAAACGACCGGCAAATTGATATTGTGACTTGTCGTGCATTTGCCTCTATTGTGGATATCATCAGGGCTTCACGGCATTTGCTGGAACCCCGGACGACTATTCTGGCCATGAAAGGCCGTTACCCGGAAGAGGAACTCGCACAGCTCCCTGCCGGATTTGATGTCACTGCAATCCATCGGCTTCAAATTCCTGCTGAGGATTCAGAGCGTCATCTGATCGAAATAAACCGCGCTGTATCCTGAGCCGGTTTCAGGCCAGGGTGTGAATGCGACCCATCAGACCGACGACTTTTTCATGATAGTCGGCAGTAACAGAGATTAAAGGTTTAAACGGAATTGTGAGCAAAACTCTAGCTATAGCCAATCAGAAGGGTGGCGTTGGCAAGACCACAACCTCGGTGAATCTCGCCGCTTCCCTCAAGGTCACCCGCAAGAATGTCCTGTTGATCGATCTGGATCCCCAGGGCAATGCCACTATGGGCAGTGGGGTGGATAAATCCCAACTCGAACTTTCAGTCTATGATCTGCTGACCGAACGGGCAGCCTTTGCCGATGTGGTGGTCAAACCCGAGGCAGTGGATTACGACCTGCTACCTGCCAATGGCGATCTGGTGGCGGCTGAGGTGGAGTTGATCAGTGCCGACAACCGGGAGCTGCGCCTGCGCCAGATCGTCGAACAGGTGCGAGCGGATTATGATTTTATTGTGATTGATTGCCCGCCTTCCCTGAATATGCTGACGGTCAATGCCCTGGTGGCCGCCGATGGTGTCGTCATTCCCATGCAATGCGAATACTATGCCCTGGAAGGCCTGTCCGCCCTGATGGATACCATCTCGGCGATCAAGGATACCCTGAACCCCGATCTGCGCATTGAGGGTATACTGCGCACCATGTATGACCCGCGTAACAAACTGACTACCGAAGTAAACGGGCAATTGTTCAACTACTTCGGAGATGCGGTTTACCGCACGGTGGTACCGCGCAATGTGCGCCTGGCAGAGGCGCCCAGCTATGGCAAGCCGGTCATCAGCTATGATCGACAGTCCCGTGGCGCCATCGCCTATCTGGCGCTGGCCGGGGAGATGCTGCGCCGTAATGATGAGGCGGCCAGAATTTCTGGCTGACAGGCAGTCCCGGACGGGGTGATTGAACAATGAACGACAAGAAGAAATTAGGTAAGGGTCTGGATGCCCTGCTTTCCAGTGGCAGTACCCAGACCATGGCCAGTCTGCTGGGCAAACCCAAACAGGCATCAGAACAGGCCAGCAGTCAGCCAAGCGCTGCCAAAGATGGTGATCTGCGCAATATTCCCGTCGATCTGATCCAGCGCGGCAAGTACCAGCCCCGCACCGACATGCATGAAGAAGCCCTGGAGGAGTTGGCCAACTCCATCCAGAAACAGGGTGTCATGCAACCCATCGTGGTGCGCCCCATATCCGCCGACAAATTTGAAATCATCGCCGGTGAGCGTCGCTGGCGAGCCACCCAGTTGGCCGGCCTGGATACCATTCCTGCCATTATCAAGCCGGTGGGGGATGAAGCCGCCATCGCCATGGCCCTGATTGAGAATATCCAGCGGGAAAACCTCAATCCCATCGAAGAAGCCATGGCCCTGAAACGCCTGCAGGACGAATTTGAACTGACTCAGCAGGAAGTGGCCGACGCCGTGGGTAAATCCCGTGCCACTGTTACAAACCTGATTCGCCTGATGGGCCTGAATATCGATGTACGCCGCATGCTGGAACACGGTGATCTGGAGATGGGCCATGCCCGTGCCCTGCTGGCCTTGCCCCATGAGCAGCAGTCCCAGGCTGCCCGCACCGTCTCGGGTCGCGGCTTGTCGGTTCGCCAGACAGAAGCCCTGGTTCGCCGCCTCACCCAGGAAGCCGCCAGTGGTGGCAAACAGGAGACTCCGGTAGATCCGGATATCAAGTCTCTGGAAGATAGCCTGGCGGACAAACTGGGTGCCAAAGTACTGATTCAGCACAGTGCCAAGGGAAAAGGGAAGCTGGTGGTTAAATACAACAGTTTGGACGAATTAGACGGCATTTTGTCGCATATTAACTGATAATACGGCGTAGTTGATTGCCTATAACAAAGTCCCTATAATGCGCGTGCTTTGAGTCTGGCGGACTCAAAAAAGCACTGAATTTTCCGGGTTTTCAGCGAGTGTAGGACGCTGAAAACGATGCAAAAGGCAACGGAAAGGCCTCGAAAAGGCACCGGAAAAGTAACACCCAGACAGGCGAACCTGAAAGAGAGCTAGGTCCGTAATTCTTATCGTGACTACTATCAAGGCTCCTTCCATTTCCAGCATTATCGCCGGCCAGTTTGGCGCGGTGGTCCTGCTTGTCCTGGCCGGTTTCGGATTGTCGGGTGCAGACGCTGCCCTGTCACTGGGTCTGGGTGGTCTGATCTGCTGGTTTGCCAGTACAGTGTTTACGCTGAAGGCCTTCAAATATCGGGGTGCTTCCGCCACTGAGCAAATAGTAAAAGAATTCATCTCGGGAGAGGCTTATAAAATTCTCCTGAGTGGGGTCGGTTTTGCACTGACCTTTATCTATGTGCCTGCAGCATCACCTTTATTGGGGTTTGTGGGCTATATAGGGGTATATCTGGTCGGGATGGGAACTACCATGCATGTGGTGAAAACCTATAACCAGGCCGGGACTTGAAACAGAACCGGACTAACTAGTTTAGCGAGAGGAAGCTCGTTCCATCATGGCAGCAGCTGACGGCGCGGAACAAACCGCAACTGAATACGTATCTCACCACCTGACCAATCTGACATTTGGCAAGATTGATGGTCACTGGGGGTTTGCACACTCCCCGGAAGAAGCCGCTGAAATGGGCTTCTGGGCTATCAATGTCGACTCCATGTTGATGTCGGTGCTTCTCGGTGCACTGTTTGTTGGTCTGTCACGCTTTGTAATCAGCCGCATGACTGTTGATGCACCCAAAGCAGCCAGTTGGCAGAGCATTCTCGAAGTTACCGTGGAAATGGTGCAGGACAGTGTCAAGAGCAGTTTTCATGCTCGAAACAATCTGATTGGCCCGCTGGCACTGACAATCTTTTGCTGGATTTTCCTGATGAACAGCATGGATCTTGTGCCAGTTGACTGGATACCCTTGCTGGCACAGACGGCCATGGGCGACTCCCATGCCTATTTCAGGGCCGTACCTACAACCGATTTGAATATTACGCTCGGTTTCGCCGTCAGTGTGTTCTTCCTGATTATTTTTTACAGCATAAAGATTAAAGGGCTGGGTGGTTTTCTGGGTGAGTTTGCCTTTCATCCTTTTGGAAAATACGCCGTACCCCTGAACCTGCTGCTGGAATTGCCAGGCTTTCTGGCCAAGCCGGTATCTCTGGCGCTGCGACTTTACGGAAACTTTTTTGCGGGTGAGACGATTTTTCTCGTTATTGCCCTGCTGGGGTATTGGCAGTTACCACTGCATTTTCCCTGGGCGGTTTTTCATATTCTGATTGTGACCCTGCAGGCCTACCTGTTCATGATGCTGACGATTGTCTATCTGGACCAGGCCCATACGGACCACTGATTTTTTAATTAATACACTCAAGACTACCTTGTAAAAACACGGAGACTCTAATGGAAACAGTACAGGCTTTTACTCTGCTGGCAGCTGCCATCATTTTCGGTATCTGCGGAGCCGGCACAGCGGTTGCGTTCGGCAGCCTGGGTGGCAAGCTGATCGAAAGCTCAGCTCGTCAGCCGGAACTTGCACCGAAGCTGCAAACCCAGTTCTTCCTGGTTGCTGCGTTCGTGGACGTAATTTCCATCATCGGTGTGGGTATCGCGTTCCTGTTCATCTTCGCCAATCCTTTTCTCTAAGGGAAACGACTGATCAGTCCTGCCCTGGCAGGGCAGTTGTTAACCAAGACTGAAGGAGACGCTTCATGAATCTCAACGCTACCATTATCGGACAAAGTATCGCCTTTGCGTTCTTTGTCTGGTTCTGCATGAAATTTGTCTGGCCCCCCATCGTGGCCATTCTGGAAGAGCGCGCCAAGAAAATTTCCGACGGTCTGCAAGCTGCAGAACGAGCGGAAAAAGACCTCGAGCTGGCCCAGGAAAAGTCCACTGAGCAGATGAAAGAGGCCAAGCAGGAAGCGGCTTCAATTATTGAATCTGCCAACAAGCGGGCAGCCCAGATCGTCGACGAGGCCAAGGAACAGGCTCGCGAAGAAGGCCAGCGCATCATCGCCGGAGCCAATGCAGAAATTGAGCAGGAGATAAATCGGGCCAAACAGCAACTGCGCGAGCAGGTGGCTGCACTGGCTGTGGCGGGGGCGGAAAAGATTCTGGAAAAATCCGTGGACCAAGCCGCCAACGAAGAAATGCTCAGCAAGCTCGCCAACGAACTGTAATTCAGAGATCAGGAACCGGATAAGGCACTACAAATGGCCGAATTAACCACAGTGGCACGACCCTATGCCAAGGCAGCGTTTCAGGTAGCCCTTGAAGACAATGCCCTGAATGACTGGTCGCGCATGCTCGCGCTGGCGGCAGCCATCACTGGGCAGGAGCGTGTGCAATTATTGCTGCAGGCTCCAGCTTTGACCTCAGAGCAGGTCGCGGAGTCTTTTATCGATATCTGTGGCGATGAGTTGAATGACAAGGGCAAGAACTATGTGCGCCTGCTGGCAGAAAACAAGCGCATCGCCCTGCTCGCTGAAATAGCCAGGATTTATGAAAACCTGAGAGCCCAACAGGAAAAATCACTCGATGTAGAAGTGCTCACTCCCTACGAGATCAGCCAGGAGGTTGCCGACAAGCTGGCCGCCGCCCTCAAGACTCGCTTGCAGCGGGAAGTGAAGCTGGCTACCCGCACCGATCAAAGCCTGATCGGTGGTGCTGTGGTACGTGCCGGTGACATGGTGATCGACAGTTCTGTGCGCGGCAAACTCGCCAAGTTGACTGAATCAATCAATTCCTGAAACGCTCGGGAACAAAGGAAACAAGCATGCAACAACTGAATCCATCCGAAATCAGTGAAATTATCAAGCAGCGTATAGACTCGCTGGACGTCACTGCCCAGGCCAAGAATGAGGGCACCATCGTCAGTGTTTCTGACGGTATTATCCGCATCAATGGTCTTGCTGATGTGATGTACGGTGAGATGATCGAATTCGAAGGCGGCATCTATGGTATGGCGCTTAACCTCGAGCGTGATTCAGTGGGTGCCGTGGTACTGGGCGACTACCTGAGCCTGAAAGAAGGCCAGACCTGTCGTTGTACCGGCCGTATTCTGGAAGTACCGGTTGGCCCGGAACTGGAAGGCCGTGTGGTCGATGCCCTGGGTAAGCCCATCGACGGCAAGGGCCCGGTTGAAGCCAAGATGACTGACCCGATTGAAAAGGTTGCACCTGGTGTTATTGCCCGTCAGTCTGTTGATCAGCCGGTGCAAACCGGTCTGAAATCAATCGACGCCATGACTCCGGTGGGTCGCGGCCAGCGTGAGTTGATCATTGGTGACCGTCAGGTGGGCAAGACCGCCATCGCCATCGACACCATCATCAATCAGAAAGGCAAAGGCATTAAGTGTGTCTATGTTGCGGTTGGTCAGAAAGCCTCTTCTATCGCCAATGTGGTGAACAAGCTGGAAGAGCATGGCGCCATGGAATACACCACCGTGGTTGCGGCTTCTGCCTCTGATCCGGCTTCCATGCAGTTTATTGCCCCCTACTCCGGTTGCTCCATGGGCGAGTACTACCGCGACCGCGGCCAGGATGCCCTGATTATTTATGATGACCTGACCAAGCAGGCCTGGGCCTATCGCCAGATCTCCCTGCTGCTGCGTCGTCCCCCGGGTCGTGAAGCCTATCCCGGTGACGTATTCTACTTGCACTCCCGTCTTCTGGAGCGTGCGGCGCGAGTAAACGCTAACTACGTTGAACAGTTCACCAATGGTGAAGTGAAAGGCCAGACCGGTTCACTGACGGCTCTGCCCATCATTGAAACCCAGGCCGGTGACGTATCTGCTTTCGTACCCACCAACGTGATCTCCATTACTGACGGTCAGATCTTCCTGGAAACTGACTTGTTCAACTCCGGTATCCGCCCCGCCATGAACCCGGGTATCTCCGTATCCCGTGTGGGTGGTGCCGCCCAGACCAAGATCATCAAGAAGCTGGGTGGTGGTATTCGTATCGCCCTGGCCCAGTATCGTGAACTGGCGGCTTTTGCCCAGTTTGCATCGGATCTGGACGAAGCGACCCGTTCCCAGCTGGAACACGGTCAGCGCGTCACCGAGCTGATGAAGCAGAAACAGTACTCGCCCCTGTCCATTGCGGAAATGGGTGTCTCCATTTATGCAGCCAACGGCGGCTACCTGAAAGACGTGGAACTGAACAAGGTTCTGGATTTCGAAGCAGCCCTGTTGTCCTACATGAACAGCGAGCACGGCGACTTGCTGGCCAAGGTCAACGAGACTGGCGACTGGAACGACGACATCGAAGCACAGTTCAAGGCGGCCATCGATAAGTTCAAGGCGACCCAGACCTGGTAAGACAGCTCAGGCGCTGATAGTAAAGCAAACACTTTAGTAACTAACCAAATCACAGCAGAGGCGGATAAAGGCAATGGCTGGCGGCAAAGAAATACGCTCCAAGATCTCGAGTATCAAGAACACTCAGAAGATCACCAGCGCCATGGAAATGGTCGCGGCGAGCAAGATGCGCAAAGCACAGGACCGCATGGAGACTGGCAAACCTTATGCCCGTCGCATTCGTTCCGTGATTGGCCACATCGCCCACTCCACCTCGGAGTACCGTCACCACTTCTTCGAGAGCCGCGAAATCAAGCGTATAGGCTTCATCGTGGTTTCTACTGACCGGGGATTGTGTGGCGGCCTCAACGTCAATCTGTTCAAGACCCTTGTGACTGAAATGAAGCAGTGGAATGAAAAGGGTGTTGAGATCGACCTCTGTGTCATAGGTGCCAAGGCGGGGGCCTTTTTTAACTCCTATGGCGGCAATGTGGTGGCTTCCCAGCGTGATATCGGTGAAGCGCCAGAGTTGTCCGATGTGATTGGTGCTGTTCGCGTCATGCTGGACAAGTTCGAGTCAGGGGATCTGGACCAGGTGAGTGTGGTAAGCAACACCTTCGTCAATACCATGACCCAGGAACCAACCATTGAGCAGCTGTTGCCCCTGCCACCGTCTGAAGAAGACGAGATGGATCGGGCATTTCCCTGGGACTATATCTATGAGCCTTCGGCAGAACAGCTTCTTGAAGGCATTCTGCAGCGCTATATCGAATCCCAGGTTTACCAGGCCGTGGTGGAAAACAATGCCTGTGAGCAGGCAGCCCGGATGCTGGCCATGAAGAACGCCACCGACAATGCTGGTGATCTTATTGAAGAGCTGGAACTGGTATACAACAAGGCCCGACAGGCCTCCATTACCCAGGAATTGTCAGAAATCGTTAGCGGCGCAGCAGCCGTTTAACGTTTCAGTAAAATTTTAGACTATCACTGTAAGTGAACGTGAATTTAAGAGGAACCGGACATGAGTAGCGGTCGAATCGTACAAATCATTGGTGCTGTTATCGACGTGGAATTTCCACGCGAGGCCGTGCCCCAGGTTTATGATGCCCTGACAGTAGACGATACCGAGATTACCCTGGAAGTTCAGCAGCAGCTGGGCGACGGCATCGTACGAACCATTGCTCTGGGTTCTACCGAGGGTCTCAAGCGTGGCCTGAATGTGAATGACACCGGTGCTCCGGTTACTGTACCAGTTGGTCATGAAACCCTGGGTCGCATCATGGACGTATTGGGCCGCCCCATCGACGAACGTGGTCCTATCGGTGAAAAGGAAAAAATGCCGATTCACCGCGAAGCACCAGCTTACGATGAGCTGTCTGCTACCAACGAGCTGTTGGAAACAGGCATCAAGGTAATCGACCTTGTTTGCCCCTTTGCCAAGGGTGGTAAGGTTGGTCTGTTCGGTGGTGCCGGTGTAGGCAAGACCGTCAACATGATGGAACTGATCAACAACATCGCCAAGGCCCACTCCGGTTTGTCAGTCTTTGCCGGTGTAGGTGAGCGTACTCGTGAAGGTAATGATTTCTACTACGAGATGCAGGAATCCGGAGTTGTTAACCTGGAAGGCGAGTCCAAGGTATCCATGGTTTACGGTCAGATGAATGAGCCACCCGGTAACCGTCTGCGTGTTGCCTTGACCGGTCTGACCATGGCGGAGAAATTCCGTGACGAAGGCCGTGATGTACTGCTGTTTGTCGACAACATCTACCGTTATACCCTGGCGGGTACCGAGGTATCTGCACTACTGGGTCGTATGCCTTCTGCGGTAGGTTACCAGCCGACTCTGGCAGAAGAGATGGGTGCCCTGCAGGAACGAATTACTTCCACCAAGACCGGCTCCATTACTTCTATCCAGGCGGTCTATGTACCGGCGGATGACTTGACTGACCCCTCACCGGCCACCACCTTTGCTCACCTTGATGCAACGGTTGTACTGTCCCGTGATATTGCTGCTCTGGGTATTTATCCTGCGGTTGACCCGCTGGACTCCACATCTCGTCAGTTGGACCCGCTGGTTATTGGTACCGAGCATTACGAAACAGCCCGTGGCGTGCAAACTGTATTGCAGCGCTATAAAGAACTGAAAGACATTATTGCGATTCTGGGTATGGACGAGCTGTCTGAAGAAGACAAGCAGATCGTGGCCCGGGCCCGTAAGATCTCCCAGTTCCTGTCCCAGCCTTTTACTGTGGCCGAGGTTTTCACCAACCAGCCTGGTAAATATGTCAGCCTGAAAGACACCATTGCCGGCTTTAAAGGCATCCTCAATGGTGACTACGACCATCTGCCTGAACAGGCCTTCTCCATGGTAGGTACCATCGAAGAAGCGGTTGAAAAGGCCGAGTCCCTGAAGAACGACTAGGTTCTTACCGGCAGGAAACTTATCGGGACTTTTTGGGTCATAAACCATGAAGTCCCGGACAAACTGACAGAAAAGGATTGTCCGGTAAGCTACGGACAATGGAGCTCAAAAAATGGCTATGACAATGCATTGCGACATCGTAAGCGCAGAGGAAAATATTTTCTCCGGTCGCGTGGAAATGATTGTTGCTGCAGGTTCACTCGGTGACCTGGGTATCGCCCCCGGTCACGCCCCGCTGCTAACCGGTCTTATCCCCGGTCCGGTTCGACTGATCAAGGAAGGCGGCGAAGAGGAAGTTTTCTATGTCTCCGGTGGTTATCTGGAAGTTCAGCGTGGTGTTGCCACTCTGCTGGCGGATACCGCTCTTCGTGCTGGCGATATGGACGAAGCCGCAGCAATCGAAGCCAAGGAAGCGGCTGAGCGTGCCATGGCGCAGCAAGACGCCGATTTCGAATACTCCACCGCTGCCGCCCAACTTGCAGAGGCGGCTGCCCAGCTGCGTGCCCTGAGGCAGATCAAGAAGCTGTAAGTCAGCGCCGCTCTGGCCCCGGACAGGTTTAAAGAAAAAGGTAGCACTGGCTACCTTTTTTTTTGGTACTCTCTTTTCCATCAAGCAGTCTTTCAAGCCAGATAAAACAGAGAGTCACTACAGGTGGAAGTCGTTATCCTTGCTGCGGGCAAAGGCACCCGCATGAATTCCAGTCAGCCAAAGGTGCTGCACAGCATCGGTGGCAAAGCCATGCTGTCCCATGTGCTGGCCACGGCCCGGGAGCTTGATCCAGCTGCCATCCATGTGGTCATAGGCTATGGCGCCGAGGCTATTCAGGCACACTACCCGAATAGTGGAATCAACTGGGTGCTGCAGGAACAACAGCTGGGTACCGGCCATGCTGTGCAGCAAACAATCCCCCATATCGATCAGGACCAGGACGATAACATCGTCCTGGTCCTGTTTGGTGATGTACCCCTTATCAGCCCCGCCACCCTGCAGTCCTTACTCAATGAGACCGGCCAGGAGAATGTGTCGGTGCTTAGTGTCATCAGTACTGCACCTGAGGGTTTCGGCCGCATCGTTCGCGATGACAGCGCGGCCGTACAAAGTATTGTTGAACACAAAGATGCTTCGGCAGGGCAACGGCTCATTAATGAAGTGAATACAGGCATCATGGCTATTCCGGCGGCGAGACTCGGGGACTGGTTACAGCGAATCGGCAACAGCAACAAACAACAGGAATACTACCTCACCGACATCATTGCCCTGGCTGTTGCCGATGGCCTGGAAGTAAAAGCCATTCAGGCAGATAACGAACTGGAAGTGATGGGTGTTAACGACAAGGCTCAGTTGGCATTGCTGGAGCGACATTATCAAATGCAGCAGACCAAGCAACTTCTGGAGGCAGGTGTCACACTTAGAGACCCGGCCAGGGTGGATATTCGTGGCGAACTTCTCTGCGGTCAGGATGTCGAAATTGACATCAATGTGATTTTTGAGGGCAAGGTGAAACTGGGTAATGGCGTCAGTATTGGCGCCAACTGTGTTATCAGCAATACCAGCATTGGCGATGAGTCGGTGATATTACCGGGCTGTCATATTGATGAAACCGAAATTGGCTGTGCTGCCAGTATAGGTCCGGTGGCCCGTCTTCGGCCCGGCACGAAGCTGGCCGATGGTGTCAAGATCGGTAATTTTGTGGAAACTAAAAAGGCTGTTATAGGCCCCGGTTCCAAGGCCAATCATCTGGCCTATATTGGTGATGCCGATATTGGCAGCGCCTGTAATATCGGTGCAGGTACCATCTTCTGCAACTACGACGGGGCCAATAAACATAAGACTGTTCTGGGCGATAATGTGTTTGTCGGCTCCAACAGTGTCCTGATTGCACCGGTGAATCTTGCAGACAACAGTTTTGTTGCCGCCGGTTCGGCAATCAATACAGATGTTGCCGCTGACAGTCTGGCAGTAGCCCGGGCCAAGCAACGTAATATTCCTGGCTGGAAGCGTCCGGTAAAGGGCCAGGGCTAACAAGGCTGCGATCTTTCCGGGTGCAGCATTCGAGGAAGTACTAGCTATGTGTGGAATTGTCGGTGCCATCGCGGAACGGGAAGTGACCCGTATCCTTCTGGAGGGTCTCAAGCGCCTGGAGTATCGGGGTTATGATTCCGCCGGCATGGCACTGATCAACGACAGCAGTCACAAGATCAAATCCCTGAAGACCGTTGGCAAGGTGCAGTCCCTGGTGGACTCTGCCATCAAGTCGAAGATTTCCGGCAAGATCGGTATTGCCCATACCCGCTGGGCCACCCATGGCAAGCCCTCCAATACCAATGCCCACCCCCATACATCCCATGACCAGATTGCTGTGGTGCACAACGGCATCATCGAAAATCACAAGGAACTGCGAGAAAAGCTGGAAGCGGCCGGCTACAAGTTCAAGACTGAGACCGACAGTGAGGTTATTGCCCATCTGATTCACAAGGAGCGGCAGGACGGCAAGGTGGGTCTGGCCACTGCGGTGCGACGCACGATCAAGCAACTCAAGGGTGCCTATGGTATTTGTGTAGTCGATAACTCCGAAGATGACTATCTGGTGGTGGCACGTTCCGGCAGTCCACTGGTGATCGGGGTCGGTATAGGCGAGAACTTTATTGCCTCAGACCCATTGGCTCTAGGCCAGGTCACCGACCGCTTCATCTATCTGGAAGAAGGCGATGTGGCCAAGGTTGGTTTGCAGAACATTGAGATTTGGCACGGCAATAAAAAAGTGGAACGGGAGATTACTACCGTACAGGGCCACAGCGATGCTGCTGACAAGGGCAAACACCAGCATTTCATGCTGAAAGAAATTCATGAGCAGCCCGAGGTTATCCGCGACACCCTCAGTGGCCGTATTTCCAGTGACAAGATTCTGGAAAATGCCTTCGGGGTCAAGGCGCCGGAGATTTTCGACCAGGTTAAACATGTGCAGATCGTGGCCTGCGGCACCAGCTTTCATGCCGGACAGGTGGCTCGCTACTGGCTGGAGTCCATCGCCAAGCTGCCCTGCACCGTCGATATTGCCAGTGATTTTCGCTACCGGGATATTATCGTTCAGCCCGGCACCCTGTTCGTAACCATCTCCCAGTCTGGCGAGACCGCGGATACCCTGGCGGCCCTGCGCTATGCCAGGGATCTGGATTACATCGGTTATATGGCCATCTGTAATGTGGCCACCAGCTCCCTGGTGAGGGAATCAGACTTCACCCTCTTGACCATGGCCGGTCAGGAGATCGGTGTCGCTTCCACCAAGGCCTTTACCACCCAACTGGTTTGTCTGCTGATTCTGTGTATTGCCCTGGGCAGGCGCACGGGTCTGAGCAAGAAAGATGAGAAAGCCCTGGTCAAGGAGCTGGCCATGGTGCCAGGTCTCATGGAAAAGACCCTGAAGCTGAGCAAGCCCATCAAGAAGCTGGCCCGCTCATTCTCCAACAAACACCACAGCCTGTTTCTCGGGCGTGGTATCCAGTACCCCATTGCCAAGGAGGGAGCACTCAAGCTCAAGGAAATTTCCTATATTCATGCCGAGGCCTATCCCTCCGGTGAACTCAAACATGGGCCCCTGGCACTGGTGGACAATGACATGCCGGTCATTGCCGTGGCGCCCTATGATGATCTGTTGGAGAAACTGCGAGCCAATCTGTCAGAAGTCAGTGCCCGCGGTGGCAAGCTCTATGTGTTTGCCGATGAGAGCGTGAAGTTTGAGGGCGACAAGAACACCAAGGTGATTCATGTTCCCCACACCCCGGATGTGATCGACCCGATTATCTTTACCGTGCCCCTGCAACTGCTGTCCTACCATGTAGCCATTGTTAAAGGCACGGACGTGGATCACCCGCGAAACCTGGCCAAATCCGTTACTGTGGAATAAGCCTGAGCCGGTGCTTAATCAGGCGGATTCGCGCCGCCTGTTCGCAGCGCCCGCTGGCTTTTCTCCAGTCTGTCCAGATGCTCTTCCAGCAGCGGCTTGCGGTGTCTGGCGACCCCGGTGGCCAGCACATCGATCACCACCAGATGGGCAATACGGGATGACACTGGCGTTGAAGCCTGCAGGTCCTCTTCCATGTTCACGGTTATGGGAATACTGCATTGCTGGCAGATAGGCGTGTCGGCCGGAGCCAGGCCGATAACCGTTGCCCCGGCATCACGGGCCAGGGCCACCGATTCCAGCAAGGCACTGGTGCGTCCGGACTGGGAAATGGCCACCACCACATCCCCTTCTCCCAGTGAGACTGCCGACATGCGCTGGATATGGGGGTCGGTATAGGCGGCGGTGGAAAGCTGCAGACGGAAGAACTTGTGCTGGGCATCGGCGGCCACCGAGCCGGAGGCACCAAAGCCGTAAAATTCCACCCGCCGGGCATTGGCAATGGTATTGATCGCTTTCTCCAGGACAT
This sequence comes from Pseudomonadales bacterium, assembly GCA_022763285.1. Classification (GTDB taxonomy): domain Bacteria; phylum Pseudomonadota; class Gammaproteobacteria; order Pseudomonadales; family Pseudohongiellaceae; genus UBA9145. The sequence continues at coordinate 2,436 of JALEHB010000101.1, read as the reverse complement.
CCGGGTCCAATTCATCACGTACGGTCAACAGGGAACCCACGGTGGAATCGAAAACCTTGTTGCGCAGATCCGTGACCGTGTCGGAATCGTCCACAGCAAACTGGGTATAGACACTGCCCATCACCAGTTGCTGGGCCAGCTGCAGTTTGAAAGACTGAAATCCGTCAAAGCCGATAGCCCGGCAGAAGCGAATCACCGTGGGTTCACTCACATCGGCATTGGCGGCCAGGTCGGCGATCCGCATATTGATCACATCGGAGGCCTGAGCAAGAACATAGTCCGCCACCTTGGCTTCTGACTTGCGCAGCTTTGAGAGGTTATCCGCGATGCGGCGTATGAGATTAGGTGATTCCACCCGGCACCTGTTAAATTAGTCTTGAAGTATGCTGGAGTAGCAGACCAGAGCCATGCTACTGATTTTTCCGGGCTCCTGCACCCATTGTCGAAAACCACACTATGCAGCATTACGCCGTCAGTTTCGTCGACAGTATCAGTGAGATTGGCCAGGAAACCTGGAACGCCCTGAGTGGCACCGACAACCCCTTCACACGCTTTGAATTTCTCCATGCCCTGGAAGATTCCGCCTGTATCAGTGCCGCCACCGGCTGGGCGCCGCAGCATGTGGTAGTGAAACGGGTGGAACCAGGCATGGACGAAACGGTGGCGGTAATGCCCCTGTACCGCAAGAACAATTCCTGGGGCGAGTATGTTTTTGACTGGTCCTGGGCCAATGCCTATGAGAGCCATGGCCTGGACTACTATCCCAAATTCGTCACCAGTATTCCCTTCACCCCCAGCACCGGCAAGCGCATCTTTATCAGGCCCGGTGAAGACAGTGAGGCCATCATCGCGAAGTCCAAAAACGCCATCGAGGAACTGGCCGATCGTATCCAGGCATCAGGCTGGCATGTGCTGTTTCCCGAACAATCGCAGCAGCAGGCCTTTAGTCAGGCAGGCATGATGACGCGCAGTGCCTGCCAGTTTCACTGGTTCAATCGGGACTATCAAAACTTCGATGATTTCCTGGCGACCCTGGCTTCACGTAAACGCAAGAATCTGCGCAAGGAGCGGCAGCGGGTGGCTGCGGCCGGCATCAGCTTTCGCCGGCTGAGCGGGGCGGAAATAGACGCCGCACTGTGGCAGGACTTCTACGCCTTTTACCAATCTACCTATCTGATGCGGGGCATGAAGGGCTATCTGAACCCGGGCTTTTTTCGTGCCCTGTCCGAGACCATGGCCGAGCAACTCTTTATGGTCTGCGCCTATAAGGAGCAAAGGCTGATAGCCGCGGCGTTGTTCTTCCGTTCCAGCGATACCCTGTTCGGGCGCTACTGGGGCTCAGCCCAGGATTTTCAGTTTCTGCATTTTGAAACCTGCTACTACCAGGGCCAGGACTATGCCATTGCCGAGGGATTGAAGCGCTTTGATTCCGGCGCCCAGGGCGAGCACAAGATCCAGCGCGGCTTTGAACCGGTCACTACCTGGTCCAGCCACTGGGTCGCCAATCCTGATTTCGCTGCCGCCATTGCCCGCTTTGTCGAGGAGGAGTCCGGCCATATCGAACACTATCAGCAGCAGGCGGAGAGCCTGCTGCCGTTTCGCCAGGGAGACCGATAGCGGCCCCGGCCAAATAAGTCGTTCTCCTGATGGAGACTTCTGCGCTAGTATCGGGCCAGACAAAAACAAACTAACAAGGTGGTCAGGCTATGAAAATCAGAATAAGTTTGTGTTTACTGCTGCTGGGGCTCAGTGTGTCCGCGCTTGCCCAGCCAGCGCGATTTATAGAAGGTGAACATTATCGCAGCCTGGAGACGCCGGTCAGGACGGCGGACGATTCCCGCATCGAAGTGATTGAACTGTTCTGGTATGGCTGCCCCGGTTGCTATGCCTTCGAACCCCTGATGGCTGACTGGGAACGCCAGCAAGGGGCAGACATTGACCACAAGCGTTTGCCGGCGGCCTGGAATCCCCTCACTGAAATACACGCCCAGGCCTTCTTTGCGGCCGAGGCACTGGATGCCCTGGAGCAAATCCATGATCCATTCTTTGCTGCCTTTCACCAGCAGGGTAATCGCCTGCACAATGAGGTGGCCATCCGGGACTTCTTCGAATCCTGCGGCATCTCCCAAGCCGACTTCGACCGGGTATTCAATTCCTTTTCGGTTCGCACCCGGGTCTCCCAGGCCCAGCGCCTGATGGCGCAATACGGCCGGGCCCAGACACCTTCCATCTACGTGAATGGCAAATACGTGGTGCAGACCGGTGCCGGCGGTTACCAGCAAATGCTGGAAGTGGTTGATTACCTGATTTCCCTGGAGCGAGGCTAGGGCCAATCTGCCGGGCTTGCCGGCATAGAGCCGGCCCGGTGAAACTGCTATTCTCGGGGGTCCGATCCATTGTTGCTCCGGAGACCCCCATGACCGTCATTCTTCGCCA
>JALEHB010000100.1 GCA_022763285.1 Pseudomonadales bacterium | reverse complement strand
CGGTGGGAACTTTGACCACGGCATGCAGTCTGATTAAGTGTAGGTAGATGTCATACAAAATTGTGGGTTTTGTTTCATTTATCTCTCCCTTGATAGTATATTGAGCCCGGCAGCGCGAGTTGCCGGGCTTTTTCTTTGCGGCTTGTCTGCCGCGCAGTCCCCAGCCGCCTTCCTGAATCAGCGCGTCCCGGTGCAGTTAGCGGCCTATGAATTCTGATCAGTCTCTGCTCGAACAATCCCGCAAGGAATCCACCCGCGTTACCGTGGTGGGCATGGTGCTGGACATCCTCTTGGGGGTAGCCAAGATCCTTGGCGGCCTGTTCAGCCAGTCCTTTGCCCTGGTCACCGATGGCATTCACTCCCTGACGGACGCCGTCACCGACATCTTTGTGCTGATCGTGGCCCGCCTGGCCAATAGTGAGGCAGATGACAATCATCCCTACGGTCACGGTCGCTTTGAAACCCTGGGCACGGTGGGGATGGGCATGGTGTTCTTCGCCACTGCCGGGGTCATTCTCTATGATGCCCTGCAGCGCCTGCAAAGCAGCGTGGAAATTCCCGTGCCGGCCCTGACTGGCCTGCTCTTCGCCGCTGCCTCCATTGCCGCCAAGGAATGGATCTACCACTACACCATGGCCGTAGCCAGAAAACTGAACTCAGGCCTGCTCAAGGCCAACGCCTGGCATAGCCGTTCCGATGCCATCACTTCCATTGCAGTGTTTATCGGTATTGTTGCCGCCCAACAGGGCTATGCCTGGATGGATACCGTGGCTGCTGCAGTCGTGGCCCTGTTTATTGCCCGCATCGGCTTTGATCTCTGCCTGGATGCTATACGGGAGTTGGTGGATACCGCCGTGCCCCTGGAACGACAACAGCAGATTCAGGAGAGCGTGCGCAGTGTCGAGGGTATTCGTGGACTCAGTTCCCTGCGCAGCCGCTCCTCCGGCGGCAAACTGATACTGGAACTGCATCTGTTGGTGGACCCGCGCATTACCGTCAGTGAGGGTCATCAATTGGGATCAATGGTCAGTCGTCAGCTCATCGGTCAGTTCAGTGATGTTGCCGACGTGATTATCCATATCGATCCGGAGGAACTGGAGCATGGCAGCCCGGATCCCCGTAATCTGTTGCCGGAGCGTAGCCAGTTACTGGACGCTGTGCGCAGCCGCTGGCAAGGCCTGCTGGCGGATAAGGATATCCAGCGGGTTGATTTGCATTATCTGGAACAGGGCGTGGAAATCGAATTACTGCTACGAAAGCCGGAATTGCCGGAAGACTTGCCCGAACGCCTGGCCCAGGCCCTTCAGGACATCGACAGCCTCTCCGGGCTCAGGGTCTATGGCAGGTTGTTCGCCACCCGGGACCGGCGCCAATGACGCCTCAGGCGGCCTGGCGCTGCTGTTTGATCAGTTCATAGGCCGCCTTGATGGCCTGGGTTTTCTCCGTGGCAATCTCGATCATTTCGTCCGGCAGTCCCTTGGCCACCAGCTTGTCAGGATGGTGCTGGTTCATCTGTCGCCGATAGGCTTTCTTCAGTTCCTGATCGCTGACTGAGGCCTCAATACCCAGCAGCTCATAGGCCGCCTCCAGGCGGCTGGACATGGACTGCTGCCCACTGAAATGCGCCTGCCCGCTGACCCGGCCGAGCAAGTCATTAAACTGCTGCTGATCAAAACCCAGCTCGCCAGCGATGCGCTCCAATATGCCCTGCTCCTTGCCATCCAGCTGGCCATCGGCAAAGGCGGTGGCAATCTGGATCTCCATGAACATCTGCAACAGATGTCGGCGGCGATGCATTTCCTGTTTGAACTGGGCCAGCACTTGCTGAATCGGGAATCCGGCTTTCTTGCCTTCATTGAACAGATTGATGGCCACCTTGCGCTGACCGGCATTGAGTTGCATCTGGCCCATAACCCGCTCGGCCATCTGGATCTCATCACGGGTCACCCGGCCATCTGATTTGGCGATATAGCCCATGACGGTGAAAGTGCTGGTAAAAAATACCGACTGGACTCTTTCTGTGGCACCCGGCCCCAGGGTTCGACCAGAGGCCAGGCCATCCATACCTTCATCAAAATAATTACCAAGCGCGGCACCAAGAATCGCGCCCAGTGGACCGCCGGTCATAAAACCAAAGGCGCCACCAATAACTTTGCCCCACCAACTCATTAAAGCCTCGTTATCCGAAAAACGTGAAAATAGAATTCAATAGAAGTGTCTGCCCGGTGTCGATCAGGAAAACAGACGCTGAAACCAGTTTTTGTCCAGCTCACTGCGGCAGCGATTCAGTTGCGAGTCGAAGCGATCGGCATTGGCCTGTACATTGGCCGCGGCATTCAACAACCACTCCTTGCCCCGCCAGCTACCTCGCTGATAACCGCCATTGCCTTCGTGATAGGCCAGATAGAGATTACGGGCATCATCTGCGGCAATACCACTGAGACGGCGTGAACTGGCGTTATACCAGGCGACAAAATCGATGGCATCATCGAAATTGCTGCGCGACGCACGATTATTGCCTGAACGTGATTCATATTCCTGCCAGGTACTGTCCAGGGCCTGGGCATAGCCATAGGCCGATGACGGGCGTGGTCCGGGAATTATCCAGAGTATGCGATTGCGCTCCGGCTTGGCCCGGGCCCGAAAAGAAGATTCCTGATAGATAAAGGCCATATTGACCGACACAGGAATGCCCCAGCGTTGCTCTGAGGATTTGGCCGCCCGGTACCAGCCACGCCGGTCTTCAAAAATGCTGCACACATTGGTGGCATTGCGCGGCTGTGAGGCCACGCAGCCCAGAAAAATGGCTGTGCTGCTGATCAGACACAGGGTTCTGTAAAATCTTGTTTGTATCATGCTGCACTCTCTACCTGTTTTAACCAAGTGAAAGAGCTAAACCCGCTGAATAGTTTAGACGTGTTTCAGGCTATTTGGTTTTCAATTCCTGCAATTGCCTGAGAAATTCCGCCTCATCAATCGTTTTGATATTGAGTTGTTCCGCCTTGGCCAGCTTTGAACCGGCTCCCGGCCCTGCTACCACGCAGTCGGTGCGGGCAGACACACTACCTGCTACTTTGGCCCCCAGCGCCAGCAATTCGGCCTTGGCTTCGTTGCGGCTCATCTGCTCCAGAGTGCCTGTCAGCACCCAGGTCTGGCCCTTGAGTGCCTGGGCACTGTGGTCTATTTCCACTACCGGCCAGCTCACTCCCTGGGCAATCAATTCTTCAATCAGGGCACGATTGTCCTGGTTGGCGAAAAAAGTTTCGATATGTTGTGCCACGATGGGGCCGATATCAGCCACCTCTTCAAGTGCCTCTTTACTGGCCTCCATGATGGGCTGCAAATCACCGAAGTGATTAACCAGGGCCAGGGCGGTGGCCTCACCCACTTCACGAATGCCGAGGGCATAGAGAAAGCGTGGCAGGCTGGTTGCTTTGCTCTTGTCGATGGCGGCGATCAATTTGGCGGCGGATTTGGCACCCATTCGCTCCAGCTGTTCCAGTTCCTTGTGCTTGAGCCGGAACAGATCAGCTACATTGTTCACCCGTCCGTCATCAACCAGTTGCTCGATGAGCTTGTCGCCTAGGCCTTCGATATCCAGTGCTGCCCGGGAGGCAAAATGCTTGATGGATTCCTTGCGCTGGGCCGGGCAAATAATGCCGGCACTGCAGCGATACAGCACTTCACCGTCTTTTTCTACCGGTGAGCCACAGGCCGGGCACCTGGTGGGCACTACAATCTGTCCGGGATTCTTGTTCTTCTCCGGGTACAGGACCTTGACGATTTTGGGGATTACATCGCCAGCTCGGCGTACGATCACCTCATCACCAATGCGCAAGCCAAGACGGTCGATCTCGTCCATATTATGCAGGGTGGTATTGCTGACCGTGACCCCGCCAACGAACACTGGCTCCAGCCGTGCCACCGGCGTAATGGTGCCAGTTCGCCCAACCTGGAATTCCACATCGATGACCCGGGTGGACTTTTCTTCGGCGGGAAATTTATAGGCGGTAGCCCAGCGCGGACTACGGGCATTATTACCCAGCTCCTGCTGGGTACTCAGGCGGTTGACCTTGATGACCGCACCATCGATTTCATAATCCAGGCCATTGCGCTTGTCCAACAGACGCAGGCAATAATCAAGACAGGCATCGATGCCTTTCAGGGTTTGCCGCTCCGGATTCACCGGCAGGCCAAAACCCTCCAGCTCATTAAATATCTCACTGAGGGAATCCGGCAGTTCCATGCCCTCCACCAGACCCACGCTGTAGCAATACATTTGCAGCGGTATTTTGGCGGTATTGCGCGGGTCCAGCTGGCGCACCGCACCGGCGGCAGTATTGCGCGGATTGACGAACACCTTGCGCCCTTCTTCGCTGGCCCGGGTATTGATACGTTGAAAACCCTGTTTGCTCAGAAAGATTTCACCCCGCACTTCCAGCCGCTCTGGCGGCTTCGCAAGCTGCAGCCGCAAGGGAATATTGCCAATGGTGCGCACATTGTGAGTGATATCCTCGCCGGTCACTCCGTCACCGCGGGTGGCGGCACGCTCCAGCACGCCGCTGGCATACATCAGACTGACGGCGACCCCATCCACTTTGGGTTCACAACTGTACTCGATGGCATCCGGATCATTCAGGCGTTTGCTGATCCTGGCTTCAAAATCCCGTAACTCCTGCTCGGTATTTACCTTGCTCAGGGACAGCATGGGATTTTCATGGGTTACCTGGGTAAACTGGGTCAGTGGCTCCGCCCCAACCCGCTGGGTGGGCGAATCCGGCGTTACCAGATCATAGTCCTGCTCCAGTTTTTCCAGGCGCGTGAGCAAGGCATCGTAATCCGCATCAGGGATTTCCGGTGCGTCGAAGGTGTAATAGAGACGATTGTGATGCTCGATCTTGCGGCGAAGTTCGTCGACTTCCTGCCTGATCTTCTGCGGAACGGCCATGGCTTGCGATTGTAAGCCGGGTCTAGCCGCGACCGCCAGCCGCTTTCAACTGCCGCAGCTCAAAATCCCGCACCCGTTGCCGGTAATGCTCGATAGTCTGGGCGGTCATACCGTTGCGGCTGTCATCCTTCAGCTCCCCGTCCAGGGCAAGGCGAATTTGCTCGGCACTGGCCAGCATCTTCTCCAGCGCATCCAGGTTATTGATCGGACTGGGCAAGGCAAGGAAAAAGCTGATTCCCACCGTGGTAAAGCTGTCCATGGCATTCAGGTCAAAGGTGCCCGGATTGAGAATATTGGCAACACTGAAGATCACCGGCGAATGCTTGTCCCTGCCCAGGCGCTGATGAAAGATATTCATGTCACCAAACTTGAGCCCGGCAGTGATCAGGGCGTGCATCAGGTCATCCCCGCGAAACGCTCTGCCATCCCGGGCCATGATATTGATCACCAGCACCTCAGAGGGCTCTCCTACATAATTGCTGTCGCTGCCTGACTGAGACGTCGGAGCGGGTTCAGGGCTCGGGGCCGGTTCGGGCTCCGGCTGTGGCCGCATCATGGTCACCGGCGCTTCTTCCGGAACTGCTTCCACTCTTGGGGTCTCAGGTTCCGGGGCCGCCTTCACTTCGGCGGCTGGCTGAGGCTGCTCCGTATGTGGCGCAGCGGCCGGTTCAGGTTTCTTGCGATTGAAGGCCGAGGAGAACAGGGATTTCAGACCGGGTTTGGCTTCCCGGGGTTCCGGCAGTTCCTCATCTTCATCATCAAACAGGCTGGTCTGCCGGGCCGGTGCGGGCCGTGACTTGCCTTCATAGCCGATCCGCTCACCGGCGGTCATGGAGAACTCATCCAGCTCGTCATCAAGATTGCCCAGGCCCGGTTCACTTCTTTGCTCATCTTCATCTGAATCGGAATCGGCATCGCCGTCATAGGCAGCATCGTAGTCGGACCCGGCTTCGCCAGTGTCTTCGGCAAGCTCATTGAGCCCATCGACTGGCTCATCGATCGCCTCATCTTCGTAGTCTTCGTAATCGTCCTCGACGGTCTGGGTCGGCTCGGGGATGTTATCCGCTTCCTCGTCCCAGTCAGCATCATCCTCAGCGTGATCGCTGTCATCCGCATCCCTGTAATCCGGCGCCACGCTGCCAAGACTGTCGTCACCATAGTCCATCAATACCGCATCGGGATCTTCATCACGGGGCAGATCGTCCTCATGGTCATCGCCATGCCCGGTTTCATAGCCCTGGGTTTCATAGCCTGCGTCGTAGGCGTCATCGTCGTCATCAACAAGTTCAACGCCCTGTTCCGCCACCTCATCCGTGAGCTCCGCCTGCAGTTCAGCTTCATCATCGTCAGCCTGTTCTGACTGGCTGGACGCGGCAAAGCCTTGCTGTTCGTCATAGTCATCGTCGAGCTCGTCGTCGCTCAGGTCCTGGTCATCAAAATCCTGCTCCGGAAGCTCTGGCGCCGGGCGAGCGCTATTGATCTGGACGGCATCCATCAGCACCGGCACATCATCATCATCCAGATCCAGGGCGCTGGCGCGATTGCTGGCCCGGGCCACCCGCTCCGCATCGGGATTACCGCGATGCACAACCCGGGCACCGCCGCTGGGCAATTCCGCCATTTCCAACGCGTCCAGATCGACGTCTTTGGGGATATTCTTGTCAATGGCCAGGCGAATCTGGCCACGGCGGGCCTGGATAGCCACATAAAGGCCACGCAAAACAACGGCGACTATCGCCAGACCAAGCAACAGGATGACTAGTTCTCTAGGACTCATGGAGTGATTCCGTGACCATCGCAGGAATTCGTGAAAATTTCTAAGGTTATCTTGCGCTTACCCTGTTTTCTTTAGCACAAAAACAGGGCAGAAGGCTTCGATTGGCAAGAAAGTCCGATTACATGGCTGCCAGTTCGGCAGCCTCATCGATATCCACGGCCACGATACGGGAAACCCCCGGCTCATGCATGGTGACACCCAGCAACTGATTGGCCATTTCCATGGTGATCTTGTTGTGGGTGATGAAGATAAACTGCACAGTTTCGGACATCTCCTTGACCAGATTGGCATAGCGGCCAACATTGGCATCATCCAGCGGTGCATCAACCTCATCCAGCATACAGAAGGGAGAAGGATTGAGCTGGAAAATGGAGAATACCAGGGCGATGGCGGTCATCGCCTTCTCACCACCGGACAGCAGGTGAATGGTGCTGTTACGTTTGCCCGGCGGTCGCGCCATGATGGCTACACCGGTATCCAGCAGGTCTTCGCCGGTCATGTCCAGATAGGCATGGCCGCCACCAAAGACCCGGGGAAACAGGGCCTGCAGGCCGTTATTGACCTTGTCGAAAGTTTCCTTGAAGCGGGCCCGGGTTTCCTTGTCGATCTTGCGAATGGCATTGCGCAGGGTGTTGAGGGCCTTTTCCAGATCCTCGTTCTGCTTGTCCAGGTAGACCTTGCGTTCTGACTGCTGCTGATATTCATCAATGGCGGCCAGGTTAATGGGTCCCAGGCGCTGGATACGGTTACCCAGTTTCTCCAGTTCTTCCTCGCAAGCGGCCACGTCCAGCTCTTCCGGCAAATTCTTCAATACCGTTTCCAGGTCGAAATTGGCCTCCTGCAGTGCCTCCAGCAGGGATTCCCGCTTCACCGATGAACCCTCGCTCTTCAGGCGATTGTTCATCAGCTCTTCCCGCAGGCCGTTGATCTGCTCCTGCAGGGCATTGCGTTTCTTCTCCAGATCCCTGATGGCGTGCTCGTTTTCATCCACCCTGGCCTTGGCCTCGCCCAGTTCCTTTTCCACTTCCAGGCGTTTTTGCAGCAGTTCTTCCAGATTGCGTCGCATTTCCTGCAGAGGCTCATCAGACACTTCGATCTGCGAGCGCAGGCTTTCCATGCGCTCCTTGGAGCGTTGCACCTGGCTGGCCATGCGATCCATGGTCTCCCGGGTAGACTGCAACTGGGATTCCACCGATTGTTTCTTCAGGGCCAATTCATGGGCCCGATCCTTGTCTGCCCGGGCCTTTTCGCGGGTCTGGGCCAGGGCCTGCTGGGCCTCCTCGCGGGCTGCTTCCAGGGTTTCCCGGCCGCCGACATCCTGCTCCATGCTATCCAGGGCTTCCTGCAGACGCATGCGTGCCGCGGCGGTATTTTCTTCTTCGATTTTCAGCTGACGCTGCAGATCTTCCAGTTCATGGTGAATACGCTCCTTACGCGCCCTGGCCTCTTCTTCCTTGGCCAGTTGTCCACTCATGCGGGATTTCAGATCCCCCAGTTCGCTGGTCTTGCTGGCAATGGCGGCTTGCAGATTGTCACGCTCCTGCTCATTGTCAGCCAGACTGCTGCGCAGAGCATCCCTGCGCTCATGTAATTGTTCAGATTTCTCTGTTAAGGCTTTGATTTTCTTGAATAAATCAGCAATCAGGCCGCGGCGCTCCAGAATGCTGTCACGCATGGAAGTGCTGCGTACCTGCAACCAGGTAGTGCCCAGCCAGATTCCATCTCGGGTAATGACCGACTCCTGCTTGCCCAGGCGCGGACGCAGGCCGATGGCCTCTTCGAGATTTTCGGCCACATAGATACCACCCAGCAACTCCGAGATATCCCAGTCGCTGCTGACCTTGGCCGCCAGCGGCACCAGGCCCGGATCAGAGGCCCGCGCTTCCCGGCCGGCGTTGACATCAATAAAGGCCAGCTTACCCTGGGGCAGATCTGCCAACATGCGCTCAACGTCTTCCAGCCCCTCGACACAGATGGCCTGCAGGGATTCACCCAGCACCGATTCCACTGCCAGTTCCCAACCATCGTCAATTTTCAGGCTCTCGCCCAGACGAATCTGGTTATCCAGGCCCTTGCTGCTTAACCACTGATTAAGGGCTTCATTGTCCTGTCCCAGGGCAGCGGCCTGCAGTTGTTCCAGTGAGCTTTGCTTGCCCTTGGCGGTTTGCAGGGCTTCGCGGGTCTGATCCAGTTCTTCGGAAGTGGTATTCAAATCCTGACGCTGACTGTTGATTTGCTCCGCCAGTGCGGCAGCGGCATCGCGCTTGCTGGCGATTTGCTGTTCCAGCTGACTGATTTCCCGGGCTACCTCATCGACATTGCCGTCCACCGGCGCCGCTTCCAGCTGCTCCCGCTCGTCTTCTAGCTTGCGCTTGCGTTCCATGCCGCGCTCAACAATCTGCTCCAGCTGCTGAATCCGGGATTGCTCCACCTCGGCGATCTGCCTTGGCTCTTCTGCCTTCTGATTAAAGGCGTCCCATTCCTGCTGCCAGTTCTGCAAGCGCTCTTCCGCCTCAGCCAGCTTTTCCGAGGATTCGGCTTCACCCAGGCGTGCGGTTTCCAGCTCCGGAGTCAACTCCCGCAGTTCCGCTTCCAGTTGGGTGATGCGCTTGAGGTCGATATCCAGCTCTTCGCGAGTCTGCTCCCAGCCCTCTTCCGTCTCCGACAAATCCAGACGCATCTGGTCAACCCGCTCGATATGGTGCTCGATGGACTGCTCGATACGGGCAATATCATTACCGAGACTGTAATAACGTGCCTGGACTTCGCCCAGAGCATCGTTGAGGTCGGCGTTATCCGCCAGATGCTTCTCGATTTCGGCGTCGATTTCCCGCTGTTCGGCATTACTGGCTTCGATCTTGATCTCGAGCTGGCTGATGGCCTCCTGGTTGGCACGAATCTCGGCATCCAGGGCCCGCCATTTAAGGGCGTTGAGATTGGCGGTGGTTTCCCGCTCCTGTTGCTTCAGCTCACCGTATTTTTCCGCTGCCACAGACTGGCGCTTCAGATGCGAGAGCTGACGTTCCAGCTCATCGCGAATATCGGTCAGGCGCTCGAGGTTTTCCACGGTACGCTTGATGCGATTTTCCGTTTCCTTGCGCCGCTCCTTGTACTTGGAAATGCCCGCCGCTTCCTCAATGAAGATCCGCAGCTCTTCCGGCTTGGATTCAATCAGGCGCGATACCATGCCCTGTTCAATGATCGAGTAGCTGCGCGCCCCCAGACCGGTGCCGAGGAAAATATCGGTAATGTCCTTGCGACGACACTTGGTGCCATTCAGGTAATAGGTAGACTGCGCCTCACGATCCACCTTGCGGCGAATGGACACCTCGGTGAAATTGGCGTATTCACCGGTCAGCCGGTGATCATCGTTATCGAAGACCAGTTCGATACTGGCCTGCCCCACAGGCTTGCGATTACCCGAGCCGTTGAAAATAACATCGGTCATATGCTCGCCACGCAGATTCTTGGCGGAGCTCTCCCCCATGACCCAGCGCACCGCATCAATGACATTGGACTTGCCGCAACCGTTGGGGCCTACGACGGCACAAAGGTTGGAGGGAAAATTAATGGTGGTGGGATCTACAAAAGACTTAAAGCCCGACAACTTAATACACTTCAGGCGCATACTTCACTCATACTTTCGGCTGCTGATCGCTCTGCAAATGAGCAATTGGCAAGGTTGAACGCGGGCTTGGACACAGACGTTTGAGGCTCGGTTTATTGAATATTTTTCTTGTCCGGGAAAGGCGAAAGTCTATCCGATTTCAGCCCTCTGTGTCACTCATTGACTGGCCCGGCAGGGCATTATTTCCGCCTCTATGTCCGGCGCTTTGTCGGTCGCTCTGTCTTTTCCGCCGGGCCGGGTGTTGGCAATTCAGAATCGGCTCAGCGACTTGCCTGGAAAACCCCTTACAAGGTCAACCCAAAGCCACTTCAGGCGTTTGATTTGCAGGACAGCATGCCCGATGAACAAGAGGTGGACACCATGCGATGGCTTTTTCTGCTTTTGACCAGCTTCAGCCTGACAGCCTGCCAGGGCTTGCAGGATGACCCCATAATAGACCCAAGGGGCGTCAACATGACGCAGTACCAGCGAGACCTGGCGGCCTGTCGCGCCATCGCCGGGCAAGTTGAAGTGGGCCAGGATACCGCCGCTGGAGCAGTGGCCGGTGCCGTCGCAGGGGCTGCCATCGGCGCTATCGTCGGAGACAGTGATACCGCCCAAGGCGGCGCAGGCGTCGGCGCTGTGCTGGGAGGCAGCAGAGCTGCAATGCGAAGTTTGCGGGAACAGGAGCGGGTTGTGCGTCGCTGCCTGAATGGTCGAGGCTACCGGGTACTGAACTGACACGCCGCTGTCACCAGGCATGACAGGCGGTCATGGCCGGTAATGTCGCCTGCGAAAAGCAGTCATCTGGGCGTTACTCAGGCAATTTACTAGATTACTATCCAGCAAGGACGCATTTGAATACAAGGATGTATTCCCTCCTTCCCTGACCGACAACAGGCAAAAGAACAAGAACTAGGAGCAAGCAATGCTCAAGCTGCAATTGCCCGAGGATATCGAGAATCGACTGGATCTGCTTTCCTTAGGCAGCGGTCACACGCGGCAGTTTTATGTGATGGAAGCCTTGATGGAGTATCTTGATGAGGTGGAGCGGCGGCAGCGGTGGTTGGAGGGTGTTGGGGGTACCCGGGCTGCCGAGATGCCAGAGAAGGAAATTGGTCGGGACGACAGGATTTGAACCTGTGACCACTACACCCCCAGTGTAGTGCGCTACCAGACTGCGCTACGCCCCGATATTCGGTTGGAAGTTGCGACTCTTTCGAACTTCCTGATTCTTTCTGATTTGGCCTGTGCTTCTAAGCAAAATCGGTGATCTACAAATTCTGGGTTTCGCAGATCCTTTTAAACTACGATCCCCGCAGTGTAGTGCGCTACCAGACTGCGCTACGCCCCGATATTTGGTTGGAAGTCTTCACTTCCGAATTCTTTCTGATTTCGCCTGTGCTTCTAAGCAAAATCGGTGATCTACAAATTCTGGATTTCGCAGATCTTTTTAAACTACGATCCCCGCAGTGTAGTGCGCTACCAGACTGCGCTACGCCCCGAGATTGGTTGCTCAAATTTGAGGATGGGCATTCTACCGACGAATGCCCTTGGAGACTACTGCTAAATGGCGTTTTTATAAACGCGCGATGACTTCTTCCAGATCACGCACCAGGGATTTGATTTCGCTGGAATTGACGCTGGATTTGCTCAGCTCTTCCGGGTCTTCTGTCATCTTCTGGCGGGCGCCGCCGATGGTATAGCCCTGCTCATACAGCAAGCTCTTGATCTGGCGGATCAGTACTACGTCCTGGCGCTGGTAATAACGGCGATTACCACGGCGCTTGACCGGCTTGAGCTGGGGGAATTCTGCTTCCCAATAGCGCAGCACATGGGGTTTGACCGCACAGAGTTCACCGACTTCGCCGATGGTGAAATAACGCTTCGGCGGAATCGGAGGCAGTTCGTCGTTATTCTTCGGTTCCAGCATATCCTTCTACTCTCGCCTTGAGTTTCTGACCTGGGCGGAATGTCACGACCCGCCGTGCCTTGATGGGGATTTCCTCACCAGTTTTGGGATTACGGCCTGGACGTTGCTTCTTGTCCCGGAGGTCGAAATTGCCGTATCCTGACAGCTTGACCTGCTCGTTGCGTTCCAGCGACAGGCGGATCTCTTCGAAAAACTGTTCAACGACTTCCTTGGCTTCCCGCTTGTTCAAGCCAAGTTCCTCGAACAGCCGCTCTGCCATATCGGCCTTGGTCAGTGCTCCATCCGGCATTGATACGTCCCCCGGCTAATCCCGTAAATTTGCATTAAATTGTTCTTGTAGTGCGTTGACGCAGCTACTAATTATTGCATTTATTTCCTGGTCGCTAAGAGTGCGGGAAGGATGTTGCCACGTCAAGCCCAAAGCCAGACTTTTTTTGTTTTTTGTGATCGCATCCCCTTGATAAACATCGAATATTCGCAGGTCTGTGAGGTATTCACCGGCATTTTCACGCATCAGGGCCAGCAAATCCCCGGCCGGTACGGCTTCATCCACCACAATGGCCAGATCACGACTGACTTCAGGATAGCGGGAAAGATTGCGATATCGGGGCAGTTTGGCCGCCTGGACAGCCGCCAGACGCAGTTCAAACAGGAAGACATCACCCTGCAGGTCCATCTCGCGCTGGATCTGGGGGTGCAGACCGCCGATGCGACCGACAAAATTACCTTCTGAATCTTCGATACCGGCACAACGGCCGGGATGAAAACCACTGGCCTGCTCTGGCAGAAAGGTGAAATCGGCCAGTTTACCGGCCTGACCCAGCAGGGTCTCGACATCACCTTTCACATCATAAAAATCATATATCTCTTTATTATTACTCCAGTTTTCAGGCATTTTTCTGCCCACAATCAAACCGGCAAGCATTACTTCCTGGCGGATTTGGCCACCGGCATCCCGACTGAACACCATGCCGGACTCAAACAATCGCAGGCGCAGTTGCTGGCGATTCTGGTTGTAGCGGGCTGTACTCAGCAGTCCCGGCAAGACACTGGGCCGCATCACCGACATATCTTCCGAAATGGGATTTTGCAGGCGCACGAAGTCCTGGCTGCCGCAAACCAGCTCCGCCAGGCCCGGCTCGATAAAGCTGTAATTGATGGTTTCCTGATAGCCGAGGCTCACCAGGATTTGCTTGAGACGCTGCAGCGGCAGCTTGTGCTCGGTTTCGGCCTTCAGCGGGCTGGCTGCCAGACCTGCCCGGCGGGGGATGTTGTTATAGCCATAGACCCGGGCCAGCTCCTCGATCAAATCGGCCTCAATGGCAATGTCGAAGCGAAAGGAAGGCGCTTTGACCTCAAGGCCCTCGGCATCCTCGCTCACAACTTCCAGACCCAAACGGCTCAGGATATCCCGAATCTCTGCTGCCGGCATGGAAATGCCCAGTAGCCGCTCTACATTGGCAAAACGCAGCGGCACCCTGGCCGCCTCGGGAGTCCGCCCCAGGGCCTCGGTTACTGGCCCGGCTTCACCGCCGACAATGTCCAATAGCAGCGCCGTCGCCCGCTCCATGGCCTGGCTTTGCAGCTCATAGTCCACACCGCGTTCATAGCGGTGGGAGGCATCGGTATGCATGCCGTATTGACGCGCCTTGCCGGAGATGGCCAGCGGCGCAAAAAAGGCGCATTCCAGGAATATATCCTTGCTGGAATCACTGACCGCGGTGGTCTCCCCGCCCATGATCCCGGCCATGGCCACTGCCTTGCCGGCATCGGCGATAACCAGAATATCTTCGCTCAGCTCCACTTCCTTGCCATCCAGCAGGGTCAGCTTCTCGGCCGGCTTTGCCATACGCACGTCGATCCCGCCTTCAAGTTTGGCGAAATCAAAGGCATGCATGGGCTGGCCCAGTTCCATCAAGACATAGTTGGTGACATCTACTACCGGGTCAATGCTGCGCAGCCCGCTGCGCCGCAGTTTTTCCTGCATCCACAGCGGCGATTCGGCATTGAGATTGATATTGCGAATAATGCGGCCCAGATAGCGCGG
>JALEHB010000099.1 GCA_022763285.1 Pseudomonadales bacterium | reverse complement strand
TTCATGAGCATCGACATTCTTGCCGAAGGCAGCATGCGGACCCTGTTCTCCATGCTGTTTGGCGCCGGGATGCTGATTTTTCTGAATAAACCGGCTGTCCCGGCAGAGCAGGTGAAAGCGCTTTATTACCGCCGCAGCCTGTTGCTGGTAGCCTTCGGTCTGTTCAATGCCTATGTGCTGGTCTGGCCCGGTGACATTCTCTATACCTATGGTATGACAGCGTTGCTGCTGTATTACTTCCGCAATCTTCCGGCGCGCCGTCTCTGTCAGTTCGCGGTAGTGGTCCTGCTGATGCTGGCAGCGCTGCATAGCGCCATGCATCTACAGGCCCGTTTGCTCAAGAATGAAGTGGATGCCATCCATGCCCTGCCCGAGGGCACTCCTCTGGATGCTGAGCAAAGCGAGACGCTTGCCAGCTGGGACAGCTTTCTGGAACAGCAGTTCCTGGCACCGGATGACATTGCCGCGGAACGGCAGATCAAGCAAGGCGGTTATGTCGAAAATTTTGTCTATGCCGCCTCTGCCAATGTCTTCATCCAGACCATCGGTTTCATCGCCAATACTTTCTGGGACGCCCTGGCCATGATGCTGCTGGGTATGGCCTTCATGAAATGGGGTTTCTTCGATGCATCCCGCAGCAAGGGTTTCTACTGGCGGCTCTGTTTGCTGGGCTTTGGTCTTGGCATTCCACTGAATGCCTGGGAAACCCTGACCTTTGTTAACAGTGATTTCCAGATATACTGGTCCACCTTCAATCGCCCCAGCTACGATCTCGGCCGTTTGCTGCTGGCCATCGGCTATATCGGGCTGATCATGCTGATCTGCAAAAGCGGGGTGTTGTCTGCGCTGATGACCGGGCTAGCGCGGGTGGGGCAAATGGCGCTGAGCAATTACCTGATGCAGACGGTGATCTGTAATCTCGTATTTCTCGGTTTCGGTTTTGGTCTTGCCGGTCAGTTGCAACGGGTCGAGATCTACCTGGTGGTGATCGGGGTCTGGGTCTTTCAGTATGGTTTCAGCGTCTGGTGGTTGAGCCGCTTTCGCTTTGGCCCCCTGGAATGGTTGTGGCGCAGTCTGACCTACGGCAAGCGCCAGCCCCTGCGCCTGACAGCAGACTGAGCCGGGCCAGCTTGTATTGAGCCGGGGCAGCGGTTACCATGCCCGCCGATTCCGGTGGCCGGCGGGTCTGCATGCAGACAATCCCATACCGCCCCAGTCTTATCAGCCGGATCTCTGACTCCAGCAAAGCGTCGCCATTCCGGCAGCCTGAGAGGCCATGTTGCTGCAACGTTTACACTTCAATCGCGCGACCTTGCGTGAACTGATTATCATCGCTTTGCCCATGGTGGTTTCCCAGGGCACGTTTGCGGTGATGATATTTACCGACCGCTATTTCATGTCGCAGATCGATGCAGTGCATATGGCGGCTTCGCTCGGTGGTGGCGTGGCGGCCTTTTTCTCCTTTTGTTTCTTCTCCGGATTGTTCTCCTATGCCAATGCGATGTCAGCCCAGTATCTGGGGGCCGGTGAGAAGGCAAAATGTCCGCGGGTTGTCACCCAGGGCTGGATACTGACCCTGGCCTGTGCGCCATTGTTGTTTGTCATTACCTCGCTGGTGGCCGGAGTCTTCGAGTTTATGGAGCATGAACCGGAGCAGGTACTGCTTGAGCGAAGTTATTACCAGCTGTTGATGGTGGGTTCCCTGTTTACCCTGGCCAAGGTCTGTATCTCTTCCTACTTTGCCGGTATCGGCCGCAGCCATGTGGTGATGGTTTGCGATGTCTTCGGCCTGATCATCAATATTCCCTTGTGCTATGTGATGGTGTTTGGCGAACTGGGATTCCCGGAGCTGGGCATCATCGGGGCCGGTCTCAGTACCATCATTGCCACTCTGGCGGCTTTGCTGTTATTTCTGGTTTACTACCTGGCCCGGGAGCATCGCGAGACCTTTCAGGTAAGCAGCTCCTTTCGCTTTGATGGCGGCATCATGCGACGCTTTCTGCGCCTGGGCACACCCTCGGGGATGGAGATGTTTCTCAATGTGGCGGCCTTCAATCTGTTTCTGCTGATGTTTCAGTCCTATGGTGTGGCACAGGGAGCCGCCGCTGCCATCGTCTTCAATTGGGATATTCTTTCCTATATTCCCATGGTGGGGCTCAATATCGGCGTGCTCAGCATGATCGGCCGATTCGTCGGTGCCGGGGACATGGAGCGCAGCAATGAAGTGATCAGCAGTGGTTTTCTGATTGGGCTGCTCTATTCGGCGATACTGGCACTGATCTATATCAGCTTTCGCTACTCCCTGGTGGATGTGTTCGAACCACCGGCTGGAGAATTTGGCGAGATTCGTGAACTGGCGGCCTTCATGATGGTGGGCTTGGCCAGCTATGCCATGGCTGATGCCATTATCCAGGTCTGTGGCGGCGCCCTGCGGGGCGCCGGCGATACCCGCTGGGTGATGTGGTCATCAGTAAGCCTGCACTGGATCATGCTGGTACTGCAGTTTTTGATCATCCGGGTATTTGACTATGGCCCCCGGGCATCCTGGCTGGCATTTGTGCTGATGATCCTGGCCATTGCGGTGGTATTTGTGGCCCGGCTGCGCAGCGGCGTATGGCGCGATCCCGAGCGACTGCGGATGGTCATGGCTGAGTAGGGATTGACGTCCTAGCCAATGGCTGTGGTTGGCGCCGCAGCAAATACATTAAAACTGATACTGATGCGATCTCTGTCGCTGTTGTTGGTTCTGACTCCATGCTCCAGCCAGCCAGGGAATATATATACCCTGCCTTCTTCCGGGGGGAGGTTAATTTCATCGCTGGTGAACTCAGTCGGTTGACTGGATGGATAACTCAACATCCTGGATGCCACTCGTGGGTCACGAAAATAGATGCTGCCGCATTCTGGCGCTTGCAAGCTGATGTAATACACGCCGCTGAAATGACAATTGGCGTGATAGTGAAGCTTGTTGGAAGCGCCGGGTGGGCTGATGTTCACCCAGGCCTGATGTCGGTATGACAGGTTGGAGTGAAATTTTTGAGATTCACCAATCCGCTGGCACATCTGCACAATACGGACATTCATATCCCTGAATTCATCCAACTCTTGCAAGTTGTTGTTACTCTGCCAGCCATTTTCATTGGATTTGCTGACACCGGCCGGGTCCTTGTCCCGTAACGCATAGGCAGCCTTCAGTAAGTTTTCATTAAACTTTCTGTAGTCATCAAAACGGGTAGACCACACATAACTGGGGAATAGTGATTGTGATTTTATTTCCAAAACGATGCTCTCTACGATTTGACTGCTGTTTCACCACAGCAACGGTAGTGGTTCAATTCTGCGGACATTCTAGCAAGAACAATGGGGTCAATGTTACCGCCAGGCTATTCGGGTCGTTCAAACGGTTTTGCGCCTTTTTACAGGCTAGTGGTTTTTGAAAATAGCAAGAGTTCGGCTAGCGGCAATGGAACTCAGAGAGAAGATGTTACCAGCGAGATTACTTCCCGAAGTTTGTTCAGATCATAGGGTTTGTGAAGCACTGAGGCAGGTTGAAAATCCCATGAGTCGGACCGCGTCACTTTTTCACCAAAACCTGTACTAATGATTACGGGAATGCCGGGGCAATGCGTATTACAGAAATTGAGAACGTCCTGGCCAGTGAAGCCGGGCATTGAATAGTCAGTAATCACCAGGTCTATCTCTCTGGACCCGCTGCTTATGAGTTCCATTGCTTCACCGGGATTGCAAAAGGAAATACTGCGATGGCCCAGCTTTTTCAACATCGCATCAAGTACTGTAAGAACTTCTGGTTTATCGTCTATCGCTAATACTTGTAATTGATTGTCGGTATTCTCACAAGAGGCCGCCGGGAAGTGACTGTCCGGGGCCTTCTCTGTCGTCTGGGGAAGATAGAGGTCTACTGTGGTTCCTCGTCCAGGGGCAGAGTGCAGATCAATAGCACCCTCATGACTCATCACGATGCCATGAACAATTGCCAGGCCCATGCCATTTCCCAGTTCCTTACTGGTATAAAACGGATCGAAGCCCTGGCGCTGCTGTTCCTCGGTCATGCCATTGCCATTGTCTGTGATAGTGATACAGGCGTAGGTGCCCGGATTCAGTTTGCCGTGGGTGGCAGCGTAATCTGAGTCGAAAGTCCGCAGACAATGTTCAACCGAAATAATCCCATCCCGCTCGGACACTGCTTCCAGTGAATTGGTGACAAGATTTAGCAGAACCTGTTCAAGTTGGTTCGCATCGGCCAAGACATTGATATCACGTTGCTGGAAGTGGGTCGTAATACTGACACTTTCAGGTTTGCCAGACTGCAGTAATTGCATACTTTCTTCGATCAATTCTGAAACACAGACGACAGTTCTATCACCCTTGGATTGTCGGGAGAAAGTCAGGATCTGTTGCACCAGGCCCCTGGCCTTGTCCGAGGCCGACAACAGGCGATTGAGCAGGCGCTGGGAGTCGGGGTGATCCGTGAATTCCAGGCGCAGCATGTCGGCGATGCCAATGATGACCGTCAGGATGTTGTTGAAATCATGGGCGATGCCGCCTGCCAGGGTGCCAAGGGATTCGAATTTCTGTGATTGCCGAACCTGGTCTTCCAGTTGTTTGCGTTGTTGCTCTGCCTCCCGGCGCTTGCTGATATCGCGAGTGATGCCAACCCATTCGCGCTTGCCATGGGTTTGAAGCTTGCTGGGTTGTACCACGATTTCACACCAGACCCAGCCGTCTTTCTTGTGACGCAGCCTGAGTTCCTCAATGATGGGATCTGGGCCTCCGTTGAGCATGGCCTGGTTGAGCTTGTCAAAATCCTGTTTGGAAACCAGTTCCCGGAAATGAGTCTGCATGGATTCTTCAGGGCTATAACCGGTAATCTGCTCGCTGGCCGGGCTGCAATATTTAAGATAGGGAATGCCTTCCTGAATCACCCAGATAGCATCGGCGGCGTTGTCCGCCAGCAGGCGATATCGCTGTTCACTTTCCCTGGCCATTTTCTCGCTTTGTCTGATGCGTACGGTTGCAGCCAGGGAGCGCCTGTACATCCAGGACATAAATGCCAGGCAAACGATCAACAACAAGATCAGATTAATGCCCAGTGCACTGAGAAAGGGGTAGTCATCAAACAGACTGGTGGGCTGATTGGCAATACTGACGTCATAGGGCAGGCGCTCAGTATCCAGAGCAAAGCGATTCAGGGCGGGCCAGTTATAGAAGCTGGCTGTTTTGCCATTAGCGATTGAAGCAGACTGGCCGAGCAGGATTTTTTTGCTGGCCTCGGCAGCCTGAGTTGCATATTCGCCCACCGAGGTCATACGACCGCCAGTAATTCCATAATCCAGTTGTGTGTCGTAAATTCCAAATACAGGAACACTGGACTGTGCGGCAAGGCCTGACAGTGATTCACTGGGAACCGGCCGCTGGTCCGGGCCGAAGGCATTATAGGGCAGAGTCAGGATCACGGTGTCCGGGGGCAGCCTGCTGGCCTCGGTGGCCATCAAATCCCGGTCTTCACCGACAACATAGCTGAACTCGGCTCGATCGGTGTACTGTTCGGCAAGGTCCCGAAAGCGGTTGAGATAGACCAGGTCGCCTTCGCTGTTGCCCGACACCACCCTCACTTCCCGAATATCCGGCATGAGCATGAATATTTCTTCAAGTGTGCCACCCATGGCTTCCGTGGAAGCAGAGAGAATAATGGATTGTCGGGGCAGGGCCGGTTCCGGCAGGCTGGACTCATCAGGCAATACCAGCAGGGATGGCAGGCTGTTGACGACCGGTAGTTCCAGCAGGAAGTTGATCGCATCCGGTTGCACTGCCACCAGCAGATCAACCTCCTGCTCGGTAATGATGGCATTGATGTTTTCGAGCAACCGCTCACGGGCACCCGGCGGCAGCGCCCGGTTCAGTCCCAGGTATTGTGAAGAAACATGAATCTCAAGATCGTCCATTGCATTCAGGTGGGTGCTGAACAGATGGTCGAATTCATGCTCCCAGAAATCGTTTTTCCAGACGCCGTGGAGTATGAGAATGCGATAGTTTATGGATTCTGGATCGTTCTGGGCCTGAGTCAGCGGGGCAAGCAGGATCAGTGCAACTGCCACCAGGCAACACAGTAATCTGCGGACACAGGGCCGGTACTCCTTGCTGATGGAAATATTGCTCATGGCTTGATATTTTTGTCTTGAGACCAAAGCAGTTGCATGAATATCGGATTGCAACAATTGCCCGCTTACAATGATCTGGCAATGACAGTGTTCCGAAGTAGAAAATCGACTGTCATGCACCAGGCGTTCCCTGGGCTGACCAATAGTATTAACGACCGCGAGTAGCAGGACCTGAGCCATGTTATACGAAGTGGAAGGTGATCTGATGTTAAGCCGCGCACAAGTTCTGGTGCAAAGCGTAGCTGTGCAGGATCCCATGACCCGTGGTCTGGCACGCAAGCTCCACAACAAATACCCGGCTCTGGTGAGCGACTACGCCGACTGGTGTGAGCAGGAAAAACCCGAACCGGGCATGTTGTGGCTCTGGGGTGAGCCTGGCCAGGCGCAGATAGTGAATTTGATCACCCATACTGCTGATGAGGATCCCAAACGCCCAAGGCGCCCGGACAAGATAGCCCTCAACCGCTGCTTTCGCGCGCTCAATCGCTTGGCTCTCGATGAGCGCTTCAAGTCCATGGCCATGCCCACCATTGGTGCGGGTGAATTTGGCTTTGACTGGGCCGAGGTGCGCGGCATGATGGATTCCCAGCTCGGGGAACTGCTTGTTCCGGTATTTATCTACGTACAGGAACTGGATGGGCAACTGGCTCATGAGCCCGGGCTTTGATCGATTCCTGACCGCTCAAGGCCGCAATTTTCTTGTTGAGATGCTGCCTTTAGCACTACAGTAAGCCACTATCCCTGCCAATTATTATCGAACGGGAGTTCGACGATGATTAAAACCATAACAGTGTGTCATCTGATTTCTGGCCTGGCTCTGGCTGTCTCCGCCTCGCTGGCCTTTTCACAAGCGGCGGCCAACCCCTTTCCGGATGGTCCGGGAAAGGAGCTGTTGCTGGATGTTTGCTCCACCTGCCACAGTCCGGCCACTATTACTCGTGCTGCCGGCTATAACAGTCCCCAGCAATGGCGCGACGTATTTTCCACCATGGTAAGCCTGCCGGATGCCCAGGCCGACACCATTGCCAGATATCTGGCTGAGCATTTCCCGGAAGACCCATCCAGAAGACCGACACTGATAGACGGCGATACCCAAATTGAAATTGTTGAATGGACGGTACCCACCCTGGGGCAGCGCTCGCGAGATCCCATTGAGGCACCGGATGGTTCCATCTGGTGGACCGGCATGTGGGCGTCACTGACCGGTCGCCTGGATCCCGATACGGGATTCATGGAGGAATTCCTTCTGCCACCCGATGCCCGTCCCCATTCAATCGTGCCCGATGCTGAAGGTAATATCTGGTATACCGGCAACAGCAATGGCACCATCGGCATGCTGGACCCGGGGTCCGGCCTGATCACCGAGTATGAGACCGAGGCGGATGACCCCCATAGTGCCACCTTCCATCCCAATGGAAAGCTCTATTTCACTGCCCAGCGCGCCGCCATGCTGGGACGGCTCGACCCGGCCACCGGCGAGCTGGACGAAATCAATGTTGAGCCGCGGCCCTATGGTATCAAGGTGGATCAACAGGGCACCGTCTGGGTGGCCTTCAATGGCACCAATAAACTGGGTGCCCTCAATCCGGACAGCATGGACATTCGCTACTATGAGGTGCCGGATGAGCGCACCCGCATTCGCCGCCTGGATATCGACAGCAATGGCATAGTCTGGTTCGTCAATTCCACCATGGGTAAGATTGGCCGTCTCGATCCGCAAAGCGGTGACATCAAGCAGTGGGATTCTCCCAGTGGTCCCAGCTCCCACCCATACTCCATGGCCGTCATTGATGACGTGATCTGGTATAACGAGTCGGGTATGCGGCCGGATGCACTGGTGCGTTTTGACCCGGCAGATGAGAGTTTTCAGTCCTGGGCGATACCCTCAGGGGTGGGCATTATTCGCCACACCTGGGTGACTGAAGAAGGGGATTTGTTGATTCACCAGAGCTCTACGAACCAGGTAGGCATTGTGCGTATCGACTGACGAGCTTGCCTGCCAATTTCAGCCGCTGTCAGTAAACGCTGATTGATCCTGCATGTGAAGGGCGGGGCAAATGCAAAAAAAAGGGGAGCCGAAGCTCCCCTTTTTTATCGTTAAGATTGCCAGAACAAATGACTAGAAATCATAAACGAGGCGGCCATAGATAATACGGCCTCTTGGATCTTGCAATCCACCCAGTACACCAGCCAGTTCGGGCGAGCGTTGTGCTTCGCGGTCGAACAGGTTACGGGCACCAACGGAGAACGACATTTCGCCATCCCACACGTTCAGTCCGCGATAGGTGTAGGCCATATCAACATCGGTCCAGGCTTTGACACCGGTCGTTGCGATGCTGGGGTCGCGGTAGGTGTTCGCGAAGAAATCCATGAAGCTGTACAGCGGGCCATCATAGGGCATGTCATCCACATAACGTACTGTGGAAGAAATTGCATGATTGCCCAGGTTCCAACCCAGGCGCAGATTGGCCTTGAGTTGGGGCAGCTCGGGAGCAGCACCAGTGGTATCGTTGTACTTGCCAGCGGCATCAACGACAGCTGCAGTAGGATCTTCCTGGTACAGGAACTCATCGATGTAAGTGGCCTGCAGACCAACACGGAAATCACCAAGACTACCGATGCTGAAAGAGTAGTTACCCTGGATATCATAGGCGGTTACTTTTACAGTTTCGGCGTTGCTGCTACCCAGACCATTCACCTGCAGAATGGTAAGAGGATCATTCGGGTCTCGAATGATGTCCTTATTGGACAGCGGGTTGGCAATCCAGTCACGCAATTGCTGCTCGGTAGGCTGGTCTCCTGCCTGGCCGGAACCGGTAAAGCCTGTGGCCTGCTTGAAGCGGAAGAAATCCAGCTCCATGATTTGCTGACCAGTGGTATCAACGATTCGGTTGCTGAAATCAGTTTCGTTCCAGGTCACGGAAAAGTCGAAGTCATTGAAGGCAACATCAAAACCAATTTGACGGGACTTGGAAGTCTCGTTTTGCAGGTTTGGATTACCACCACTACAGGCCGTTGTGAATCCGGAGTGCGGACCAAAGCGGTCAGTTACAGTGGACAGACCACAAGTCACAGGATCGAGCAGATCTTCCAGAGATGGTGCGATGAACGCCTCACCCTGGGTTGCCCGCAAGGTCAGCCAGTCAGTCGCTTGCCAGGTGACACCGAATTTCGGATCGGTGGATTCCTGGCCGGTGCTGAATGATTCATTACGTACAGCGGCTTCGATTTCCAGATTGCTGAGAACCGGAATGGCAAACTCGGCAAAGAAGGCGTCTACTTCACGGTCGCCACTGGTCAGGGATTCACGATCGGTTCCGCCAATCCAGGTAATACCGGCAATTTCTTCTTCCGAAGGAATATTGGTATAGGAATCATCACGGAACTGATAGCCCACAGCGACTCCGACCGGGCCACCCGGCAGTTCGAAACCGCCCAGTGGCAGTTCGCCATTGAGGATAATGTCGAACACACCCAGAGTGTCAGTGACTCTTTCGAAGCTGCGACCTGCAATAGCGTCTATCACTTGCTGTGAGTTGTTATCGGCTTCATCAACCACGAAGAAGGGGTTGTAGCAGGACTCACGGTCGTTGACCACGTCACAGTTGACACCCTGAATCATGGCTTCGATGTCATAGTTCTGGGTAGACATGAACACGTAGTCGCGCTCATTGTATGTCCAGCTGGCCATACCTTCCCAACCATCCAGGAAGGGCACGGTAAAGTCGGCCTGGAAGGAATAACGGCTAATGGTATCGACGTCGTCGGCCAGGTTGTCATTGTCGAATGAATGACCGGCGGATACAGTATGAGTCTTGTTGATCGGGCGCAAGGTGCGTGCGCGAACATCTTCATACAGTGGCACGCCGTTGTCAGCAGTGCCGGAGATAATGGCATCCATCCAGCCATCGCCATTGAGGTCGGAGCTGCCGCGATCGGGCACGCCGTCACCGTTGGCATCCACACCAAACAGCGGATTGCCGTTGGCATCTACTGCGCGGAAGGGGTTGCCTGGAATTTCGCCGCGAATTGCTGGCAGTTCACCAATGCGTGAATTACCCGGATTGGAGGTGGACGTATAGGTCATCTGGGTCAGACGGGTGTTCAGGCCCTGGAAGCTCAGGGTCAGGTCATCGCTGTAATCCCAGGTCGCATTAAGGAAGAATTTGGTGTCTTCTTCAGGCTCGAAGTAGCTACGGGTATCACCGAAGTCGAACCAGCAGGTGTTGCCCAGCAGGATGCCGTAAGGGTTATTGGCGACATCAGGCTGAAGGGACTGGCGCTGTGAAGCCGGAGCACAGTTGGGATCGGGGCGATCGATATAGTTGCCGGTGTAGGCGCCGCTGGCGTCGCGCTCGGGCACACGGTAGTTACCCGGGGCATTGGACGATTGAGCCAGGCCAGACTGGGCCAGCAGAGGGCGCTCATCCCAGCCCAGACGGCTGGAGGCACGGAATTGGCCCGCAAATACTACATCCAGATCACCAATATCGCCTCCCCAGAGTACCTGGGCAGAATGGTGATCCCAGTCACCGCGGGAGTCGCCTTCGGCGAAAGTCTCAACCCGAAGACCGTCATAGGAGCGGTAGGGGACAAAGTTAACCACACCGGCTACTGCTTCATTACCGTACAGAGCGGCGGCGCCGTCAGCAACGATATCGATGCGCTGGATGGCGATTGTGGGAATCAGGCCATTGACGTTCTGGTTTACCAGGCGCTTGCCGTCCAGAAGGGTCAGGGTAGAGCTGGCGCCGAGGCCGCGCAGGTCAATGCTGGAAGTACGTGAGTTAGTGCCCTGAATGGTATTGGTAATCGCGGAAGCGGCACCATTCACAAAGGACATTTGTTGCACGACCTCACCCATATTCAGGGTGCCTTCGGCTTCCAGATCCTCAGCGGTGAGCTGAGTGGTTTGAGATGCCTGGGAAAAGCCTTCACTGCGGCGAATGAAGGAACCCGTGACAACTACTTCCTCGACCTGGGTATCCTGGGCAATAGTCATGCCCGAGAGTGGCAGGAGCGATAAAGAAATTGCCGAACATAGCAAACTGCGCTTATGTGGAATTCTAAACTGCATAAAATCTCTCCAGTTGTAGTTTTTTATAAAGAAGCTTCTTTTTCTTTCATCTATGTAGGGTTTGTCGCCATACAAGCAGCGGCAAAACCTGGCCAATGTGGCCCGCCAGATACTGACAATGAGACAGGTAAAAGCAGGTTATAAAATCAGCCAGCCTGCGATAGTAAGGGTTTTTATTCTGGTGTAAAGCGGAAATTATCTGTAACTTATTGAAATTATTATATTAATTAGGGGTCAAAGCTATGCTTGTGGCTGTTATGCTTAGAGCACTAATAGAATCCCCTGCTCAAATTGGTCGGCACATCTCGTCTTCTGCGGGAGTGCGCGGGCTATAGGTTCGAGTAACTCTGGCTGGTTGTCTGACAGCTTGAGGTGTTTTAATTAGGTGGCTAATTAAATACTGTGCCAGCAAGCGGGGATTAAGTTTATTTGTCTAAACATCTGGCTTGACAGTATTAATGATGCAGGATTGTTAGTTGTCAGTTCTGTCACAGTCAATTGGGTATAACGCTGGAAATCTGATTTCGGTGCCGTTCAGTAACATGAAGGCTCTAACAAAACAGGCCTGATCACATGGAGTGACCAGGCCTGCTTGTTTCAGGTATGCGTTTTCAGCTTGTGCTAGAAATCGTATACCAGACGGCCATAGATGATGCGTCCGCGTGGGTCTTGCAGACCACCCAGTACACCAGCCAGTTCAGGCGAGCGTTGTGCTTCGCGATCAAACACATTACGTGCGCCCAGAGTAAAGGCTAGTTCGCCATCCATCACGTTCAGGCCGCGATAGGTGTAGGCTACATCAACATCTGTCCATGCCTTAACCCCTGTCTGCTCAATTGTGGGGTCGCGAAAGGTATTGGCGAAGAAGTCAATAAAGCTGAACAATGGACCATCATAAGGCATGTCATCCACATAACGTACTGTGGAGGAGATTGCATGGTTGCCCAGGTTCCAGCCGAGGCGCAGGTTGGCCTTGAGTTGAGGTAACTCAGGTGCCGCACCGGTGGTGTCGTTATACTTGCCGGCACCATCGCGTACTGGTTCAGTGGGATCGCCCTGATAGAGGAACTCATCAACATAAGTCGCCTGCAATCCAAGGCGGAAGTTGCCCAGATCACCAATGCTGAAAGAGTAATTACCCTGAATATCATAGGCAGTTACTTTCACAGTCTCGGCATTGCTGCTACCCAGACCATTGACTTGCAGGATTGAGTAGATGTCGTTCGGGTCCCGAATGATGCCCTTGTTTGACAAGGGGCTGGCGACCCAGTCACGCAACTGTTGCTCGGTGGGCTGATCGCCTGGCTGGCCAGAGCCGCTGAAGCCGGTAGCTTGCTGAAAGCGGAAGAAATCCAGTTCCATGATCTGCTGGCCGGTCGTGTCAACGATTCGATTAGTGAAATCTGTCTCGTTCCAGGTGATCGAGAAATCGAAGTCATTGAAAGCAATGTCAAAGCCAAACTGCCGAGATTCGGATGTTTCATTCTGCAGTTCCGGGTTACCGCCGCCGCAGGCAGTGGTAAATGCAGAGAATGGTCCAAAACGGTCAGTTACAGTGGACAAGCCGCAGGTTACCGGATCAAGCAAATCCTCCAGAGAAGGTGCGATGAAGGCCTCACCTTGCGTTGCTCGCAAAGTCAGCCAGTCAGTTGCTTGCCAGGTGACGCCGAATTTTGGATCCGTAGACTCCTGTCCGGTGCTGAAAGATTCATTTCGAACAGCGGCTTCGACTTCCAGATTGCTGAGTACCGGAATGGCAAATTCAGCAAACCAGGCATCTACTTCGCGGTCGCCACTGGTCAAGCCTTCGCGATCCGTGCCACCAATCCAGGTAACGCCAGCGATTTCCTCTTCAGAGGGAATATTGGTGTAGGAGTCATCGCGGAATTGATAGCCGACAGCCATTCCGATGGGACCACCGGGTAACTCGAAGCCACCCAGCGGCATTTCGCCATTGAGAATGATGTCGATAACACCCAGAGTGTCTGTCACTCTTTCGCGACTACGGCCGGCGATGGCGTCCATGACCTGCTGGGAATTGTTATCCGCTTCATTAACCACAAAGAAGGGGTTGTAGCAGGACTCACGATCATTGACCACGTCGCAGTTGACACCCTGGATCATGGCGCTGATGTCATAGTTCTGGGATGACATGAACTGATAATCACGCTCGTTGTAGGTGTAAGACGCCATACCTTCCCATCCGTCCAGGAAAGGCACGGTGAAGTCGGCCTGGAAGGAGTAGCGGCTGATATGGTCTACATCCTCAGCCAGGTTGTCGTTGTCAAATGAATGACCACCAGACACGGTATGTGTCTTGTTGATCGGACGCAGGGTGCGAGCGACTACGTCTTCATACAGTGGAACGCCATTGTCGGCAGTACCGGAAATGATGGCATCCATCCAGCCATCGCCATTGAGGTCAGAGCTGCCACGATCGGGCACACCGTCACCGTTGGCATCCACACCAAACAGCGGATTGCCGTTGGCATCTACTGCGCGGAAGGGGTTGCCTGGAATTTCACCACGAATCGCCGGCAGTTCACCGATGCGTGAGTTGCCCGGGTTGGAGGTTGAGGTGTAGGTCAGCTGAGTCAGCCGGGTTCTCAGGCCCTGAAAGCTCAGGGTTAGATCGTCACTGTAGTCCCAGGTCGCATTCATGAAGAACTTGGTATCTTCTTCTGGTTCGAAGTAACTGCGCGTGTCACCGTAATCGAACCAGCAGGTGCTTCCCAGCAGGATGCCGTAGGGGTTGTTGGCGACATCAGGCTGATAGAAGTCTCGCTGTGAAGCCGGGGCGCAATTCGGGTCTGGTGCGTTGGTGTAGTCGCCAGTATAGGCGCCACTGGCGTCACGATCAGGCACCCGGTAGTTACCCGGAGCATTGGAAGATTGAGCCAGGCCGGATTGTGCCAATAGGGGGCGTTCGTCCCAACCCAATCGGCTGGAGCCGCGGAATTGACCGGCAACCAGCACGTCCAGGTCGCCGATGGCGCCGCCCCACAATGCTTGTATAGAGTGGTGATCCCAGTCGCCGCGGGAGTCGCCCTCGGCAAAGGTTTCAACCCGCAGGCCGTCGTAGGAGCGGTAGGGGACAAAGTTGACCACACCGGCTACCGCCTCGTTACCGTAGAGGGCGGCGGCACCGTCAGCAACGATGTCGATACGCTGAATGGCGATGGTGGGAATCAGGCCATTGACGTTCTGGTTGACCAGGCGCTTGCCGTCCAGCAGGGTCAGCGTGGAGCTGGCACCCAGGCCGCGCAAGTCAATGCTTGAGGTGCGTGAGTTGGTGCCCTGAATGGTATTGGTAATCGCGGAAGCGGCACCATTCACAAAGGACATCTGCTGTACGACCTCACCCATATTGAGGGTGCCTTCGGCTTCCAGATCTTCAGCGGTGAGTTGGGTGGTCTGAGAGGCTTGGGAAAAACCTTCACTGCGGCGAATAAAGGAGCCGGTAACGACTACTTCTTCCACCTCAGGTTCCTGAGCAAGCGAAATCCCTGAGAGGGGCAGCATCGACAATGAGATTGCCGTGCATAGCAGATTTCGTTTATGGGGAATCTTGAACTGCATACGTTCTCTCCAATTGTAGTTTTAATAAGAAGCTTCTTCTTTTTTGGCTCAACCCGCCGCAACGTGTGGGGTGCGGGCATTACCGTCTCGGGAGAATAGTCTGTTACAAGTTGTCACACAAGCAAAAATAGTTCTTTTTCTAAGTGAAAATTGTTTGAGCACAAAATATGTGCAAAAACTTCCCGAATTCGCTGCAGCCCACTGTTTTCGAGGTCTTGTTTCGAGCGAGCGCTCTAATAATGGGCGTGGTCCGGGCCGGTATTATTGCTGCTATAACAATATTCCTGTGAGTTCTAAACAGATGGAATCCTGCCATAGTTCGGATTGTTGCCTCCGCAAGCTCCTGGCAGACGGTAATTCTCTGCTTCCAGCAGAAATTGGCGCTTCTGGCGGAGCCTGGGGCCGGGGCTTGACAGGCCTGCCGGGGAGAGTTCATTTTCAGCGCTCGTCTTAACTGCAGGGGTTGCTGTGTACCTGACCTGGACCACAGTCTTCATGGCATTAGCCTTGCGCTACCATTTTCTTTTCAAACTCCCGTCCCACTGGTGATCCCATGCTGACTCTGCATCATCTTGAAAACTCCCGCTCATTTCGCATTCTCTGGCTGTTGGAGGAATTGCAGCTGGACTA
Source organism: Pseudomonadales bacterium (assembly GCA_022763285.1). Lineage (GTDB taxonomy): Bacteria > Pseudomonadota > Gammaproteobacteria > Pseudomonadales > Pseudohongiellaceae > UBA9145. The sequence continues at coordinate 2,009 of JALEHB010000099.1, read as the reverse complement.
TGAATTACAGCAATACCGGCGCGATCCCGATTCTGGCATGGCCCAGACCGATCTGAAGAGCAAGCATGCCCTGGGCAAGGCGCCCCTGCTTGAAGATGAGGGCCGGCAGATTGCCGAATCCGGTGCCATCATCGAATACCTGCTGGATCATTACGGTGACAGGGCTGCCGAACCTCTGCGACCGGAGGCTCTGAGTGATGAGCGCATCCGCTACAATTTCTGGCTGCATGCGGCAGAAGGCACCTATATGAATCTGTTGCTGCTGACCCTGTTCATGAATCGTATGGAAAGCCGTTCCCCGGCGTTGATCAGACCCATTGTCAGAATGGTGACCGGCAAGGTGCGCCAGTCCTATCTTGAACCCAATATGCAGCGCGCTGTTGCCCATGTGGAGTCGGAACTGGCAGCACGACCCTGGTTTGCCGGGGAGCAGTTCTCCGCCGCCGATATCCAGATGGGATTTGTGATGACTGCACTGGCGGCAAGAGGTGGGCTTGATGAGCGCTTTCCCGCCTGCCAGCGCTGGCAACAGCAGGTGGAGCAGCGTCCGGCCTGGCAACGGGCCATGGAGAAGAACGGACCCATGCAGCTACTGGGTTCCTGAATTCAGGCTGCTGCCTTCTGCTCAGACTCTTCCCGGTCCGAGATGGCCTTCTGCACCGAGCTGTCCAGTTCTCTAAGGGTGCGACTGCTGACAATGAACACAAGCACCAGCGCAATCAACAGCACTGAGGCACCCAGAATCGCTGGTACTGCCCCAAAGCGATCGGTAGCCAGGGCCATGGGAAATACCCCGATGGGTGTCAGGCCAAAGCTCAGCATCATGAAGCTGCTCATGCGGCCGCGCATCTTGTCTTCCACCAGCAGTTGAATGGCGGCGTTGTTCACTGTTTGCCCGGCATTGGCGAAAAGATTGGCCGCCAGCAAGGGGATCAGGGCCAGATAGAAACTGGGAGTCAGGGTGAAGGCGGCGAGGAAGATGCCAAAGGCTATGGTGCTGTTCACCATTACCTTCAGGCGCCGGTGATTATCACCGCGGCGCACAATCCAGATAGCACCCAGTACTCCGCCAACCCCGCCAGTTGCCATGAGTATCCCGACCCCGCTTTCTCCGGCACCCCAGGCCTGCTCCGCCAGCACCACCAGAATATTCTGGAAGGGCATGGCCAGAAACATGGGCAGCAGGCCGAATAACAGACAAATCAGTACCGGGCGATTGGCGCGAATATAGCTGAAGCCCTGCAGGATATCCGCCAGCAGGGGTTTCTTTTCGGCGCCACTTTCGTCGGAGTGACTGCGCTCGATGCCAAACATGCAGGCGATGGCCGCGATATACAGACAGATGGATAGCTCATAGGCGGCCCGAAAACTGAACTGGGCGATAATCAGTCCCATGGCAGCCGGACCCAGCACCCGGTTGAGATTCATGGCGCCGCTCTGAAAGCCCATGGCACTTTGCAATCGTCTGGGGCCAACTACCTTCATGGTGATGGCCATACGCGCCGGCATAATAAAGGGGAAGGCACAGCCCGCCACAAAAGCTGTGCAGAGCATATGCCAGAACTGCAACTGATCGGTGAGCAGCAGAAACAGGATGAAGACTTCATTGGCAGCGATCAGGCACTGGCCGATGATGACCAGGCGGCGGCGCTCAACCCGATCCGTGATGGCACCGCCGAGAACAGAAGCAACAATCAGGGGCACGGCCACTACCAGATTGATCCAGGCCAGGGCGGTGGCCTGACCGGTGAGCTCCCAGGCCAGCAGACTGCGGGTCAGCATTTGCCCCTGCATGGCAAAGAAGAAGCAGACATTGCCCATAAACAGCCAGCGAAACTGGGGCACGCTGAACACATCGAGAGCTCCGGCTTTGGGGGCTTCGTCTTTGGGGCTTGCTGAAGAAATGATCGGAACTCCTGTTGAGGCGCCGCATTATAGCCGACTGAGCGAGGATGGTCAGTTTCCGCTCAATGCTTATTGCCACCAGTTCTGATCGAGGCCCTTATAGG
>JALEHB010000098.1 GCA_022763285.1 Pseudomonadales bacterium | reverse complement strand
CAGGTACTGTCCTCGGCAGATTTTGATCGTGCCAGTTCGCCGCTTTCCATGGCTCTGGGGCATGACATCGTCGGCAAGCCGGTGATTGTGGATCTGGGCAAGATGCCCCACCTGCTGGTGGCCGGTACCACCGGATCCGGTAAGTCAGTGGGTATCAATGCCATGATTCTGAGCCTGCTGTTCAAGTCCACCCCGGAACATGTGCGTCTGATCATGATTGATCCGAAGATGCTGGAGTTGTCTGTCTACGACGGTATTCCCCATCTGCTGACACCGGTGATTACCGATATGAAGGATGCCGCCAATGGCCTGCGCTGGTGTGTGGCGGAAATGGAGCGACGCTACAAACTGATGTCGGCGCTGGGCGTGCGTAATCTGGCGGGATTTAACAAGAAGGTGGTGGATGCCAAGAAGGCCGGCAAGCCCATCATGGATCCTACCTGGAAGCCGGATCCGATGTTGTTGGAAGAAGAGCAGCAGGCACCGGAGCTGGAAGCCTTGCCCTGTATCGTGGTGATCGTCGATGAGCTGGCGGACATGATGATGGTGGTGGGCAAGAAAGTGGAAGAACTGATTGCCCGGATTGCCCAGAAGGCAAGGGCGGCCGGTATTCATCTGGTGCTGGCCACCCAGCGCCCGTCGGTAGATGTGCTGACCGGCCTGATCAAGGCCAATGTGCCCACCCGTTTGTCATTCATGGTGCAGTCCAAGGTGGATTCACGCACCATTCTTGGGGAAGGGGGCGCCGAGCAATTGCTTGGCCATGGCGATATGCTGTTTCTGCCTCCTGGCGGGGGCGTACCCACCCGGGTGCATGGTGCCTTTGTCAGTGATGAGGAAGTGCATCGCGTGGTGGCGGACTGGAAAGAGCGTGGAGAACCGGTCTACATCGACGAGATTACCCAGGGTGCCGACGATATGGACATGGGTGCCATGGGCGGTGGTGGCGACGGTGGCGAGGGCGAAGAAGACGATGCCCTCTACGATGAAGCAGTGCGTTTTGTCACCGAGTCCCGCAAGGCGTCCATTTCGGCGGTGCAGCGCAAGCTGCGAATCGGCTATAACCGGGCCGCCCGTATGATAGAATCCATGGAAGCGGCAGGGGTGGTTTCAGAAATGAGCAGTAACGGCTCCCGGGAAGTCATCGCACCGCCACCTCCACGTGACTGAATGTCTCTCCCGTCAGCAGTTCGGTCTAACCAGCAGGTCTCAAGCATGTTGAAGCAAGGTCTGGCTGCACTGGCAATTGTTTTGCTCGGCAGCTTCTCTAATGAATCTCTGGCCCAGATTGATGCTCGCCAGGCGCTGGATGGTTTGCTGGCCGATGTGTCGACCCTGGCTGCCGATGTGGAGCAATTGATTGTGGAGTCCGATGGCGGGGTACTGGAAGAAAGCCAGATTCGCATGTACCTGAAAAAACCCGACGGCTTCTACTGGGAAACCCTCAGCCCGTTTCCGGAACTGGTGGTGACCAATGGTGAATTGTTGTGGAACTACCAGCCGGATCTGGAACAGGTCGTAGTGGAAGACTGGAATGCCCAGGAGTCGGAACTGGCGGCGCAATTGCTCAGCGGCAATACCGAATCCCTGGCGGAAGAATACCGGATCAGCAGCGCGGGTCGTCAGGGCGATATTATCGAATTTGACCTGACCCCGTTTGCTGCCGACAGTGTTTATCAGGTGATCAGGATCAGTTTCGTCGAGGACAAACTGGACATGATTCATCTGCGCAACAAAAACGGTGAGCAAACCGTCTGGCGTTTCACTGACCTGGAAAAGAATACTGACCTGGCCGATTCCCTGTTTGAGTTCGAAGCGCCGGAAGGTATCGAAGTCATCGAGAATAATTACTTTAACTAGGGGTTGCCATGTCTGACAGGCACGGGGGATTGCAAGTATGAGCAGCACACTGGCCGTGGCCCTGGGAGGAGCGGTCGGCGCAGTCTGCAGATTCTGGCTGAATATTGCAGTGGAGCGCTTCAATGGCAGTCATTTTCCCCTGGGCACATTTCTGGTGAATGTGCTGGGCAGCTTTCTGATTGGCTTCATGTTTGTGTTGCTGATGGAGCGCCTGCATCTGGTGGATAGCTGGCGGCCCCTGGTGGTAGTGGGCTTTCTGGGTGCGCTGACCACCTTTTCCACCTTCTCCCTGGATGCGCTTTTGTTATTTCAGCAGGGCCACTACAATACGGCCCTTTTTTACATCTTCAGCAGTGTCGTGCTCTGTCTCTTTGCCGCCTTTGCCGGTATGCAGATCACCCGGCTGCTACTCTAAACCAATCAGGAACTCGGCATGCTAGACCCGAAACGGATTCGTTCTGAACCAGAGCAACTGGCGACACTTCTCAGGAAAAAAGGCTTCAAACTGGATGTTGAAAAGCTCAGCAGCCTGGATGCCCGTCGCAAGGAAATTCAATTGCAAACCGAAGCGCTGCAGAACGAGCGCAACAGTCGCTCCAAGTCCATTGGCAAGGCCAAGGCTGCCGGAGAAGATATCAGTGAAATCCTGCAGTCCATGGAGTCCCTGAAGCAGGAGCTGGAAGAAAAGAAAGAGCAGCTCACGGCCCTGCAGAGCGAAATCAATGACTATGTGATGGGAATTCCCAATGTGCCCCATGAATCGGTGCCAGAGGGTAGCAGTGAGGACGATAACCAGGAAATGTCCCGCTGGGGCACAGTGGCGGACTATGACTTTGAAGTAAAAGACCATGCCGAACTGGGCGAAGCCCTGAAAGAAGGCCTGGATTTCGCCACCGCCAGCAAGCTCACCGGTTCACGTTTTGTGGTGATGCGCGGAGCGACGGCACGTCTGCACCGGGCCCTGATTCAGTTCATGCTGGATATCCACACCGTGGATCACGGCTATCAGGAAATCAATGTTCCCTTTATCGTCAATGCCGATTCCCTGCGCGGTACCGGCCAGTTGCCGAAGTTTGAGGAAGACCTGTTCAAGCTGGAAGGTGAACATCCCTATTACCTGATTCCTACCGCAGAGGTGCCGGTCACCAATGTGGTGCGGGACGAGATCGTGGATGCCGCTGAATTGCCGCTGAAGTTTGCCTGTCACACACCCTGTTTCCGCTCCGAGGCCGGTAGCTATGGCAAGGACACCAAGGGCATGATTCGCCAGCATCAGTTTGAAAAAGTGGAGCTGGTGCAACTGGTACGGCCGGAAGATTCCGAGCAGGCGCTGGAAGAACTCACCAGTCATGCCGAGAAAATTCTGCAACTGCTGGAACTGCCTTATCGCCGGGTAGTGCTTTGCGGCGGCGACCTGGGCTTTTCTGCCCACAAGACCTACGATCTGGAAGTATGGCTGCCGTCCCAGGCCTGCTACCGGGAAATTTCTTCCTGCAGTAACTTCACCGATTTCCAGGCTCGACGCATGCAGGCCCGCTTCAGAAACCCCGATACCGGCAAGCCCGAGTTGCTGCACAGCATTAATGGCTCGGGCCTGGCCATTGGTCGCAGTCTGGTGGCCATTCTGGAAAACAATCAGGACGCCCAGGGCCGGGTGCGCATACCCAAAGCCCTGCAGCCCTATATGGCCGGCCAGGAGTTTCTTGCCTGATGGAGCTGCTGCCCATCTTCCTGAATATCAGGGAAAGGGCGTGTCTGGTCGTTGGGGGAGGCGAGGTCGCCCGTCGGAAGATATCCCTGTTGCTGCGGGCCGGTGGCCATGTCACAGCGGTGGCCCCGGAATTTGAGCCGCAGTTGCTGGCGCTGCAGGACAATGCCGCCCTGACACTGCTGCAGGCTGAATTCTCGGCCGAACAGCTTGATGATGTGCTTCTGGTAGTTGCCGCTACTGACGATATCGCCCTGAATGAAACCATCAGCGAACTGGCCAGACAGCGGGGACTGCCTGTCAATGTGGTGGACCAGCCGCGTCTGTGCAGTTTCATCATGCCCGCCATTGTTGACCGTTCTCCCATTGTGATTGCCATTTCCAGTGGTGGCAGTTCGCCGGTGCTGACGCGCCACCTGAAAGAGCTGAACGAAGTCATGGTGCCTGGTCGCATTAATAATCTGGCCAGCCTGCTGGGTAGCAAGCGCAAAACCGTCAAGCAATCCATCAGCAGTTTCGACGAACGAATTCGCTTCTGGGAAGCGGTGCTGGACAGCAGGATTCCGGAGTTGGTGTATGCCGGTCAGGATGAAAAAGCCGAGGATAACTTCAAGAAGCTGCTGACGCAGTGGCTTGAGCCCGGCAGCGACGGGAAAGCGAGCGCCGGGTCAAAAGCAAGCCGGGGCGAGGTTTACCTGGTGGGGGCAGGCCCGGGAGATCCGGATCTTTTGACACTGCGCGCCCTGCGCCTGATGCACAAGGCGGATGTGGTGTTCTATGACCGACTGGTTTCAGCGGAAATCCTCGCCAAGCTGCGCCCGGATGCGGAAAAGATTCATGTGGGCAAGCAACCCAAGGATCACCCGGTGCCCCAGGAGCGTATTAACGAGCTGCTGGTAAGCCATGCCCGCGCGGGCAAACGGGTGCTGCGTCTGAAAGGCGGCGATCCTTTTATCTTCGGGCGCGGTGGTGAGGAACTGGCAGCGCTGACCGAGTCGAAGATCCCTTTTCAGGTTATCCCCGGCATCACCGCCGCATCCGGTTGTGCCGCCTATGCCGGTATTCCTCTGACCCATCGTGACCATGCCCAGTCGGTGCGTTTTCTGGCAGGACATCTCAAGCAGGGTGAACTGGACCTGGATTGGCCCCATATTATTGCCGAGCAACAAACCCTGGTGTTCTACATGGGGCTGGTGGGCCTGCCATTGATCTGTGAAAAACTGATTCAGCATGGCATGGCAGCCAGTACCGAAGTGGCGGTGGTGCAGCAGGGAACGACCCGGCATCAACGGGTGGTCACGGGGACATTGGAGACTATTTCCGGGCTGGTTGAAGGGGCCGGCTTACAGGCGCCCACGCTGACTATCATCGGCAGCGTTGTCAGCCTGCATGACGAGCTGAAGTGGTTTAAGGGCGATCAGGTTGAGAATTCCTGATTCCTAGAGGCAGTTGTCAGGGCGGGGCAGGCCGGCAATCTTGGCCGCAGTCTTGGCGGGGCTGCCATGGAACAGGCGCATCAAATAGGCACTGCGGCCCTTGTCGGGCCCGAATTCCTTTTTCACCAGACTGACCAGGGCGCGATTGGCCGGGGCAATCTGATGTCGCTGGTAGAAGATACGCAGGCTGCGAATAATCTCCCAGTGTGCCGGGCTGAGACTGATGTTTTCGGCGCGGGCTATTTCCACGGCGACATTCTCGTCCCAGTCGGCCAGATTTTTCAGATAGCCTTCCTTGTCTGTTTCCAGTGTGAGCTCACCTACTTCAAGCATGCTGCGTTTTCCTGATTCGGTGGCGCCTCAAAACCAGTTAACCACTTTATCGAAGCTGCAGCACAGGGCAATGAATTTCTTGGTGCTGACGGCATCGATATTGGCGGGCAGTTTGTTCTCCAGGCCGCGCGCACGGAGATCTTCCTTGAGAGCAAAGAAGCGATTGCCCTTCGGCAAGCTGGCCAGCAAGTCCTTGTCCAGGCAATGGAAGACACCGTCTTCCAGAAACAACAGCGCATCTCCCTGGCTGAAGCCTGACAGGCAGCTGGCAAGCAGTCCGGACTGCGGCGATTTGGAAAGCGTATGCAGAGTGCTCACAGGTTTATCACGCAGTCACTTTGGCTGATCAGTGTGGCTATGTCCTTGCTGGCGATGCCTTTTGCCTCCAGGAACAGATCCTTGCTGGACAGCTTTCGCTGGGCCAGGGAATCCTGATGGACATAAACTTTTTCGATGCCATAGAGATCCAGGGTTTCCAGCATATTGCCCAGGGACTTGCTGTGGATATTCTCCGCATTCTGTCCGCTCAGCAATTGATATACCCCGTCGTCCATAAACAGATAGCTGACGTCCTGTTCAAAAACGGCACTGGCAAAGGCGGCATCGAGGCAGAGCTGGGCGCGGTTATTGCCATAGGGGGCAGCCCGGCTGATAAACAGGAATTTCTTTTTCTGTGGACTATTACTGACCATGGTTCATCCGAAGCTGACGACGCGATCGGACTGGATGACGGCATCAATCAGCTGCCCAAGTCCGGCGATTTCAGAATTGTCCTGGATGCTGACTGCATCCAGTTCGTAGCGCTGCGCTTCCTGGGAATTGATGATGCCGCGCTTGATGGCAGAACTGACACAGGCGACAGAGTCCAGTTCATGGCGTTCAATCAGGTCCTGCCAGCGCTGCGGCAGGTTGATTTCGTCCTGGCCGGATACCGCCAGCTTGCCCAGGTTGTGAACGCCATCGGAAAAGAAAAAAAGCCGGTAGACACTATGGCCTTCATCGAGCAGGGTGGAGGTGAAGCGGTAGGCCGATTCAGCAGCCTGGGCTGAATAGGGCGCCGCGTAAATCACAATGGAGAATTGCAAGGCTGGCTCTTTTTGAATGGTTGTTGAGACTGAAGATACAGTTTGTCGGCCCGGAAAACAAAAAAGCCCCAGATTGCGCTGGGGCTTTGTTGGCAGGCTTGCCGCTTACTCGTCGCCGGCAAAAGCCATGAGCAAGTGAACCAGGCTGATGAATATATTATACAGCGAGACGAACAGGGTCACTGTCGCCAGGATGTAGTTGCGCTCGCCACCGCGAACGATTTCGCTGGTCTGGAACAGAATGGCGGCACTGGAGAACAGGATAAAGCCAACTGACAGAGCCAGTTGCAGTGCCGGCATGGGCCAGAAAATCTGGATAACGATGGCAGCCAGCAGTACCAGAAAGCCGGCAAACAGGAAGCCGCTCAGGAAGGAAAAATCCTTGCGTGAAACCAGGGCATAACCTGACAGGCCGAAGAAAATAAAAGCAGTACCACCCAGCGCCTTGGCCACAATCTCACTACCGCCAGGAAAAGACAGAATGGCAGAGATTACCGGGCCCAGGGTGTAGCCAATAAAGCCGGTGAAGGCGAAAACACTGAGCAGGCCCCAGGCGCTATTGGCCAGTTTGTGGGTCAGGAACAACAGGCCATAAAAGCCGATGATCATGGGCAGCAGGCCCACCGGACGAGCGTTGAAACTCAACATGGCGGTAAACGCACTGAAAGCGAGCGTCAAGGCTAACAGCAGATAGGTATTTTTCAGTACCTTGTTGACCTCCACAGCCGATTGATGGCCGTGGGCTACACTCACATTGACTTCGTTCATCGATTTCTCCAGCAGTAAAAAACAGGGTCGGGGACGCGCCCCGGCTCACATTCAAAGATTTGGGGGCCAATGACCGGAATTTCAATGCCTCAAAATCAGCAAAAGGCCCAACAAAACTTCAAATATCAAGCAATTATGATACCGGGGCGCCCCACAAAATCAATCAATTTCGCCCGAACCAACAGCCATCATTTGTCGCTTTAACGCATTGGACTAAAGCCCCGATTAGTGTAAGATTCTGCCCCTGTCGCGGAGGGGTGGCAGAGCGGTTGAATGCACTGGTCTTGAAAACCAGCGAAGGCGAAAGTCTTCCGAGAGTTCGAATCTCTCCCCCTCCGCCATTCTCCTATCGATATCCTGCCACCGACCAAGAAAAGTACTCCGAAAGAAAAGCCCCGCACGCCCACAAGGCGGAGGGGGAGAGTAAGAGAACTCTCGCAGTTCGACAAATTGCGTAGCAATTTGGACAGCCAAAGGCTGCCCCGAAGGGGTGAGGAATTTGGCTAAGCCAAATTTCGAATCAAAGCCGCGCCAGCGGCGCAGACGGCGCAAAGCGCCGCCCGAAGGGTGAGCTATTTGGCTCAGCCAAATAGCGAATCAATCTCTCCCCCGGCAGCCGAAGGCTGCTAACCCCGAGCACCACCCAAACTACGATTCAACCCCCAAGAAAAGTACTCCCTAAGAAAAGCCCTGCACGCCCACAAGGCGGAGGGGGAGAGTAAGAGAACTCTCGCAGTTCGACAAATTGCGTAGCAATTTGGACAGCCAAAGGCTGCCCCGAAGGGGATCGTCTCACCTCACTGCCCCAGGACAAGCCGTTTAAACCTCGACTCCCCCGAAAGAATGCTCCTGAATTTGGCTAAGCCAAATTTCGAATCAAAGCCGCGCCAGCGGCGCAGACGGCGCAAAGCGCCGCCCCGAAGGGGTGAGCTATTTGGCTCAGCCAAATAGCGAATCAATCTCTCCCCCGGCAGCCGAAGGCTGCTAACCCCAAGCACCACCCAAACTACGACTCAAACCCAAAGAAAAGCACTCCGTAAGAAACACCCTGCACGCTCACAAAACCAACCCCAAGCCACAATCCAGCCACAATTAACCCCCACATAGCCCCAATTCCCTACTGGGCTTGTCAGATTCTTTTGCTGTAATGAAATGGAGTTTCAATCAACTTCAAATTGATTGACCCTCCTGGAGCTTGACCCCGCTTGATGGCCCTCATCCCCCGAGGGCCATTTTTTTTTTGCGGGGCCAGTTCAGGAAGCGACTACTGGCGTCGCTGTTCAGGCAGGTTGTCCAGGCGTGACAGGCGGGGCTCGTTCAGGCTCATGAAATCAGCCAGGATGCGACCGCTTTCCAGCAGCATGGGGTCAGCTTCTTCTTCCGCTTCGCTGCTGTCTGTTGTGCTGTCGTCCGCTGCCAGGGAGCTATCGTCATTGGCAGGGGTCTCAACGGTATCTTCTTCATCCTCATTGTTCAGGTCGTCAGCGGCAATCCATTCCCGCAGCGGCAGGCCCTTGAGGAAGCGACGCATGTTTTCAGCATCGAACTCTTCCCGTCGTTCACGTTCACGGCGGGCTTTCACCTGTTCTTCATTGAGGGAAATACGTTCCCGTTCCAGGCCGCGTCGGGTACGTTCGATCTGATCTTCCATATAGATGAAGTCAGGCGAATGCGCGGCCCGGGCTTCGAAGCGCTCCCGCAGCTCCGGCAGCAGGGCCTGAATGGAGTGGTAGGGGCGGTATTCAACCGGGCGCACGGTGTCCCAGGGCAAGGCACCATCCAGGCTGCTTTCGCCGATGTCTTCGTAGGCGTCATAGAGATCCGGGAATGTGATATCCGGAATCACGCCTCGGTGCTGGGTACTGGCACCGGAAATGCGATAGAACTTGGAGCGGGTCACTTTCACCTGGCCATAGTCCATGGGAATGATTTCCTGCACCGTGCCCTTGCCAAAGGTCTGACCACCCAGCACGATGCCGCGCTGATAGTCCTGAATGGCGCCGGCGAAAATCTCCGAGGCCGAGGCACTGGTGCGATTGACCAGCACCGCCAAGGGACCGGAGTAGGCCACTTCCGGATCATTGTCGCCGAAGGAACGGGTGAAGCCGTTGCGAATGCCGGAATAACGAATCTGCACCGTGGCGCCGGTTTCGATGAACAGGCCCACCAGCTGGTTGGCTTCCGAGAGGCTGCCACCGCCGTTGTTTCTCAGGTCCATGACCACCGCATCCACCTGTTCGGCTTTCAGCTCTTCCAGCAGGGCGCGCACGTCACGGGTGGAGCTCTTGTAGTCTTCGTCGCCGCGGGAGGCCGCTTCGAAATCGAAATAGAAAGTGGGCAGGTTGATGACGCCAATCTTGTAGTCCTGACCATTGTAGCTTAGCTCCAGTACTTCACTCTTGGCAGACTGGTCTTCCAGCTTGACAGTATCGCGGGTAATGGACACCACTGTGGCTGCCGACTCACTGACCGCGTCAGCGGGAATGACATTGAGGCGCACCACCGTGCCTTTCTCGCCACGGATCTGGTCCACCACGTCATCCAGGCGCATGCCGACTACATCCTGCAACTCGCCATCAACACCCTGGCCGATGCCAATGATGCGGTCACCGGCTCGTAATTCGCTGCCGCGCTCGGCCGGGCCACCCTTGATGAGCTCCACCACCTTGGTGTATTCGTCTTCGGTGGTGAGTTGGGCGCCGATACCCTGGAGCGACAGGGACAGCTGCATATTGAAATTTTCCGAATCCCGGGGCGAGTAGTAATCCGTGTGGGGATCCACTGCCTTGGCGACCGAGGACAGATAGGACTGGAAAATGTCCTTGCTGTTGGTCTTGAGCACCTGACTGAGCTGGTTGCGGTAACGCTTGCTGAGTTTTTCCTTGATCTCTTCATTGTCGTCACCGGCCAGACGCAGGCTCAGTACGCTGTTCTTGATGCGCTTGCGCCAGATCTCGTCCAGCTCTTCCTGATTGCTGGCATAGGGAGCGTCTTCCCGGTCGATGTTGATGGTTTCATCGATGCTGAAATCCATGATGGGGATATCGTTTTCAACCCGGTTGATGGCGTAGATAAGCCGCTCGAGGATGCGCTTGTAATAGAGATTGTAGATTTCAAAGCCAGGCTCAACATCGCCGGCCTTGAGGCTGTCATCGAGGGTATAGCGCAAATGGCTCAGTTGTTCGATGTCTGACTGGAGAAAATACAGATGCTGTCCATCAAGCAAATCCATATAGGCGTCAAACAGTTGCGAGGAAAAGTTATCATTTACCTCAACTGCGGCGTAGTGTTTGTTCTGCAATTCCTCAATCAGCTCGGCGGCGGTAATGCCGTGAATTTCCTCACTGACTACCGGGGTGTAAAGGCTGTCGATATTGAGGACGGTGTTGAGCTGAGTGGGGTCGTCCTGGGCAAGGAGAGGGTTGGCCAGGCCGCTGAAGCCGAGCAGGGCGATGGCTTGAAAGCCTTTAGTCAATGCAGGCGTCTTGTTCCAGATTCGCATGATTCTCCAACTTTCCGGTCTTTTGTGTTTTTTAAAGTCTGAGCCAAAGCTCTGTAGCTCAGGATTTGTGGGCGTTCCAGGCTACTTTCAATGACAACAAAAGAGACTAAGCTAATTCCCATACGCTGAGAAGTCATTTTCTGTGATTTTAGCCACGACTCGCCGCATTGGCGGCCGTCGGGCCCACGAAAATCAGCGTATCAGCTTGTTGCGCGCGGAAGCATGACGCTCGGCGCGCTCGACGTCGATGTAGCGATCGGTAATGGCACTGGAACCATGACCGGCATCATCTCTTACGTGTTCCCGGGGCCGATGCTTAACATCTTCCGAGATGCCGGTGTGGCGGAGCCAATGCACCGTGGCGTCACCCAGGCGCTGGGCCTCCTCTTCAAATCCTTCCTTACGCATTTTTTCCGCCGCCAGATCGAAGCATTTCTGGACGATGCCGCGGATCTGGCGGGTGCTGGTGATGCCGCCTTTACCACGGGTCTTGTGGATCAGGGGGCTGGGCTCACCAGGGCTGGGCAGGGATGGCAGGCCACGGGAGCGGCGATAGCGCTTGAGGGCCTCCAGCATGGCATCGCTGACCGAGATTTCCCGCTCCTTGTTGCCCTTGCCGACGGTGACAAACCACCAGTTACCTTCCTGATCTACCTGAAAATGTCCCATCTGCGGTTGCCAGCGGGGTGTTTCCACCAGTTCCGAGATACGCAGATACATGGCGAACAGGGCGTTCATGACAAACAGGGTGCGCTCATGATTGACCGGGTCTTGTCTGGCCATGTCCTCGGCAGTCTCGATCACTGTGTCCCATTGCAAAGGCGACAACCGGCGAATCTTGCCCTGGGACTGGTGCTTGCGCAGAAACTTGCTTTTCTGACGCATCTGGGAGACAGGATTGGCAGATAAATAGTTCTCCTGAATCAGAAAGTTAAAGAAACTACTTAACACACTGAATAAGGATTGGATGGCGGACTGTGACAGCACGTACTCACCGCGCTTGCTGACATAGGGCCGCCAGTCGCTATTGGGGAGGCGCTGGCCGCCGCGCTCGATGAAGCGGGGCACATTGTGCTCGCCAATCCAGCTCTGCGGCGGCTGACGGGAGAATTCCACATAGGTTTCGATATCTTCCCGTTCCACCGCAGCCAGGGATTTGTCCGCAATCAGCCAGCACCAGTGCAGGAAATGCTCGATTTCCCGACGGTAGGTACTGAAGGTGTCAGGACTGCCGCGGTAGCTGTAAATGAACTCGCTGGCAAACTGGTAATCCTTGATGGCATCGGCCGGGGCATCACTCACCAGGTGCTCAAGCGAGGTCACCGGCTGTTTGAAAGGATTGGGCATGGCTTCGAGGGTGTCGAAGAAGGCCAGGGGCGAGCTTGCTGCGTTCTTGGGAGAGGACATGAAGTTTAGAATACAACTATCTGACCTGAGGTAAAATAATTTTTCGGGGTCAGTGGAAAGAGCCTGGATTGGCAGTGCCAGAGAAGGGTGTTAGTAAGTATTTCGGTCAACTGGCTGAAATCTTTATGGCTTTCTGCGCTGCCAGCCCCGCGGCCCGGACAAAATCGCCAGAAAGCCCAACATAAGGGCGCTTGCGGCCAGGTCGACAAGCCCTGATTTGGCAGCTGAATGGCCCGCAGATGCCTGTAGTCGCTCTAGATTGGACAGTTATTCAGCCTGACTGGCTCATGAATACAGGTTTTACTCTGTTAAGAAAGATATTAAATACAGACAGGTAGTAAGATTTCTTTATTTTCATTGCGAAGAACTGGATTTGTTGCCGGCAGCAATCACGCCGGCGCCTGAATAAGGCTGCAGCTGAGTCTGTCAGCCCGAGCCTGACAGCAGGAGTTTCAAACGGCAGGGTCTCATTCGTGCCGCTGATTGCACCAATCCAGAGCTGTGATCCGTACCGGAGCTTCCCGGTATGTCGGCCATCTCATCCGGCGGTACTGGTTTGATTGCAATCCAGGCCAAGCCTGGCAGGCGTGCAGGGTCGTCAATTACGGCCAGATTGGCCGCTGGAGCGGATAAAGCTCCGCCCGTGGCTGCTCAAACGGTCAACTGGCTATTATCTGCGGTACAGCAAGCCAGGTTTGGAGGGGCTGGCTGCCTGTGTGGTGACTGATGGCAGCCGGGCTACCGGCTTGATGCGTGTGGGCCAGGTGGATAGCTCAATCAGCTTTGTCTGCTTGTTTATCCGTACCTGGGTATCAGGACTTGAAGTAGAGGTGATGCCGCCAGCAAAGCACTGTCACAAGCTGTATTACTATTTCTGGTAATCTTTATAACTGTCTGATATTCCGTGTTATTTTCTTAGCCTTGCATAAATTCAAGGCGAGCGAGATTGGGCATTGATTTCAGAGATTCAAATACCCTCAGTTATTCGCTTTTCGCTAATTGAAATAGAGGGATAGGTAGGCAACTGTGTCGATATCGATAAAGCATGCCTTAGTCAGGATGACTATGAATGCCGTGCGCGCCATTGAAAATTCGACAAGTACTTCAATTTCTCGTCGGAATTGTTGGCGACGCTTCTTCGATAACGACCGCACGAAGATTTTCATCCGGTCTCCATTCTTGGCCCAAATTTCGGGCATAAAAAAACCGCCATAAGGCGGTTCGGTGTTCAGATCACAATTCTGCGATCATGGGAATTTAAGGTGCCATTCTGGGGCTTAGCGGTCAAATGCTATTTTTTGGCACAAAAAACCGCGAAATTGCGGTCGGGTTTGAGGAGAGGCGCAGAGCCTCAGTCTAGGCATATTTTGTGGGGAACTGCACAACCAGTCAACGTAGGCGCTACTCCTGCATGCTAAGGTTTATTGTTATATGTACACCATTTTTAGTCAATCACTGCTGTTTCTTGGATACCAGAGCGCTTAGCTTAAAGTCGCCGACGGCGGGGGTGGCGGTTCGGAGCCCCGAGTCGTTGGCCAACCAACTTTACCGGCTTCACCTTTAGCTCAAAGTACTTCGGGAAACTTGGTGAGCGGTTCGATCGCAGACTTTATACCGAAATAGAGTCAATAAACCGCATCTCGCTATTAACGCATTCAAAAGGGGTGTTCGACGCCGATCCTGAGAACTTCCTAACATTGGTCCCTGTACAGCGCGATTTACTTAACAGGGGGCAGGATCTATACGAGGCTTTTCCTGGATATGACTGCACTTATTATCTGCCTATCCTATTTCCGGTAATTTTTGTTATCTTAACACTATCGATATAAGCCTTTGATATTTATGGATAATGCTCTATGGATACATGTACTCCGAGTAAGAAATGGCTTCTAATAGAGCCTCTCATTAAAGATCTATTAACTCCTATGATAGCCATAGTTTACAGATGAACTTGGATCTACGATTAATTACTTTTTGTCGAGTCCATTGGCAAGCAGAGCATTAGAATCGGCGATGACACCAGTAAACAGAAAGCCAGCTGCCAGGAGAGCGTTCAAAACCAGAACAATCCGGAACGTTCCGCGACTTTCAGTGGAGCTTGAGTCAATCTTTTGGTGGCTCATCTCATACCCTCCGACGTGCAAAATATCTACCTGAAAGGAATCTGATATCGACCTAAATCGAGCCGATATCAGGAACTCCGGTGGGCACCTAACTCTCCAGTGAGTCTGTGCTGTCGATTTGTCGGTTCTTGTTAAAGATCAAATATAATGCTGGAAGCACTACCAGAGTCAAAAGCGTAGAGGAAATAATGCCGCCAATGACAACGGTGGCCAATGGACGCTGAACCTCTGACCCGATGCCGGTATTGAGAGCCATCGGCACGAATCCCAGGCTGGCTACCAATGCAGTCATTAGAACAGGACGGAGACGGGTCAGTGCCCCTTCGGTAATAGCGACCATAAGATCACGTTTTTCCAGCCATAGAGTCTTGATAAACGAGAGCATGACAAGGCCATTAAGTACAGCGATACCGGACAACGCGATAAAGCCGACTCCCGCTGTAATAGACAAGGGCATGTCACGCAGCCACAGGCTCAGCACGCCGCCAGTGAGTGCCAGAGGTACACCCGTGAAGATAACCAGGGCATCCCTGAATGATCCGAAGGCAATAAGCAGTAGTCCGAAAATCAGCGCCAGGGTAGCCGGAACCACCAAAGACAGGCGTTGGCTGGCGGACTCAAGTTGTTCAAAGGTGCCACCGTATTCAACAAAGTAGCCGGGTGGCATTTCTACCTGCTCCGCTATTGCCAGTTGAACCTCTTCTACAAAGGAGCCCAGGTCCCGACCACGTACATTAGCACTGACCACAACTCTTCTCTGGCCATTTTCCCTGCTGATACGATTGGGCGACAGAATAGTCTCAATGTCGACAATTTCCTCGAGTGGGACATAGCCGGCATCACT
>JALEHB010000097.1 GCA_022763285.1 Pseudomonadales bacterium | reverse complement strand
GCAGTGGCTGATGTAGTCATCAACAGTCATGCCGCAGTTCAGGCAGGTTCTATGCATTTCCATCAGGCGACGAGCGAAGTTTCCCTGGATGCCTTGTTCATCAGACTGATCCGGCGATTTACTTCAGGTTGGAATAGTCAGTGGGGCTCATATAGTAAACTTCGGCACTGATAGGCACCGGATATTTCTCCCGCAGGGCGATCCATTCCGGGTCCTGAAGAAACGCTTCCCAGACTTCGGCGCGGTGGTCCCGATTACGGTAGGCCAGCATCCACACCAGGGTGTCGGCATCATCCATACGCTGCCAGACGGCAATCACCTCGGCGCCCAGGCGCTCGAAGATCCCCACCTCGGCTTCCCGGAAGCGTTGATGCAGATTATCAATGCCGCCCACGCCGTTCTGCTCGGGCTCGGCGGTGTACATGCGCAGTTCGAAACAGCGGGCATTGTCGTCGACATTGGCGGAGAGTTCATCGGGCAGATCACCCGCCGGGCCACAGGGAGGCATGGAGCTCTGGGCCTCGGCAAGGCTAACAAGGCCGGCGCTGAGTAACAGGGATAAGAGCAGTCTGGGCATGGGGAATTCCTTGGGTTCTGATTGTTGTGGGTCTACTCTACCTGCTGCGGGCTTGTAATTGAATAGCTGAATGCCTGCCTCAATGACTGAATTCTAGTCCATGCTGTCTATGCTATTGGCGACTTCTTCAAGCAATTGATCCAGCGCTTGCCGGTCATAGTAGTTGCCATTGAACAGCAGACCCTCAATGCTGCGGGAGTGCTGAATGTTCTGCAGCGGGTTCTCCCGCAGTAACAGCAGGTCAGCCACCTTGCCCGGTTCCACAGAGCCATAGTCCTCCCCCAGGCGCAAGAACTCGGCGGCAGAAGATGTAGCAGCGGCAAGAGCCTCTGCAGGACTCAGACCCGCTTTGACCAATTCCGCCAATTCATCGTGCACCGAGGAGCCAAAAAAGGAATAACTGTCACCGGAGTCGGTACCCAGCAAGATGCGCACACCTGCTTCGTGAGCCAGGCCAGTGATCTCCAGGCCCTTCTCATAGAAGGCCAGCATGGCCTCAGCATCGCCTTGGTTCTCCACCAGCGCGGCCATATTATCTGCGTCTCGCTGCCATTGTTGTCTGATTTCTGGCCAGATATAGCGAAGTCTGGGGTCGTTACGAAAGGCCGGATCACTGGCCAGGGCATCCAGTCTGCGGGTCACATGGGTGGGCACATACCAGCTGTCGTTCTCAACAAAAGTGGCGAAGCTCCGCTGGCAAATCTCCGGGCTAAATCCATCCACCATCTGGCGGCGCACAGCAGGTTCCGGATTCTGCGTGCGTGCCTGGGCCCGAAACTCAGCTGAGCCTGCATAGCAATCAAACAGAAAATCCCGGGCATGTTCCAGACTACGCAAGCCAGCGTCGGCTGCCTCCTCGGCGCGCATCTGCATGGGCAGGTGACCAGCAAAATCCAGGCCGCGCTTGCCCGCTTCGTCGGCCAGCCAGAGAAAAGCCTGGGGACTGAGACGGAAATAGGTCTTGATCAAGTCCACGCCGCGTCGATCCATCTCGGCCACCAGGCCACGGATTTCCTCTTCGCTTGCCTGATAATCCCAGGGCGGGTTAACCGGGAAACTGCTCAGGGCCAGAAAGCGTGGACCCAGTAATTCCCCTGATTCGATCTGTTCCTGCCATTGCTGCATTCGGGGCAGACAGAAATCACCGCCATCAGGGCTATCGCATTCGGAATTCATTTCCCCTATACCGGTTACGCCATTGGCAATAAACTGGGGCAGGATCAGCGATTCAGCAAGAGGATGGCGAATATGGGCATGCATGTCCCACAGGGCAGGCATCAGATAGAGGCCTTCGCCATCAATCACAAGACTGTTATCTCCTGCATTGTTTTCTGACGGTTGGATGCGGCCCTCGCGAATCAGGACATTGGCAGGGGGGTGAATGCGATCAGCTTCGATATCAATGATCTGGATATTCTGGATCAGGAATGCCTCGCTGGATTCTGGCTGGCCATGCACAAATTGTGTTGTTAGCAGCAGTGCCATGCAGCCCAAAACCCGGAAGTTGAATGACAAAGGAACAGCCCATGGTAATTTTTGTTGTTGGTTCATCAGAAAGACCTTTGTTGTTGTCCGGCAATTGCCGACCGTATGAGTCAAAGACTTCAGATACTGCAAAATTGGTTCCAGTTTTTAAGTCATTGTTTCAGTGAGAAGTTTCAGTTTTGCGCTAGCTGCGGGGTTTGGTCAATAGCAAAATTATTCAACAATTGGTCCAGATCGTCATTAATCCAGTCGATCAGTCTACCCTTGTTTCGAAGCGCGGCGGACAGAAAAACCAGCTGGCAATCACTGTCAGACCAAACAGGCTGTAGGTCAGGGTAAACACCCAGGCTTCGGCCTCAAAAAAGATCAGCCGGTGCAGCCAGTGTTCGATAAAGCTGCCGGTATAGACCACATCACCGGCTTTTTGCCGCAAGGTCATTTCCCAGTTGGTAAGCGGGGAGATCACTCCCAGCCAGGCCTGCAGGGTGACGATGGCGATGGTGGCCAGATGGACAATCCGGAACCAGGGATTGCGGACCCATTGCCATTTTCGAAACCGGCCAATGACGACCAGCGCCAGCCCGAACACCACAAAAGCGACAAGCAGGGCGTGAAGGATGAGCAGGGCGTCGGCGGCCAGTTGGTAGGCTAATTGTTCTGACATGACTCCAGCTTAAGAACCGCAAGCCTGGTAATCAATATGTGGTGGCGAGGAGGGGCGGATCAGGGGCAGTGAGCGCAGGCCATGGTTTTTCTGGAACAGTTTATCCTGATTTGTATCTGACCCCGGTATTCCCGAATACCCCAATCGAAGATTTCATGGACAGCGTCAGCTATCGCGGCGCCAGTTTCTCCCCTGACAGCAGCAAATTGCTGGTGAGTCATAACCGCAGTGGCATCTTCAATGTCTATGCCATCAATTGAGCCCACCGGCTGCTGGCTTGCGCAGACTGACTCAGTACCCGGCCCCAAAGCACGACGCCCAGAATGCTCAGAACAAGCGCGCCGTAGCTGACAAAGCACTGCAGGGGATCGAAGTCCGGCAGATCGCTGTCAGCAAGTGCCAGGCTGCCAGTAGCCAGGAAAGGAATCAGGCCAGCGCAGCCCGGAGTGTTGCTGATTATGCGGGGTGGCATATCGAGGCAAGACGCCTAGAAGCGGATGCTGGTTTCGCTGGCAGTGGCAAGTTTCAGAATCGATCTGGCCAGCCAGAGGGGGAGCAGTATTGGGGTAGATTAGTTGGAGCAACCGGGGGATTGCGCTTTACCGATGCCCGGCAAGCATAAAAAAGCCGGCTTCCTGCGAAGCCGGCTTTTTGTGTGGCGTTTGAGTCGACTTACAGTTCGAAGTCGAGTCCGTAGCCAACCACGAATTTCACTTCGTCATTGTCACGAGCGCCCATGCTGGCGTAGTCCTCGATGCCGTCGCCATCGTCATCATCACCCAGAGTTGTGGTGGTGATCATGCCATAGAAACCGTCTTTGGAAACGCTGACATTGAAATCCCAGTAGTCGTCGGTTGCACCATTGAAAGAGTACATGAAATCACCCTCATGATAGCCTGCGTGCAATCCGATTTCGGTGCCGCTGGACAGGGGAATAACATAGTCGAAAGACCAGTAGGAAGCTTCTGCAAAGCCGAAGTCTTCGCCCGGGCCTTCATCAGGCTCGGCATTGGAGAGCAGAGATACCATGGCGCTGAAATTGCCGAAGCCGATGGAGCCGTAGACTTCGCCGAAGTCGTAACCTGCATTGGAGTCGTAGTTGTAGTAAAGGTAGCCGATGTCCCAGGCAAAGCCTTCAGTTTCGCCGGCGAAGCCGAAGTAAATGTCATGCTCGTAGGAGTACACATCATCAGAATCGTATGAGACATTGGATGCCCAGGTACCAATATAGAAGCCGCTGTCAGCCGCGTAATCGATACCGCCCTGGATTGCACCTTCGTTGATTGTCTGAGTCAGTCCGCGCCAGATGTAGTTATTGGTCGCAGAAAAATTGGCAGTCCATTCCTGCGCTTGCACAGCACTGGTAGAGAGTAGCAGGCCTGCAGCCACTAGCGATGCAATACGAGTTTTCATAATAAGTTTTATCCCTTGATTGGTTCATTTCAAAAGGCAGTGTTTGCCACCTGTATCAAGGAACAGCAATTAGTGGGCCAACTCACATGGTGCCGCGAATTACGTGGCCTGTAGCGATTATTACAGGATTGTCTCCAAATATTGGTGCCGCTCCAATGCACCAGTATGGTGCTCATATTCAAGGAATCGCCCCTTTGTGAGGCGTGCAGAAGTAGTGAGTGAGCAGCTTATGCCAATTGTGAGTGCGGCCAGATTCAGTGATGCGCTATTCAGCATCAAAGCAATGAAGATAAATCTGAGCACCCGGGGTGAGTGCAGTGGGCCGATGGTGGCCGATTTTCAGGAATTCCAGAGGCCGCTTGCGGTAAGGAAGGCGTAACCGCTACTTGATAAAATCCCACACTCGCTCGTTTTCTCGCTCTCCCGGTTGTTGTCATGGTTGACCACGCAATCCCGCTACTCTATTCATTTCGTCTTTGTCCTTACGCCATCCGTGCCCGCATGGCCATTGTTGCTGCTGCAATTCCGATACAACTGGAAGAAGTATCACTAAAGGACAAGCCGCAAGCCATGCTGGAACTATCCAGCAAAGTTACTATGCCGGTACTGGTCGATGGGGGTGAGGTGATTGATGAGAATCTGGATGTCATGTTGTGGGCGCTGAATCAGAATGATCCACACGACTGGTATGTGACACTTCGAGATGGGGACACTGACAAAATAACAAATTAACGAATGAAAACTCGTGCTATTTTGTTATTTTGTCAGT
>JALEHB010000096.1 GCA_022763285.1 Pseudomonadales bacterium | reverse complement strand
CGCACCCTGGATGATCCGCGCCGCCCCCGGAACTACACCGACCAGCAATACCTGAAATCGGCCGAGGAAATGCAATCCCTGTTTGCAGATATTCCCGAGGCTATCAGCAATGCTGGCGAGATCGCTCGCCGCTGCAATCTCCATCTGACCCTTGGCCAGCCCTCATTGCCGAATTATCCGGTCCCGGAAGGGATGACCATGGAGGTCTATTTCAACGAGCTTTCCGAGGCGGGTCTGAAGCAGCGCCTGCAGGCCGACTTCGGCGAGCGAGCCGAGGAAGAGTCTCTCAACAAACCCTATTTCGAACGTCTGGAGATGGAGCTGGGCATCATCAACCAGATGGGTTTTGCCGGTTACTTTCTCATCGTTATGGAGTTTATCCAGTGGGCCAAGGATAACGGTATTCCGGTTGGTCCGGGGCGGGGATCGGGTGCCGGCTCTATCGTTGCCTATGCGCTCAAGATCACTGACCTGGACCCCCTCAAATATGACCTTCTGTTTGAGCGCTTCCTGAATCCCGAGCGGGTGTCCATGCCTGATTTCGATGTGGATTTCTGCATGGAAGGACGCGACCGGGTTATCCAGCACGTGGCTGAACTCTACGGTAGCGAGGCAGTCTCCCAGATCATCACCTTTGGCACCATGGCGGCCAAGGCGGTGGTGCGGGATGTGGCCAGGGTACAGGGCAAACCCTATGCCCTGGCGGACAAGCTCTCCAAGCTGATTCCCTTCGTGCCTGGCATGACCCTCAGCAAGGCATTCGAGGAAGAGCCGCAACTGGGGGAGTTCGTCGACAGCGATGAAGACGCCCAGGAAATCATGGAGATGGCCTACAAGCTGGAGGGCATCACCCGCAACGTCGGCAAGCACGCCGGGGGTGTGGTGATCGCGCCGACGCGGCTGACTGATTTTACCCCGCTGTATTGCGATGAGGCCGGACAGGGCCTGGTCACCCAGTTTGACAAGAACGATGTGGAAACCGCCGGGCTGGTGAAGTTTGACTTCCTCGGTCTGCGCACCCTGACCATCATCGACTGGGCCGTGAAAATGATCAATAACACCCGCGGTCCTGATCAGGAGCCTGTTGATGTCAATATTCTGCCTCTTGATGACCCGGATGTATTCGATCTGCTGAAGAAGGGGGAGACAACGGCAGTTTTTCAGCTTGAATCCCGGGGCATGAAGGACCTGATCAAGCGCCTGATCCCCAGCAGTTTTGAAGACATAATCGCTCTGGTGGCCCTGTTTCGGCCTGGCCCGCTGCAGTCAGGCATGGTGGATGATTTTATCGATCGCAAACACGGCCGCAAAGACGTGTCCTATCCCCATCCGGAACTGGAGCCGGTGCTGGGCAATACCTATGGGGTCATTCTGTATCAGGAACAGGTGATGCAGATTGCCCAGGTGCTGGCCAACTACACTCTGGGCGGCGCCGATATTCTGCGCAAGGCCATGGGCAAGAAAAAGCCCGAGGAGATGGACAAGCAAAGGACCATTTTTACCGAGGGGGCCGTGGCCCGGGGTATCGACAAGGCCCTGGCAGAATCCATCTTCGACCTGATGGAGAAATTTGCCGGTTATGGTTTTAACAAATCCCACTCGGCAGCCTATGCTCTGGTGTCCTATCAGACGGCCTGGCTGAAGGCCCATTACCCGGCCTATTTCATGGCGGCAGTGCTCACCGCCGACATGCAGAACACCGACAAGATCGTTACCCTGATCGACGAATGTCGTTCCATGAAGCTGACCATCGTGCCGCCGGATGTCAATATGGGACGCTACAATTTCACCGTCAATGATGCGGGTGAAATCGTCTATGGCCTGGGGGCCATCAAGGGCCTCGGTGAGGGCCCGGTGGAGAAGATACTGGCAGCCCGGGAAGACGGACCTTTCGAGAGTCTGATGGATCTGTGCAGCAGGGTGGATGCTCAAACCGTCAACAAGCGTACTCTGGAAGCCCTGATCCGGGCCGGCGCCCTGGACAAGCTGGTGGCCGGGGATTATGACCACAGCCGGGGGCAATTGATGGCCATGTTGCCCTCAGCCATGCAGGCGGCCGAGCAAAGCAATCGTAACCAGGCCAGCGGGGTGGAAGACCTGTTTGGCGATATTGCGCCAACAGAGCCGGCCTGTGAAGGCGAGAACCGGGTGGCGTTCCGGCCCTGGAGTGAAAAGCAGCGACTGACGGCGGAAAAGGAAACCCTGGGTCTTTATCTGTCCGGTCATCCCATCGATGAACATCTGGCAGAACTGAAACAGATTGCGCCGAATCGCCTGGTCAGTCTGCGACCGGAGCGGGGCGGGCAGATCGCGGCGGGTTTGCTGCATGGTTCCAGAACCATGAAGAGCAAATCCGGAGACACCATTGCCTTTCTCACCCTGGATGATCGCAGTGCCCGCTTCGAGGTATCCCTGTTTGCCAGGGAGTATGAGAAATACCGGGATCTGATTCAGAAAGATGAAATCCTGATTGTGGAGTGCAGTGTCAGTGTTGACGACTACACCGGTGGCATGCGCGGCCGTGCCCGCCATGTGATGACCCTGGAGCAGGCCCGGCGTAAATTCGGCCGACAATTGTCTCTGGAACTACAGGCCCAATCCCTGCCTGCCAATTTCTGTGATTTGCTGGAACATATTCTGGGCCCCTATCGCCTGCAGGCCATGGCGGCCCGGGCCACCGGCACCAATGGCAGGCCCGCCCCGGAGCCCGCCAGTGGCGAGGCCCCGGAGCAGGGTTGCCGGGTTCTGATCAACTATCAGCGAGAATCCTCCAGAGGGTGTATAATGCTGGGCGATGAGTGGCAGGTGGCCCCTGCGGACGACCTGATTCAGAAGCTGAAATCAGAATTCGGCAAGAATCAGGTGGGTCTGAAGTACAGTAAAGCCACGGCTTAGAATTCTTCACAGCAGTAGTGAGCAAATGGATCCGAATTATCTCGATTTCGAGCAACCGATCGCAGAGCTGGAAGCAAAGATCAGCGAACTGCGTCTGGTAGGCAGTGATGGTGAACTGGATATCAATGAAGAAATCCAGAACCTGCAGGACAAGAGTACCCGCCTGACAGAAAAGATTTATGCCAATCTTTCTTCCTGGCAAATCTCCCAGGTGGCACGCCATCCGCTGCGTCCCTATACCCTGGACTATATCAAGCACATATTCAGTGATTTCGATGAACTGCACGGCGATCGACTGTTCGCCGATGACCTGTCCATCGTCGGCGGCGTCGCCTATCTCGACGAGCGGCCGGTGATGATTATCGGCCATCAGAAGGGCCGTGGCACCAAGGACAAGGTGCGCCATAACTTCGGCATGCCGCGTCCGGAAGGTTATCGCAAGGCGCGCAGGCTGGTAGAGCTGGCCGAGCGCTATCAGTTGCCGGTACTGACCTTTATTGATACACCTGGCGCCTATCCCGGCATGGACTCGGAAGAGCGTGGTATCAATGAAGCGATTGCCGAGAATATGGCCATGATGTCGCGGGTACGAACACCCTTGATCGCCACCGTTACCGGCGAAGCCAATTCCGGCGGTGCCATTGCTATCGGTGTCTCGGATCAGCTCAATATGCTGCAGTATTCCACCTATACGGTGATTACCCCTGAGGGCTGTGCCACCATTCTGTGGAAGTCGGCCGATCATGCGGCGGCGGCTGCCGAAGCCATGGGGGTGACCTCGAAGCGACTGGAAGAGTTGGGCATTGTTGATCAGACCATTGCCGAGCCTCTGGGAGGGGCGCACCGGGATGTGGCCGCAACTTCAGCCAATATCAAAGAGGCGCTCAAGGAACAGGTGGCACGACTCAGTGCCATGGATCTCGATGACCTGGTGGCGCGTCGCTACCAGCGCTTGATGAGCTACGGCATCAGCAGCTGATGCTGCGCTGCATGCCGTGCTTGTCGCAGTTCCTGTAAACAGCTGCGTCAGACTGGAAAACCATGCAGCCATTACTCAAGTCTCTCGAACAGGCGCTGGCCAGCCAGCGCTTTGACTCTGTTGCTGTTGCCTACAGCGGCGGCCTCGACTCCACCGTCCTGCTTCATGCTGCCCGGCTCTTATTGCAAGGGCAGCCCACGGGCCTGCGCGCCATTCACGTCAATCACGGTATCGAAACCGTCGCCGATCAATGGCAGGCCCATTGTCAGGCCTGTTGCGAGCAATGGCATATTCCCCTGGATAGCAGCAGCCTTAGCCTGGGCAAGGGCTGCAGCGAAGATGAGGCGCGTCAGGCACGCTATACCGTGTTTGCCGAGCAGCTCAGGGAAGGGGAGTTATTGCTGCTGGCCCAGCATCTGGACGATCAACTGGAAACCCTGCTGCTGCGGCTTTGTCGCGGCAGCGGCGTGGCTGGTCTGGCAGGCATGCCCGGACAACGGCGCCTGGGCCGGGGCAAACTGCTGCGACCATGGCTGGAGTTGCCGCGCACTGCCCTGGAAAGCTATGCCCGTGAGCAGGCGCTTGAGTGGATCGAAGATCAATCCAATGCCGACAGTGGCTATGATCGCAACTACTGTCGCCGGGAAGTGTTGCCGCGGCTCGAGCAGCGTTGGCCGCAGTACCGGGATAGCTGGCAGAAGAGTCAGCAACTGCTGCGGGAATCCGGCAGTTTGCTGGAGGATCTGGCCAAACTCGACCTGCAGGCAATCACCGGCAGTCACAGCAGTATTCTGCAGTGCCAGCCCTTGCTGGCATTGACAGCAGCCCGGCAGCGCAATCTGCTGCGCCACTGGCTGCAATCTGTGCTTGGCATGGACGGGGTGGACTGGCGCCTGCTGCAGAGTATCTGCGAGCAGTTGCTGCCGGCTGCTGCCGACAGCAAGGCCAGACTGGAATTGCCGGGCTGCACCCTGCAGGTATTTCAGGAGCAATTGTTCGCCCTCAGGCAACTGACTTTTGACAGGCAGGATGTGGGCAGCTGGAATGCGCTGCAAGACTCGAAACTGTCCTTGCCCGACAATGGTGAACTGCTGGCGCGCACGGTGACAGGCGCAGGTCTTGCCCGGCCTCTGGCGCAGCAACTGGAACTGCGTTATCGCCGGGGAGGCGAGAGCCTGCGTTTGCCCGGGCGCCCGGACAAGGTCCTGAAGAAACTTCTGCAGGAGCAGGGCATTCCTCCCTGGCAACGGCAACGATTGCCGCTGCTGTTTCTTGAAGGGCAGCTGGTGGCGGTACCGGGACTGGGGGTCAGGGAAGATTGTCAGGCCGGAGCGGGTGAGGCAGGACTGTCGCTGCACTGGCAGGCGCCACAATTTCTGTTTTCCCGCAAGCCCCATTCAGCCGTCGACGACTAATTTTCAATTGTCCTGACAGGGGCCTTCTGGTAAGCTGTAACTCCATCTGTGTGAGTCAGATTTCACCTGACCACTGTCTGCAAGATGGGGCCCCGATGACACGTTATATCTTCATTACCGGTGGTGTGGTTTCTTCGCTGGGTAAAGGAATTACTTCAGCTTCCCTAGCCGCCATACTCGAGGCCCGTGGCCTCAAAGTTACTCTTCTCAAACTTGATCCCTATATCAATGTTGACCCTGGCACCATGAGCCCGTTTCAGCATGGTGAGGTGTTCGTCACCGAAGACGGTGCTGAAACCGATCTTGACCTTGGGCACTATGAGCGCTTCAGCCGTACGGTGATGTCGCAGAAAAACAACTTCACGGCCGGCAAGGTCTATGAAGAAGTGATCAAGCGTGAGCGACGCGGTGATTATCTTGGTGCCACGATCCAGGTTATCCCCCACATCACTGACGAGATCAAACGGCGCGTGATTGATGGCGCCGGCGATGCCGATGTGGCACTGGTGGAAATTGGCGGCACGGTGGGTGATATTGAATCCCAGCCCTTTATGGAAGCGGTGCGCCAGTTGCGGGTTGAGCTGGGCTCGGAGCGTGCCCTGTTTCTGCACCTGACCCTGGTGCCCTTCATCTCTACCGCTGGCGAGATCAAGACCAAGCCAACCCAGCACTCGGTCAAGGAGCTGCGCTCCATCGGTATCCAGCCGGATATCCTGGTCTGTCGCTCCGAGCAGGAGATTGACGAGTCGTCGCGGGAAAAGATTGCCCTGTTTACCAATGTGGAATTGCCGGCGGTGATTTCCCTGCCGGACACCGACTCCATCTACCGTATTCCTTCCCTGTTGGGCGCCACCGGAATCGATGAGATCGTGGTGCGCAAATTTCATTTGCAATGCCCCAATGCCGATCTCAGCGAATGGGATCGGGTGGTGGATTCCCAGTTGCACCCGCAGCGGGAAGTCAATCTGGCCATGGTGGGCAAATACATGGACCTGCTGGACGCCTACAAGTCTCTCAATGAAGCCATTACCCATGCCGGCATTCAGACCCGTACCCGGGTGAAAGTGCATTACATCGACTCCGAGGAACTGGACAGTCGTGGTGCCGAGGCGCTGGCCAGCATGGACGCAATCCTGGTGCCCGGCGGTTTTGGCGAGCGGGGTGTGGAGGGCAAGATCAAGGCGGTACAGATTGCCCGCGAAAACCGGATTCCCTATCTGGGTATCTGTCTGGGCCTGCAGGCTGCGGTGATTGAATATGCCCGCAATGTGGCCGGCCTGGCCGGGGCCCACAGTTCTGAATTCAAACCTGATGCCGAGCATCCGGTAATCGCCCTGATCAGTGAGTGGACCACCGCCAGTGGTGACAAGGAATTGCGTGACGCCGGGTCAGACCTGGGTGGCACCATGCGTCTGGGTGGTCAGAAGTGTCTGCTGGACAAGGACTCGACCACCTATCAGTGCTACGGTCAGGAAGAGATTGTCGAGCGCCACCGGCACCGCTATGAATTCAATAATGATTATCTCGAGCGCCTGGCTGACGCCGGCCTGAAAATGGCGGGCAAGTCTGCCGATGGCATGCTGGTGGAAGTGGTGGAAGTACCGGACCATCCCTGGTTTGTCGGTTGTCAGTTTCATCCGGAATTTACTTCCACGCCGAGAAATGGCCATCCCCTGTTCACCGGTTTCATCAAGGCGGCAGTTGAGCGTCATCAGCAGCAGGGGGCAGGAGATGACAGCATCAGCCCGCTGCCTAACAGTGCCAGCGAGGCCGGCATAGCAAGAGCCTGACTAATCAGGCCGGTTCAAGGACAAGCATTCAAGATGACAGATAAACAGATTTCGGTCGCGGACATCGTGATCGCGAATGATCGCCCATTCGTGCTGTTTGGCGGCATGAATGTACTGGAGTCACGGGAGCTGGCGCTGGAGACGGCGGAGTGCTTCAAGCAGGTCTGTGAGAAGCTGCAAATTCCCCTGGTCTACAAGGCCTCCTTCGACAAGGCCAATCGCTCATCCATCGACTCTTACCGGGGGCCGGGGCTTGAACAGGGTCTGGCTATCCTGGCCGAGGTGAAGCAGCAGACTGGTCTGCCCATCATCACTGATGTACATGAACCGGCCCAGGCCGAGGCTGCCGCCGAGGTGGCTGATATTATCCAGCTGCCAGCCTTTCTCAGTCGGCAAACCGACCTGGTGGTGGCCATGGCCAAAACCGGTGCGGCCATTAATATCAAGAAAGCCCAGTTTCTGGCCCCCCGGGAAATGCAGCACATCCTCAGGAAGTTTGAAGAAGCAGGCAATGAGCGCCTGATTCTGTGTGAGCGGGGCAGCAGCTTCGGTTACAACAACCTGGTGGTGGACATGCTGGGCTTCCCGGTAATGAAACAATTTGGCTATCCGGTGATGTTCGATGTCACCCATTCCCTGCAGCAGCCCGGTGGTCTGGCCAGCAGTGCCGGTGGCCGCCGCGCCGATGTGACCGTATTGGCCCGTGCCGGAATGGCTACCGGTCTGGCCGGCCTGTTTCTGGAAGCCCACCCGGACCCGGATGCAGCACGCTGCGATGGGCCTTGCGCGCTGCGGCTTGAGGCCCTGGAACCCTTTCTGGCGCAGATCCAGGCCATCGACAAGCTGGTGAAGGGCTTCGCCCCTCTGGAAACCGCCTGATCCATTTGCCCAATTACTGTAAAACTTTGCTAAGGTATTGATATGTCAACAATTAAGGATATTAAAGCCAGGGAAGTCCTGGACTCCCGTGGTAACCCCACCGTGGAAGCGGACGTGATTCTGGATAATGGCGTCATGGGCTCGGCCTGTGCGCCATCCGGCGCCTCCACCGGCTCCCGGGAAGCTCTGGAGCTGCGGGACAAGGACCCGGCACGCTACCTGGGTAAGGGGGTTCTGAAGGCTGTTGCCAATATCAATGGCGCCATCAAGGATGCCTTGCAGGGCAAGGACGCGGCGGCCCAGGGCGAACTGGACCAGCTGATGCTGGATCTGGATGGCACCGACAACAAGTCCAAGCTGGGAGCCAATGCCATTCTGGCGGTGTCCCTGGCGGCAGCCAAAGCGGCGGCCGCTGATGCCGGCATTCCGCTCTATCAGCATATCGCCCGTATCAATGGCAGCGAGGGGCAGTATTCCCTGCCGGTGCCGATGATGAATATCGTCAATGGTGGCGAGCATGCCGACAACAATGTGGATATCCAGGAATTCATGGTGCAGCCCACCGGCGCCAGCAGCTTTTCCGAGGCCCTGCGTTACGGGGCGGAGATTTTTCATGCCCTGAAATCGGTGCTTTCCGCCCAGGGTCTGAGCACCGCCGTAGGCGATGAGGGCGGTTTTGCCCCCAATCTGCCTTCCAATGCCGCTGCCCTGGACGCCATCATGGAAGCCATTGAAAAGGCCGGGCTCAAGCCTGGCAGCGATATCCACCTGGCTCTGGATTGTGCATCCTCCGAGTTTTATGCCGATGGCCGCTATAATCTCAAGGGCGAAGGCAAGAGCTATGACGCGGCCGAATTCACCGATTATCTGGCCTCACTCTGCGACAACTATCCGATTCTGTCCATCGAGGACGGCATGGATGAGTCTGACTGGGACGGTTGGGCTAAATTATCTGCCAAATTAGGCGATAAAGTTCAGTTAGTGGGTGATGATTTGTTCGTCACCAATACCAGTATTCTGGAACGGGGTATTAAGGAAAACATCGGCAATTCCATTCTGATCAAGTTCAATCAGATCGGATCCTTGAGCGAAACCCTGGCGGCCATTGCCATGGCCAGGAATGCAGGCTATACGGCGGTGATTTCCCACCGTTCGGGAGAGACCGAGGATACCACCATTGCCGACCTGGCGGTGGCGACGGCGGCTGGCCAGATCAAGACCGGCTCACTGTGTCGCTCTGACCGTGTTGCCAAATACAACCGCCTGTTGCGTATCGAAGAAGAACTTGCTGCCGGGTCTGTTTACAATGGCATCAAGGAATTTTCCCGCTTCCAGGCCTGATCGGGCCCGGTTGTTGCGGGACCCTGAGACATTAAGCAGGGCAGGGGCCAGTGGGCTCCTGCCCGTATCATGATCCATACTGTATAAGCCATGAAAGCACTGTACGCCATACTGGGAGTTCTTTTTATCAGCCTGCAATATCAATTGTGGCTGGGGGAAGACAGTGTCCGTGCCCTGAATATGCTTGAGGAAGAACTGGCGGCACAGCAGGCTGTCAATGCCGATCTTGCCGGGCGCAACCAGGGCCTTGAAGTGGAAGTGCTGGATCTCAAAAACGGACTGGAAGCCGTGGAAGAGCGGGCCCGTTCCGAACTGGGTATGATTGCCCAGGATGAAACTTTCTACATGATTATCGATTAACGATAATCTCTGGCGCACGGGCACCACCCCGTGCAGATGACAAGCATTATGACAATTTGGGCTATTGTGCCAGCCGCTGGCGTCGGTCGCCGTATGGGACCGTCAGACCCTGCCACTGAGAATCAGCAATCACTCCCCAAACAATATCGTCTGCTCAATGGCCGGCCGGTGTTGTCCTGTACCCTCGCTCGTTTGCTGCAACTACAGCAGATCGAGTCTGTGCTGGTCCTGCTCAGGGAGTCGGACAGCCACTGGCAGACCCTGGCCGAGGCCAGTTCGCCCCGTATTCGCTGCGGAATCGGCGGCGCCGAACGGCAGGTCTCGGTACTCAATGGCCTGCGCCAATTACCGGCCCAGCCTGATGACTGGGTGCTGGTGCATGATGCCGTGCGACCCTGTGTCACGGTGGCGGATGTGCAAAAGCTGATCAGCAGCCTTGCCGAACATCCCGTGGGTGGCCTGTTGGCAGTACCGGTGGACAATACCCTGAAACGGGCATCAGCAGAGCTGGAAGTGGAGGCTACGGTGGATCGCAGTCAGCTCTACAATGCCCTCACTCCGCAGATGTTTCGCCACGGTGTTTTATTGTCGGCCCTGAGCGCGGCGGCAGAGGCCAATTTGCCCGTCACCGATGAAGCCTCGGCCATTGAGCAGGCCGGATACAAACCCTTGCTGGTGCCCGGTGAGAAGCAGAATATCAAGATTACCCATGAGGGTGACCTGGCACTTGCCTCCCTGATTCTGCGCGCCCAGGAGAATTTGGAATGAGTGAAACATTAACCCTGATCGGTCACGGCTACGATGTGCACCGTTTCAGCCAGCAATTCAATCCTGCCCGGCCATTGATACTGGCAGCGGTGGAACTGCCGGATCAAATGAGTCTGGACGCCCATTCCGACGGAGACGTCGTCCTGCATGCGCTTTGCGATGCCATCCTGGGGGCGGCAGGGCTGGGAGACATCGGTGAGCATTTCCCCGATACCGATGCCGAATTTGCCGGCATCGACAGCAGCATCCTGCTTAAGCGGGTCTTGGCCAGTATCGCAGAGGCCGGGCTGTCACTGGTGAATGTGGATATTACCGTCATTGCCCAGGTGCCGCGTCTGCAGGCCCATCGCAGCACCATGCGCGCTCGCCTGGCGGAGTTACTGGCGCTGCCACAGCAACGGGTCAATCTGAAAGCCACCACCACCGAGGGCCTGGGCCCTGTTGGCCGCAAGGAAGGCATTGCCTGTCATTGCGTGGTCCTGCTGCGCAGCTGTGGCTGAAGTGCTGGTCGCAAAGGAAGTGTTCGCCGCCATGGACAGTCTGGCCTATGCCCAGGGCAGGCCGGACCTGAAAGCCACCCTGAAAGCCCGCTTCAGTGATTTTCAGGTGGATGAGGACCTGGGATTTGAACCCAGTGGCGCCGGCGATCATGTCTTTGTGCAGCTACGCAAGACTGATCTGTCCACCACGGATACGGCCCGGCATTTGGCCCGGATAAGCGGAGTCAGCGGGCGTGATGTTGGCTATTCCGGCATGAAAGACCGGCGCGGGGAATGCAGC
This sequence comes from Pseudomonadales bacterium, assembly GCA_022763285.1. Classification (GTDB taxonomy): domain Bacteria; phylum Pseudomonadota; class Gammaproteobacteria; order Pseudomonadales; family Pseudohongiellaceae; genus UBA9145. The sequence goes on along the minus strand of JALEHB010000096.1, from coordinate 21,001 downwards.
CAGTGGTTCAGCATCAAGCTGCCTGCTGGCGGCGAAAACGCTTTCTCGGATCTGCAGGATGAACGCCTGCAATTGCTGCAACTGGCGCGCAATCACCGCAAGTTACGCATCGGCAGTCACCGCCATAACCGCTTTCAGTTGTTACTGCGGGATTGTGAGGGCGATGCAGCAGAGTTCGACCGGCGTTTGCGCGCCCTGGCGGCCCAGGGGGTACCCAATTATTTCGGTGTGCAGCGCTTTGGCCGTGACCTGAGCAATCTGGAGCAGGTGTTGAAGCTGTTCCGTGACTCTGCCGGGCCGGGCAGCTCCGGCAATCGGCACAAGCGCGGCATGCTGTACTCGGCGGCCCGGGCCTATCTGTTCAATCAGGTCCTGTCCCGGCGCCTTGAGCAGGGCAACTGGTGTCAGTACCAGCCCGGCGATGTCCTCAACCTGGATGGCAGCAATCGCTGTTTCCTGGTGGCCGACGGGGACTGGGATGAGAAACTGCAGGCGCGCCTGCAAGAATTCGATATCCACCTGACCGGGCCGCTGCCCGGCCTTGTTGGCAGTAAAGATAAATATATAAGCAAGGGCATTGCGGCCGATATTGAGAATGCGGTGCTTGAAAAGTACCCGGAACTGCTGGCTGGCTTGCGCCAGCATGGTCTGGAAGCAGGCCGAAGGCCACTGCGTTTCCGGGTCCATGATCTGCAATGGCAGTGGCAGCAGGACCAGCATCTGCTGCTGCAATTCACGCTATCGAAAGGGGCCTATGCCACCAGCCTGCTGCGGGAATTGTGCCAGACCGACGAGCAGGGCTGATGCCCATGAATTTTGTAGCAGGGACAACTCTTTGAACAGTCAGAAAAATCTTCGCGGGATCGGCATGACCTCGCAACGTACCCGGGAGCGATTGCTGGGGCGACTCATGGACCAGGGAATTCGCAATATGCAGGTGCTGGATGTTATTCGCTCCACGCCCAGACATATCTTTCTGGATGAGGCGCTCTCCCATCGCGCCTATGAGGATGTAGCCCTTCCCATCGGCCACAACCAGACCATCTCCCAACCCTATATTGTGGCCCGCATGACCGAGGCCATCGTCAGCAGCGGCAGTACCGAACGGGTGCTGGAAGTGGGCAGTGGTTGCGGCTACCAGACTGCAGTTATCGCCCGTCTGGCGGGCAAGGTGTATTCGGTGGAGCGTATCAAGCCCTTGCTGGATCGTGCCCGTGCCAATCTGCGTACCCTGGGTATTCGCAATGTCGATCTGCGCCACAGCGATGGCACCCTGGGCTGGCCCGAGAAGGGACCTTTTGATGCCATCATGACCACCGCCGCGCCCCAGGTAATTCCCGAGGAATTGCTGCAGCAACTGGCCGATGGCGGCCGCCTGATCATTCCCGTGGGTGGTGATGAACATCAGGAACTCAAGCTCGTTACCCGCGACGGCAATGAATTCCATGAGCAGACTCTTGATCTCGTGCGCTTTGTTCCTTTATTAAGGGGGCAGGTGCAACACTAATAGCGATGATGGCTGCAGATTCGGAACAGGCACAGGAGCAAGACGCCGCAACTGGCTGGCGGTCAGCCTTGCTTGTCTATCTGAAGGGGCTGGCCATGGGCCTGGGTGATTCGGTGCCGGGCATTTCCGGCGGCACCATTGCAGTGATCACCAATATTTATGAACGCCTCATTTATGCCATCAGGGCCGTGGACCTGGAAGCGCTGAGACTGGTCGGCAGCGGACAATTTGCCCCAGCCTGGCGCCATATCCAGGGTAATTTCCTGCTGCTGGTGGCGCTAGGTATTCTGAGCGGACTCCTGATCAGTGCCAATACCGTGCTGTTTCTGCTGGAAAATTATTTTGAGGCACTGATGGCCTTCTTTATCGGTCTGGTGCTTGCCTCCACGCATTTGCTCAGGGAGCATTTCAGTTTTCAGGGTTGGCGCGCCGGCCTGTTACTGCTGGCGGGGCTTCTGCTCACTGCCGCTGTCGGCCTGCTGGATGCCCGGCAGTCACAGGCAGGCTTGTTGTATCTGTTTGTCAGTGGCGCTCTGGGCATTTGTGCCATGATCCTGCCCGGGCTGTCCGGGGCCTTCATCCTGCTCTTGCTGGGTGTCTATCAGACCGTGCTGCAGGCTCTGCTGGCCGCAGATCTGGCTGTCATAGCCGTATTCGGGGCGGGTTGTGTAACTGGCCTGTTAATGTTCTCCAGATTACTGGCCTGGTTGCTGCGGCATTTCCATGACCTGGCCTACAGTTTCATTATGGGTATGCTACTGGGTTCCATTGGCCTTTTGTGGCCCTGGCAACAGGTCCTGCTGCAAACCACAGACAGCAGTGGCGAGGTTCAGGCCCTGAAAACAGCGCCGGTCTGGCCGCTAAACTATACTGAGGTCACCGGCCAGGACCCTGCTCTGGGCCTGTGCTTGGCAGCTCTGCTGCTGGGCCTGACGGTAGTGCTGTTGTTACATCGGCTTTTTCATCGAAGCAAGAACAGTGAAGTATGAATTCGGACTCGGCAAAGCGACAACAAAGACTCTGCTCGAAGCAACTGGCCGCCTGTGGCGGGTTGTTGCTGTGCCTGTTGGCTGGCTGTGGAAATCGCTATCAGGCGCCGGTTACAGAAGCTGGCCAGCGTCAGGTCATCACGCCCCCGCTGATTGTGGACAGCTCCAGGGACAATAGCAGTTCCCCGGCAGAGCAGAGCCGGCCCACGGTGGTCAGTTCCGTCAACAGCTCAGTCCGCACTAGCGGCGGCAGTGCGCAGACGACGCGTCCTGATGTGCATATTGTGCGTCGCGGCGAGACCCTGTTCTCCATTGCCTTCCAGCATGATCTGGATTTTCGCAGTCTGGCCATCGCCAATGAGCTGAGTCCTCCCTATACCATCTTCGTCGACCAGGAACTGCTGCTGGATGTGAGCCAGGTGGGACGCCGCCAAATTCAGTCCCTGGGCAGTAATATTGGTACACCTGCCCCCGATAACAATGTCGCCAGAACCCGGGCCGGAGGTGGCAGCGGCGGGGTTATTCGTCAGCCGATTCAGATCCAGCGGGACCCAGTTTGGCAGTGGCCCCACGATGGTTCCATTGTTCGCGGCTTCAATGAGGGCGGCAGTGAGGGTCTGGATATTGCCGGTCGGGTGGGAGATCCGGTACGGGCCGCCGGGGCCGGGGATGTGGTCTATACCGGTCGCGGTATTCAGGGTGTCGGTAATCTGATCATCATCCGCCACAATGACCGTTTACTCAGCGCCTATGGCAATAACAGCGCCATGTTGGTGGCTCAGGGACAGCATGTGGAAGCGGGGGAGGAGATTGCCGAGGTGGGTGAAAACAGTCGTGGTCAGGCGGTACTGCATTTCGAGATTCGCGAAGAAGGCAAATCAGTAGATCCCACCGCGTTTCTGCCCTGACTGACGCTCAGCGGGCTGCCTTGCCAGTTTCCTCTGGCGGATGGATGCAACAGCCGAATTAACAGCCAGAAATTCCAGCCAATAAAAAAGGGTCGCCCGGGCGACCCTTTTGCTTTTCATCCGCTGCAGATCTGGCGGCAAAATCGCCGGGCTCTGCTTTTTACCAGCTGGCAAGCCCGGCAACATTGGCCCTGCAGTATCAGCGCCTAGCGCTCCAGATACTGAAGCTTGTTGGGCTTGTCGGCCCATTCCTCGGCATCGGGCAGGGCGTCTTTCTTTTCGGTGATATTGGGCCAGTTCTCTGCCAGTTCTGCATTGAGCTGCAAAAACCCGGACTGGTCTTCCGGCAGTTCGTCCTCGGCGTAAATGGCGTCAACCGGACACTCTGGCTCACAAAGCGCGCAGTCGATGCACTCATCGGGGTGGATCACCAGAAAATTGGGTCCTTCATAGAAGCAATCCACGGGACAGACCTCAACACAGTCTGTGTGCTTGCACTTGATACAATTGTCACCAACTACGAATGTCATGTTTAGCGTTCCCTTTCTGTTTTTGCCTGTTGTTCTACCACTCTGAACCCGCAGCCAACAAGGCTGGCGGGGCCATCAGGCCTGTGGCCGCATTCTAGCAGCTTTTGTGATGCTTTTCTCAAGCGAAACGGGCTGTTGGCTCAGTCCAGATCGCCCTTCAACTGATACAGTAAATCCAGGGCCTGGCGCGCGCTGAGTTCATCCGGGTCGAGCTGCTTGAGGGCTTCCAGAACCGGGTGTGGCGCACTACTGAATAGCTCGGTCTGTTGCGGTTGATCTTGAGGTCCGCTTTTACTGCCCAGGGATTCGGCTTCCAGTTGCTGTAACTTGTTGCGGGCGCTATTGATCACCGGCGCCGGGATACCGGCCAGCTGGGCCACCTGCAGACCATAACTCTGGTTGGCCGGGCCCGGTTTGACTGCATGCAGGAAGACGATGCCGCGATCATGCTCCACAGCATCCAGATGCACATTGTCGATGCCCTCATAGCTGTCCGGCAGGGCGGTCAGTTCGAAGTAATGGGTGGCAAACAGGGTAAAGCAGTGCAATTGCTCGGCAATATACAGGGCGGCGGCCCAGGCCAGGGAAAGACCGTCGAAGGTGCTGGTGCCACGGCCTATTTCATCCATCAGCACCAGGGAGTCGCTGCTTGCATGGTGGAGGATATTGGCGGTTTCGGTCATTTCCACCATAAAGGTCGAGCGTCCGCCGGCGAGATCGTCGGAAGAGCCGATGCGGGTGAAGATCCGGTCCACCGGGCCGATGCGGGCTGCCTCGGCGGGTACATAGCTGCCACACAATGCCATCAGGGTAATCAGGGCGGTTTGCCGCATATAAGTCGATTTACCGCCCATATTGGGGCCGGTGATGATCAACATGCGACGCCCTTCCTCGAGGCTGACGTCATTGGCCACGAAATTCTCATTGCTGACGGTTTCCACCACCGGGTGACGGCCGGCAACGATATTGATGCCACTGGTCTCACTCAGCTCCGGTCGGCAGTAATCCAGGCTGGCGGCCCGTTCGGCAAAATTATTCAGCACGTCCACCTCACTGATGGCATTGGCGCTGGTAATCAGGGCTGACAAATCCCGGGCCAGGGTTTCCAGCAATTCCTCATAAAGGGCTTTTTCCCGGCTCAGGGCCTTGCTGTTGGCGGAGAGAACCTTGTCTTCAAATTCCTTGAGCTCCGGGGTGATAAAGCGCTCGGCATTTTTCAGGGTCTGGCGGCGCACATATTCGGCTGGCAATTCGCCCCCGGCCTGGCCCTTGCTGATCTCGATGTAATAGCCATGCACGCGGTTATAGCCCACCTTGAGGGTAGAGGAACCGGTGCGGGCTTTCTCCTTTTGTTCCAGTTCCACCAAAAATTGACCGGCATTGCTGCTCAGCTCGCGCAGCTCATCCAGTTCTTCATCAAAGCCTTTGGCGATGACACCGCCGTCCCGAATCACCACCGGCGGATTATCTTCGATCGCGGCTTGCAGCAGGGCTGTTTGTTCGGGGAATTCACTGATACGTTTGGCCAGATCGCTCAGGGCTTCGCTGTCGATTGAGGCCAGTTGTTGCTGCAATTGCGGCAGCAGCGCCAGACTGTCCCGCAGGCGGGCCAGATCCCGTGGCCTTGCCGAGCGCAGTCCAAGGCGTGCCAGAATCCGTTCCAGGTCACCAACACTGGCCAGGATGTCTGCCAGTGCCTCAAAATGAAAATTCTCCATCAGGGCGGCCACCACCTGCTGTCGCCGGGACAGAACCTGCTGGTCACGCAGGGGGCGATTGATCCAGCGGCCCAGCAGGCGACTGCCCATGGCGGTGGCGCAGCGATCCAGCACTGACAGCAAGGTGTTGTCCCGTTGCCCGGCCAGATTGATATCCAGTTCCAGATTGCGGCGACTGGCGGCATCCAGAATGACAGCTTCATCCAGTTGTTCAATCTGGATGCCCTGAATATGGGGTAAATCGGATTTCTGGGTTTCCCGTGCATACTGGAACAGACAGCCGGCGGCAGCCATGGCCAGAGGCAATTGTTCACATTCGAAGGCGGTCAGATCGCGGGTTTTGAAATGCTCGCACAGCAGGCGTCGGGCATTGTCCAGTTCAAATTCCCATACCGGCCGACGGCGCAGGGCGGCCAGCCTGATGCTGTCCGCCTCCTGCTGCAGATCATCGGCAATCAGGATTTCTGCCGGTTTGATGCGCTCGATTTCCGTCAGCAGGGCTTCACGGTCGGCCACCTCATTCAGCACCAGACGACCGCTGCTGATATCCAGAAGGGCCAGACCATAGACCGGTTTTTGTTGCTCATCGAGGCCGCCACTGATGGCCAGCAGGGCATTGTCCTGGCGTGCGTCCAGCAGGGCTTCGTCGCTGATGGTACCGGGAGTGATGATGCGAATTACTTCGCGCTCCACCGGCCCCTTGCTGGTGGCGGGATCGCCGGTCTGCTCACAGATGGCAACCGAAATACCGGCTTCCACCAGCTTCACCAGATAGCGATCCACGGCATGGAAGGGGATGCCACACATGGGAATGGGTTCACCGGCAGATTTACCCCGGGCGGTCAGGGTGATATCCAGCACCTGGGCGGCCTGTTTGGCATCGTCGTAAAACAGCTCATAAAAATCACCCATGCGATAGAACAGTAACTCGTCCGGGTGTTGGGCCTTGATGCGCAGGAACTGCTGCATCATGGGGGTGTGCTGTTGCGAATCTGCCAAGGTTTTATCCGGGTCCCGATGGATGAAAGTCAGCGATTCTACACGGTTTGGAGCCCGACTTGGACACCCGCTGGCGGGCTTTTTGCCGGCTTGCTTCTGACCCGGCAAACGCTACACTAAAACCATGTCTGAAGTGAGCCGGGAACATATCGACAAACTGGTTGCCGAACTGGCGGAGCGGCTGCTGGCCGAAGAGTTATTGCTGGCCACTGCCGAATCCTGCACCGGTGGCGGCATCAGTGAAGCACTGACAGCCCTGGCGGGCAGTTCCCGCTGGTTCGATACCGGCTTTGTCAGCTACTCCAACAGCGCCAAGACCCGCCTGCTGAATGTGCCTGAATCCCTGTTCGATCTGGCGGGCCCCGGCGCGGTCAGTGAAGAGACTGCCCTGGCCATGGTACGCGGTGCACTGGCCAACAGTCGTGCCGATGTGGCGGTGGCCGTGACCGGCATTGCCGGGCCCGATGGTGGCAGCAAGGAAAAACCGGTGGGCACGGTGTGGGTTGCCTGGCAATGGCAACAACAGGCACTGGCCCACTGCTTCCAGTTCCGGGGCGATCGGGCCGCGGTGCGGCTGGCCACCATCGTGGCGGCCCTGGAGGGTTTGCTGAGCCTGCTGGGCAGTCAGGACTGAGGCCAAAGAAAATCTTTCTCCCATGGCTAAAGGTATTCCGCTTTTTGCCAATATACTGGTTGTATATACAGTAAAATTCTGTTTTAATTTTCACTGTCTGGATATACAGTAGTTTGGAATTCGGCGGAAGCTTCAGAGCATGGTTTAGAACAAGCTTCAGCAGGAATTTCAGGCCAGATTGAGCAAGTAGCCGGGAATGAGGCTATTCTGATAGTGGCAGGAGGGACAGCCGGTATGGCAGCCAGCTCCGCGCCACGGGGACAACTGCATTACTCAGGGAACCAGGATCAGTTGTAGTGTTAATTACAAGGAAACAACAATGATCGAAGATAACGCCAACAAAGAAAAAGCACTGGCAGCTGCGCTGTCACAAATTGAACGCCAGTTCGGCAAGGGCTCCATGATGCGTCTCGGTGATTCCGAGCAGGTTCAGGTGCCATCCATTTCCACTGGTTCTCTGGGCCTGGACATTGCACTGGGTATAGGCGGTTTGCCCCGCGGGCGGATAGTCGAGATTTACGGGCCGGAATCCTCCGGTAAAACCACCCTGACCCTGCAGGTAATCGCCGAGGCCCAGAAAGCCGGTGGCAGCTGCGCCTTTATCGATGCCGAGCATGCCCTGGACCCGATTTATGCCAAGGCTCTGGGCGTGGATGTGGACAATCTACTGGTGAGCCAGCCGGATACCGGTGAGCAGGCACTGGAGATCTGCGACATGGTGGTGCGCTCCGGTGCCCTCGACGTCGTGGTGATTGACTCCGTAGCGGCACTGACGCCGAAAGCGGAAATCGAAGGCGACATGGGCGACAGCCACATGGGTCTGCAGGCCCGCCTGATGTCACAGGCCCTGCGCAAGATGACCGCCAATATCAAGAATTCCAATACCCTGGTTATTTTCATTAACCAGATCCGTATGAAGATCGGTGTCATGTTCGGTTCGCCGGAAACCACCACCGGTGGTAATGCCCTGAAGTTTTACTCCTCTGTGCGTCTGGATATCCGCCGCATCGGTTCCATCAAGGAAGGCGATGAAGTGGTGGGTAACGAGACCCGGGTCAAGGTGGTGAAGAACAAGGTTGCACCGCCATTCCGCCAGACCGAGTTCCAGATCATGTACGGCCAGGGTATCCATCATCTGGGCGAGGTGATCGACCTGGGTGTGAAGCAGGGCCTGATTGAAAAGTCCGGTGCCTGGTATGCCTATCAAGGCGACAAGATCGGTCAGGGCAAGAAGAATGTCTCCCTGTATCTGGAAGAGAATCCGGAAATTGCCCAGGAAATTGAAACTGCCATTCGCCAGCAATTGCTCAAGAATGCCGGTGGTGAAGACGCCGCCGAGGGTAATGAAGATGTGGTAGTGCTGGCCGAAGCCAAATCCAAGAAAGGCTAGGCTCTGGACAGGCTATAACCACTGACCCAATCAGCAGTGCTCTGGATTGATCATGGCAGAAGAGCAACTGACTATCGATGTCCCCGTTCTCCGGCGGGCCGCCATGGATTTCTTGGCCCGCCGGGAACACTCCCAACGTGAATTACAGGACAAGCTGAGCCGTCGCTTTCCCGATGCTGAGCCGCATTTGCGTGAGCAGGTGATCACCGAGTTGGCTGCCGAAGGTCTGCAAAGCGATGCGCGCTTTACCGAAGCCTGGATTCGTTATCGCAAGTCCAGGGGCTTCGGTTATCGCCATATCCGGGCCGATCTGGAAAGTCGCGGCCTGGCGTCGACCGTCATCGAACAATACCTGTTTGCCGATGACGATGATTGGCTGGATACCGCCAGGGCCCTGGTGGATCGTAAACTGAGGACGGATTCGCTGGAATTCGGTGGCAAGGAACACCGCCGCCTGTTGCGCTTTTTGGAATCCCGGGGCTTTGCCCACGGTGAAATTCGCCAGTCTCTGGAGCCCTATCTGAAGCAGGGTCGGCTCTGATGGCCCTTGCCTACATTCCATAATCCCTGGCCGGCTGCTACGGTCTGCACTTCTTCCCCGGTTCATTTATACTGGCGGCACTTGCCTGGATTACTGGACCTGGTTTCTGCAATGATGCCCTACCGAAGTCGCTGCCATAAGTTGTCGGGAATTCTCCTGTTGCTGGCCTTGTTCCATAGCTCCGTTTATGGCCAGGGCAGTTATGGACAGGGCAATGATTTCGTGGATATTGCCCTGCGTGCCGGACATGAGAGCAATGTGCCAAGAGGGGTGGATGGGGCCCATGAGCTTGGATCCGGTTTTATCGCCAGCGAAGTCTTTGCCGGTCGCTTTTATCAGTTGGGTCTTCATAACAGTCTCACTGTGGGAGTCGGGCTGTCAGCCAGGCGCTATTCCGAGTTGAGTGGTTTCGATAATATTGCCGCCGGCCTGAACGCGGCCCTGAGTCATAAATTTGGCCTGGGTGCCTACGCGCCCACTTTGCAACTGGGTCTGTCCTATGAGCAGGCCTATTACCGGGGCATGGCCAGAGATAATGAGCGCCTGGCGGCGGAATTGAACTATAGTCAGCGCCTGGGCCCGGCCTGGTTACTGGAAATAGGGCTGGTGGGCGAGAGTACTGACAATCTTGATTCCCTGCCCATGGACCCGGCGGTCAGCGCCTTTGGCTACGACCCGGATATTGCCTTGCCCTATGAGCTTTACGATTATTCCGCCTGGCGACTCTATGCCGGGGCCGAATATACCTTTGAGAATTTTGTCAGTCTGTCCATGCGCTATCAGCGGGGCAATGGCTACACTATCGCCAGTACTACCGAGCCCAGTTTGAAAGTCTACAAAGTGTCCCGGGCCTTCTATTCCGACCCTGCCTTTGCCAGTGACTGGTTTGCCTATTCGGTTGAGTCCAACAGTCACACGGTGTCGGCGGTATTGAGTCTGCCGCTTGCTGCAGACACCGGCCTGGATTTCACCGCCGACTGGGTCCAGATTGCAGCGCCGGCCGGCAAGGATTACCGCAATGAATTACTCTCGGTGGCATTGTCATGGCGTTTCTGATGTACAGCGATCTGTTGTTCCGCCGTTTGTTCAGGCCCGCTTTTGTCGCCCCGGGCAGGTCCGGTCTGTGTCTGCTGTTAATGCTGATTGCTGGTGTCAGCCGGGCCCAGAGTCTGCAGCTGCAGCTTTCCAGCGCGGAGGGGGAGCCAGTGTCCGGTGCGGTAATCGAGCTGCTGTTGCCAGAAGCAATGCGTGCTGATTACCAGCAGCCACAACAAACTGCGATCGATCAGGTGGACAAGGAATTCGTCCCCCATATCAGCACGGTTGTTATTGGCAGTGAAGTGAGTTTCCCCAACAGCGATGACATCCTGCACCATGTCTATTCTTTTTCCGAGGCCAATACCTTCAATATTCCCCTGTACGGCCGAGGCGAGAACGATGGCTATTTTGAGGTCTTTCCCCGGGCTGGCATAGTCGAGATTGGCTGCAATATTCATGACTGGATGCTGGCCTATATTTATGTGGGGGAAACCAGTCTGATGGCAGTCACTGATGAAAATGGTCTGGTCAGTCTACAGGACCTGCCTGCCGGCAATTTCCAACTGCGGTTATGGCACGAACGCCTGGCCAGCGATGGCAATGTGCTGCTGGAGGAACTGAGCCTGACGGAAGGGGAGACAGCTGAGTTGCAGCTCAGCATTGAATTGCAACGGGATCGTCGTCTGCGCCGTGCACCTTCAGCCAACCGCAGTCGTTACCGCTGAGTCATGGCTGCTTCGGGAAGTGCATGATGAAGAGGCTGAGGTTCACTTCATTTCGCGCCCGCCTGGTGACCTTGCTACTGTTGTTGTTGCTACCGGTTCTTGCCGGCATCTTCTATTACGTCAATCGCAATAACAATGACTATACCGAAGAGACAATCAATCGATACCTGCAATTGGGTGCCGACGTCTTTGATTTTACCCGCCAGCAGCAAGCTCTGACACTGCGCTCCATCACCAATAGCCTGACCTGGGACTTTGGTTTTCGCACCGCCTATGCTGCCAATGATCCGGCCACCCTGTTTGATGCGGCGCTGAATGTGCTGGACCGCTCCCTGCAAAACGCAGACATGATGATGATTGTGGATCTTGAAGGCAGGGTCATCATTGATACCGAGCTGCAGGGTTTTGATGAACTGGAAGGGCAGTGGCAGGCATTGCTGCAGTCGGCCGAACAGAATCCGGAACGGGTCAGTGAGACTCTTGCCCCGGTTAACGGGGTGCCCTATCAGTTGATTGCCTTGCCTTTGTATTTGCCACGTCAGGTTGCCTGGGTAATCAGCGGCTTTGCTTTGGATGAGAATTTTGTAAACCGGGTCAAGCAAACCATTTTATCGGAAGTGAGTATTGTCCGGGCCCCAGAGGCAGGGTCCCTGGAGGTGCTGGCATCCACCCTGAGTGTCGCCAATCAGCAATCCCTGGCTGCGCAACTGCAACTGCGGAGCCGGGAATTACAGCGAATCCGCTATGGTGATGAGGAATGGACCAGCCTGCTGCGGCCCCTGTTCGAGACCGAAGGTGGTGATCTGCAAACCCTGGCGGTCATTCAGCGCTCCTATGATGAAAACCAGGTTAATGTGCTGCAGTTTCGGCAACTGCTGATTCGCTTTTATTTACTGGTGCTGCTGCTCAGTGTCATCGCTGCCCTGTGGTTGGCCCGTTCCATTTCCAGGCCGCTGACCCGTCTGGCGGAGGTGGTGGCCAGAATCGAAGGCGGTGATTATCAGCGGCGGGCCAGGGTCGAATCCCGGGATGAACTGGGTGAACTGGCGGAATCAGTCAACAGCATGGCCAGCGGTCTGGCAGAGAAGGAAAAGGTACGCGACCTGCTGGGCAAAGTGGTATCCCATGAAATCGCCGAAGAGTTGTTGTCCAACCCCGTAGAACTGGGTGGTGAGGAGCGCGATGTCACCATCCTGTTTTCCGATATCCGGGGATTCACTTCCTATTGCGAAAACCTTTCACCTTCGGCCGTGCTGGAGGCGCTCAATCATGTCTTGAGTGAAATCAGCAATATTGTCGAGGCCCATCATGGGGTGGTGGACAAGTTTCAGGGCGATGCGGTGATGGCCTTGTTCGGCGCCCCGGTCAGTCATCAGGACGATGCCGGCAATGCCATGCAGGCCGCTCTGGATATTGTGGCGGCCCTGGCTGCCATGGATACCGAACTCAGCGCCTGCGTTGGCGTTAATACCGGCCGCGTGGTTGCGGGTAATCTGGGTTCCCGCAACCGACTTAATTATTCGGTCATCGGTGATCCGGTCAATCTCGCTGCCAGGCTTGAGAGTCTGACCCGGCTCTACCATGTCAACAATCTTGTCAGTGAAAGCAGTGCCAGGGCGGCGCCGGAGTTTGTCTATCGTGAACTGGATGAGGTCAGGGTGGCCGGCAAGCAGAACCCGGTGAAAATATTTGAGCTTCTCGGTCGTCAGGAATCCCTGACTGAAAAAGAGCGCGAGGAAATCGCCCGGCATCAGCAAGCGCTGACCCTGTACCGGCAGGCGAGCTGGCAACAGGCGCAATCGCTGTTTTATGAACTGCAGCGTTCATGCGACAATAAAGCCCTCTATCAGGTTTATCTGGATCGCATCGCGCATTTTATGAACAATCCACCCGGGCCCGATTGGCAGGGGGTGTTCAGCTTTGACAAGAAATAGCCCGGTATCGACAGCCAGTGCGCCAGTTGCAATATTGGTGCGCTACACTGGCAACCGGCCAGAACGGTGCTGGGTACTGACTCCAGACCCGGACCTGAAACAGCAAGCAATCAGCAATAACTACTGGAAATCAGCATGAGTTTGATCAAGCCCTTCCGGGGTTTGCGTCCAACCCGGGAACTCGCTTCCCGAGTGGCTTCGCATCCCTATGATGTTTTGAATCGTGAAGAAGCCCTGGCCCTGGCCAGGGATAATCCCTACAGCTTCCTGCATATCAACAAGCCTGAGGTGGATGTGGATCCCTCCATCGATGTGTATGACCCCCGTGTTTATGAGAAGGGCAGTGAAAACCTGCAGCGTTTCATCAAAGATGGCACCTTGCAGCGGGATGAAGAAGAAACCCTCTATGTCTACAAGCAGGTAATGGGCGAGCACGAGCAGATTGGGTTGGTGGCGGTGGCTTCGGTTGATGCCTATGACCAGGGACGCATCAAGAAGCATGAGTTCACCCGCCCAGCCAAGGAAGACGATCGGGTCAATCACATGGATGCTCTGGGTGCCCAGGTTGGTCCGGTGTTTCTGACCTATCAGGCCCAGGCTGAAATCAATGACATGATTGCCGGTGTTGTCAGCCAGGAGCCGGAATATGATTTTCAGGCTGATGACGACACCCGGCACGTATTCTGGGTAATTCGTGATGCTGAACTGGTGTCACGTATTGAAGCGGCGGTGAACCGCCTGGATGCACTCTATGTGGCCGATGGCCATCACCGCTCCGCAGCCGCCTCAAGGGTGCAGAAGCTTTATAAAGAGCGCAATGCCGAACACAGTGGCGAGGAATCCTGGAACCACTTTCTGGTGGTGTTGTTTCCCCACAATGAAATGCAGATTCTCGATTACAACCGCATTGTTGCCGATCTGAACGGGCAGCAGGCGGAGGATTTTATTGCTGCCCTGGCAAAGCAGTTCGAGATTGAAAAGGTGGCAGACAATGCCGCCGCCAAGCCGGCGGCCGAGCGTGAGTTTGGCCTCTATCTGGACAAGCAATGGTACAAGCTCAAGGCCAATGCCGAATTGCTGGCCTCAATCGATGACAATGACCCGGTGCAGAGTCTGGATGTGGCTATTCTGCAAACGTCAGTACTGGACCCGCTGCTGGGTATCAAGGATCAGCGCACCGATGCGCGAGTCGATTTCGTGGGCGGTATTCGTGGTCTTGGGGAACTGGAAAAGCGGGTGGACAGCGGTGACTGGAAGCTGGCCGTTGCCCTGTATCCAACCTCCATTGAGAGTCTCATGGCCATTGCCGATGCCAATGAAGTGATGCCACCCAAGTCAACCTGGTTCGAACCCAAGCTGAAAAGCGGCCTGGTGGTGCACGTACTGGACTAGTGGCCTGACTTTGTGGTGCCAAGCTGTGGGGGCAATGCGCTCCCACTGTCGCCGCCAGAGGGCAGTAGCGCTCGCGTCACCAGCACAGAGCCGCGAAAGCGCATGCGCATGCAAAAGTACTTGCGCAGGCTTTGCCGCAGATGTTGCCGGGTTTTGAACAGGAGTCGCATAGGGCCACCGTCTTGGTTTGTGAAATCAGCTCGTCTTTGAGGATTACAACGCCGGCAGGCCGGCTTCGGTTTACCTGGCCTGATTCAGAGCCGGTGAATCAGCCTGATATTAGCGCATAAAAAACGCGGCCCAGAGGCCGCGTTTTTTGTTTCCGGGTTCAGACGCCAGTGATCAGGCGGCGTCCCGTTTCATGTCGATAAGCTTGCTATCGCCGCCATTGATGGGGATGGATTTGGGCTTGTCAGCCTCGGGAATCTCCCGCAGCAGGTCGATATGCAGCATGCCGTTTTCCAGGCGGGCGCCACTGACTTCGACGTGGTCTGCCAGCTGGAAGCGGCGCTCGAAGTTACGGGCAGCGATGCCCTGATGCAGGAAGTCACGCTCCACCTCATCGGCCTGCTTGCTGCCTTTGACGGTCAGGGTGCCTTTCTCGGTCTGGATGTCCAGCTCTTCCTGAACGAAGCCAGCCACTGCCATGGTGATGCGATACTGGTCTTTTTCCAGACGTTCGATGTTGTAAGGGGGATAGGCGGTATTGCCGGACTCACTGCGATTGACTGCATCCAGCAGTGAAGACAAGTGGTCGAAGCCTACGGTGGTTCGGTACAGCGGTGAAAAGTCGAAATTTCTCATTTGCATATCCTCTCAATAAAGCAATATGGGTGTGCCCATCCTGTGGATCGGGCTTTGGATTCAGGGCCTCGAATGAGCACCCTGTAGAAGGCTAGATAGGGTCTGCCAACGGCTTTTCAAGGGCTGGCCAGGCTGGCTGTTCACCCTGAGCGTGACAGGCCTGGTTCTGCCGAAGGCGGGGGAGCTTGCTGTCCGGGCGGCGTCAGCTGCTGCCGGGGAACCATGATGATTAAAGAAAGGTCAGACTATCTATATGTTTAAAAACATATAGATAAGTATGATACTTGATAAAAAGGATTATTTCGGATGCAGGGCTCACCGGGCAGCCAGTCCCGGTGAGCCAGGTGTTGCCGCTGCCTGGGCGGGCAGCGGAATCAAGAGGCCTTCAGACTGAGCTCCCCGGCATAAGCCAGCTTATCCTCCCGGCACAGGCTGGCACCACGGCCAATGCCGTAGTACCGGAATCCCTTGCTGCGCATCAGTTCCGGATCATAGAGGTTGCGGCCATCGAATATCAGCGGCTCGCGCAAGTGGCTCTGCATCAGTTCGAAGTCCGGAACCCGGAAACTCTGCCACTCGGTGCAGATCACCAGAGCATCGGCACCCTGCAGGGCCTCATCGCGGCTGCGGCAGAGTTGCAGCCTGTTGGTATCCGGATACAGGGCCCTGGCCACCTCCATGGCTTCGGGGTCATAGGCTTTGACCCGGGCTCCGGCCTGCCACAGGGCCTCCATCAGGGCGCGGGACGGTGCTTCCCGCATATCGTCTGTTTTGGGCTTGAATGCGAGCCCCCACAAAGCCAAGGTCAAACCTTTAATATCGCCTCCAAAATGCTGATTTATAAGCTTAAATAGCTTGTGTTTCTGGCGCTCATTGGTCTCTTCCACGGCATTGAGAATCTGCATGGAGCAGCCGTGGTCCTGGGCTGAGCGCTGCAGGGCGCGGACATCTTTGGGCAGGCAGGAGCCGCCATAACCGCAGCCGGCATAAATGAAGTGATAGCCAATACGGGGGTCAGAACCAATGCCGTGACGGACTTGCTCCATATCAGCCCCAAGATGCTCGGCAAGATTGGCGATTTCATTGATCAGGCTGATTTTGGTGGCAAGCATGGTGTTGGCGGCGTATTTGCAAAGCTCTGCCGAGGGGATGTCCATGAAGAGCATGCGGTCGGAGTTGCGGTTGAAGGGGGCGTACAGCTCTCTGAATGTGGCGCGCACCTGTTCCGAGTCAGTGCCGATGACAATGCGGTCGGGGCGCATGAAGTCGCTGACGGCACTGCCTTCCTTGAGGAATTCGGGATTGGAAGCCACTCTGGGTGTCAGGCTGGACTGACGGGCCGCAAGCTGCCCGCGGATGCTGTCCAGAACCCTGGCGGTAGTGCCAACCGGTACCGTGGATTTGCTAATCACCAGCTTGTCCTGCTGCATATGCCTGCCAATGCTGCGGGCCACGTCCAGCACATGCTTGAGGTCGGCAGAGCCATCTTCCCGCGGTGGTGTACCCACGGCAATGAAGATGACCTCGCCAAAATTACAGGCATGGTCGATGTTGCTGCTGAACTCCAGATCGCCCTTGGCAACGGTCTGGCTAATCAGCTCTTCCAGGCCCGGCTCATAGATAGGGATTCTGCCTCGATTAAGCAGGGCGATTTTGGCTTCATCTGCATCCATACAGCAGACCTTGTGGCCGACATTGGCCAGACAGGCGCCGGTAACCAGTCCGACATAACCACTACCGATAACAGTGACCTTCATAGTTCACTTCCTTATTAAGGCTGATTGAAAAATCGAGGGGGAGAGGGGACTGTGCTGTGCTGCCGGGCACAGATCGAAGGCTGCACTGCTGGCAGCAAACTGATTGACCGGAAACCGGGGCAGCAAACAGCCATCAAGGTGGAGGCCAGCGTCCCGGTTCAGGGCCAGGTGCCGGTTTCCTCTGCTTGTCGTCATGGGGATAAATCTAACAGGCAAATATGTAAGTTTCGTGAAACCGCCTGGGGTCTTATCCGCTCACCGCTCGCAATGGTCTGCTGTTCTCGCGGCATCAGCCAGCAAGTCAGAAAAGCGTTACAATGCATTGTTTGCGCAATTCCAATAAGTTCAGCGAGAGTCTCTGTGCCGCAGCCCAAATCCCATAGCAATTCACCGCGGGAAATTACCGACGTCTTCTCCGGGGAACAGTTGCGGCAGTTGTATCAACGGATACTTGCCAGTGGTGCTCTTGGTCGCTCCAGGCACTATCAGCGACTGCTGGAGTTTCTCATCGACTGTGCCATTGAGGGGCGGCAGCTCAAGGAGCTGGATATTGCTGTCGAGGCCCTGGGCAAGGCCGAGGATTTCGATGTTGCTTCCGATTCTTCCGTGCGCGTGTATATCCATCAACTGCGCAAGAAGCTGGATCAGTATTATGTGCAACATGAACCCCAGGCCCGGCAGCGCTTGATCATTCCCCGGGGGCAGTACCGACTGGCAGTTGAAGCGCAATCAGAGACAGCCCAGGCAGGTCCACCAGGCAGGTCCTGGGGCGCATTGCTGCATCCCTCCCGTGCGGGCATTACCCTGCTGTCAGTCATTGCCGTACTGCTGTTGGCCAATCTGTTTCTGCTGCTGCGAGACGGGCAGCAACAGCCCGAGAATTTGCGTAGCGGGGCAGCCGGGCATCCGGTCTGGCAAACAGTGCTGGCCGATGAGCAACCGGTATTGCTGGTGATGGGGGATTACTACATTTTTGGTGAGTTGAATGCCAATGGCAATGTGGCGCGCATGGTCAGGGAATTCAATGTCAACTCCAGAGGGGATCTGGAAGAGCTGCAGTTCAGTGATTTCGAGCGGGCAGAAAACTATCTGGATCTGGATCTCAGTTATATGCCGGAGGGCAGCGCCTTTGCCCTGACCCGCATCGTGCCCATTCTGGAAGCGGCGGGCAAGACTGTTAATATCACCATGATGTCCGACCTGACCATGGCCGATATTCGCAGCAACCATATTGTCTATGTGGGTTATATCTCGGCACTCGACAAGCTGATGGATCTCAGTTTTTCGGGCTCTCAATTACAGATCGGTCGCAGCTACGATGAACTGGTGCATACTGATTCGGCGCAATACTTCACCAGTGATGCCGGTCTGCCGGAGAAAGGACAGCGCTTTCGCGATTACGGTTTCTTTGCCAGTTATCCGGTCAGCGCCAATACCCAGGTAATACTGATATCCGGGATGCGTGATGCCGGTGTCATGCACACGGCCCAATCACTGGCCAGCAGTGAGTCCCTGAATGAATTGCTTGCCGCCATCGACACCGACACCGATGAGGCCGTGGGCAGTTTTGAGGCACTGTTTGAAGTGTTTGGTGTGGACCGCATGAATTTTGACGCACGCATCGTCCATGCGGCACAAATTGACCGGCGCGCCAAATGGCAGTCTGATCTGGCGCAATCCTATCCGGCAAAGTATTGAGCTAATCCCGCCTTGCTGTCAGCTTGCCTCTGAGCTTCAGGCGATTCTGTTGGCCGAGACGGATTCACGGCGCTTCTTGATGGCCAGGCGTTTGGCCTTGCTGTCGCCATACTTGTTGATGGAAAAATAGGCGTTCTTTTGTTTGCGTCTGGCGCCTTTGCCTTCCTGCCAGGTGGCTACCCAGGAGTGATCCTTCTCCGAATAGCTGACGCCTATCTCACCCGAGGAGTTCAGGGGGGATATCTTGCGGGGGCTGTATTTGGCGTAGGGCCAGTTACTGCCGTAAATCTTTCGGCCTTCCTCGTCTCGTTTCTTTTTGGCGGCGGCAATAGCCTTCTGCTTGCCACCGTATTTTTTAAAGGGGAAGGATTGCTGGAAGCTTTTACCGTCGTATTTGATACGAACCCAGGCGCAGTTGGTGCCGCGGGACTCGATAATGCTTATATGGTGAAGTGCGCTTAATTTTTTCAAGAGAACCTCGCTTCATTCTTGGTGCCATTCAATACCCGGATAAAAATCAGGGTTTCAGACGACTGCAGAAGGCCGCGGGCGGTGAACGGAAACCGGAAGGTCACCGATGCGCGGAGTTTGAAGTGCTGCTTGCAAACGCTGCCCGACAGCTAAATTGTCGAGACAAAATCCAGTGTACACCTAACAGGCGAGTCGGGCTAGGCGTGGGCAGCCATGTGTTGAATAACCCCGGGCTTGCGGCTTTCAACGTGGGAAATGCTGTATTGGTAGGATTTCGCGCAGGGGTCCATATCGACAGCTTCGTCGATGGCAGCGGCGAGATCGGCCTGGGCAGCCTTGCGGGTCAAGTAGGGGCCAGAAATTTTGACCTGCAGACTTGGCTCGTTAGGCGCTGTAGCGACTATGTAAAAATTCTTTGCGTTCACTGCCTCGTGTACCACTTGCCGGCTAAAAAAGCCGACCCGAATGTCGTCAGAATCCGGGGTTGTTGAGCCCGGGCGTGTTGCTCTGACGTCTAAACCGCTGGCCTTCAACGGCTATTATCGGCCGCGTATTAAAAACCAACAGCACTGTTTATACAAGATATTCCGTTACGATTCAGGGCGGCGCAGTCCTTGCTGCCACCCTTTCAGTTTCTGTCGGCACGACTTAATCGGAGCTTAATCTGCAAGTGACCCCGGGGTTGCCGACTGGGTCACAAAGCCGTGCAAAAACCGTTCGGCTCTACTTTGTTTACGTCCGCAGTTGCCGGCAGGTTCAGTTCTTTTGCACTGCTGTGTTCAAGTTTTTGCAGGGCTGGCCTACACTGGGCGCCGCGCAGGCAGGCCTGGACAGCAAAACCCGGCAGCCTGCTTCTCAGCCCGGCAACAGGAATACCGTGAAACTATCCATCATCATGCCCGTTCTCAATGAGCAGAAGCAGCTGCAGCAGCAGCAGCTGGCAAGTCTGCAAGACCTGCGTGCCCGGGGCCATGAACTGATTGTTGTTGATGGTGGTAGCAAGGATAACAGCAGGGAACTGGCGGCCCCACTGGTGGATCAATTGCTGGAAAGTCAGCCAGGCCGGGCCCGGCAGATGAATACCGGGGCCACCGGCGCTGACGGTGACTGGCTGCTGTTTCTGCATTGCGATACCCGATTGCCCCAGCAGGCGGGCTTTTCCCTGGAGGCGGCCCTGGCTGATACAGAGGCTGCCTGGGGCTGGTTTGATGTGCGGCTCAGCAATCCGGCTATGCCTTACCGGCTTATCGCCTGGTTTATGAATCGGCGCGCCCGACTGACCCGGGTTTGTACCGGGGATCAGTGTCTGTTTGTGCAGCGAAGCCTGTTCCGGGAACTGGGCGGCTTCCCCGAGCTGCCCCTGATGGAAGATGTGGCCATGAGTAAACTGCTGCGCCGCCGGGCTCGCCACCGCGTGTTTGCCGGGCCGGTGCTGACATCCAGCCGCCGCTGGGAAGAGCGGGGCATTGTTGCAACCGTGCTGCTGATGTGGCGCTTGCGCCTGATGTATTTTTTCGGTGTAGCGCCGGAGAAGCTGCGCCGTCGCTATTACCCGGAGCACTGAATGAGTCAATTTGCCTATCCCCGGGCGCGCATTCTGGTTTTTGCCCGGGAACCGGTGGCGGGCAAGGTGAAAACCCGCCTGCAGGCCAGCCTGGGGCCCGAGGGTTGTCTGCGTCTCTATCAAGCCCTGCTGGCCCGTGCTGTGGCCCTGGCAAAGCGTGAACCAGTGGCTCCCTGGCAATTGTGGGTGAGCTCGAATCCGAATCATAAATATTTCGTAAGCCTCTGTAATAAAGGCGATATATATCTACAGAACGGGCCCGATCTGGGGGCGCGTATGGACCATGCCAGCCGCTGTGTCCTGAGACAGGAGCAGGTGGACTCGGTACTGATCATTGGCTCTGATTGCCCGCTGTTGACACCGGATTATCTGGCCCGGGCCCTGGCTGCGCTTGAGCAGCAT
>JALEHB010000012.1 GCA_022763285.1 Pseudomonadales bacterium | reverse complement strand
TTCTATCCACCCCGGACAGACTATCTGGGGGAATATCTGATTATTCTCAGCCTGACTCCCTATCCGGAACAGGCACAATCCGGGGTAGTGGCTAAAGGCAAGATCAAAGAAATAATCAAAGAAAAGCCAAAGGTCAATTGCCTGACAGAACTGTGGCCCCAGCAATCAGCAGAAAAACTGCTGATTCCCAGAGACAGTCTGTCGGCGACTGAGGACTGGCAATTGCGTTGCTATTTGCAGCGCTGTCTTGAGCAACAGCGAAGCCTGTCTGGCGCCTGAGAATACAGATTATTTCTTCTGCGGAGTCAGCACCGTGTCCGCGGCTGCGTCCAGCTGATCGGGGTAGTCCAGGGTGTAATGCAGGCCACGACTCTCTTTTCTCTGCAAGGCAGAATTGATGATCAATTCTGATACCAGAGCCAGATTGCGCAGTTCCAGATTGTCATTGGTGACGCGATGGCGAATGTAGTAGTCACGAATCTCTTCACGCAGCAATCGAATGCGGCTCTCGGCCCGCTGCAGGCGTTTGGTGGTTCTGACGATGCCAACGAAGTCCCACATAAAGCGGCGTATTTCATCCCAGTCATGGGATACCAGCACTTCATCGTCGGAATCGGTTACCCGGCTTTCGTCCCACTGGGCAATGTCATCAACCAGGGCGGTCTCCGGCAGCTTGTCCCGGATACTGTCGGCGGCACCGAAGGCAACCACAAAACATTCCAGTAGTGAATTGCTGGCCATGCGGTTGGCGCCATGCAGGCCGCTGAAACTGGTTTCACCGATGGCATAGAGATTGGCGATATCGGTCTCTCCTGCGGTGTTTACCATGACGCCGCCACAGGTATAGTGCGCGGCGGGCACAACCGGGATCCGGTCGGTGGTGATATCGATGCCGAAATCCAGGCAGCGGCGGTAAATGGTGGGGAAGTGTTCCCGCACGAAGCTGGCCGGTTTGTGAGTGATATTCAGATAGACACAGTCACAGCCCAGTCGTTTCATCTCATGGTCGATGGCCCGGGCGACGATATCCCGCGGCGCCAGTTCCAGACGTTGATCGAATTTGTCCATGAAGCGACTGCCATCGGGCAATTCCAGATGAGCACCTTCACCACGCAGGGCTTCAGTGATCAGAAAGGATTTGGCGTGGGGGTGATACAGGCAGGTGGGGTGGAACTGGTTGAATTCCATATTGGCCACCCGACAGCCGGCCCGCCAGGCCATGGCGATGCCATCGCCGCTGGCGCCGTCAGGATTGGTGGTGTAGAGATAGGCCTTGCTGGCTCCGCCTGTTGCCAGTGCCACAAAGCGGGCGCGTATGGCTTCAACCCTGGCGCTTTGCTGATTCAAAACATAAACCCCGACACAGACCCGCTCCCCTGTAGATGAAGAGGGCCGGGTTACCAGATCGACAGCGGTACAACCTTCCAGCAGGGTGATATTGGGGTGCCTGGCCGCCTGTCGCTGCAGCGCTTCAAACACGGCCTTGCCAGTGGCGTCAGTGGCATGGATGATACGGCGATGACTGTGGCCTCCTTCCTGGGTAAGGTGCAGGGAACTGAGATCCAGGGGATCATGACTACTGGCAGGCCCATTGCTTTCGCTCGCCCCTCGGGTGGTAAACGGCACCCCCTGATCCACCAGCCAGGAAACCACCGAGGCGCTGCGGGCTACCATGTGTTGCACCACATCGCGGTGACAAAGGCCGACGCCGGCAGTGAGAGTATCCTCGACATGTGAGTCGATGCTGTCAGCTTCGTCCAGTACCGCAGCAATACCGCCCTGGGCATAAAAGGTTGCGCCCTCACGCAGGTCACCCTTGCTAAGCACGGTCACTCTGGCAAAATCGGCGGCCCTGAGTGCCAGGGTCAGGCCGGCAGCACCGCTGCCAATAATCAGGATATCGGTTTCCTTGCCGTGTTCGGCGAGAGACTGGTTCATAGCTGGGTTTGCTCGTGGTTCCTTGCGGGGCTTCCGGCAGGGCTAATGACTGCGGCAGCAATGGGTGGCAGGTAGCTTATTTTTAATGATTCTGAGAACTTTTGCACCCTTGGCAGGTCTGAGCAAGGATGCAGAGGGAAGGGCTGACCGGAATGTCAGCGACTAGGCTCCAACAGGACCGTGTCAGAGCGGATTGCAGAAAAGGCTGGCACAAGGCAGCACAAGGGAGAGGCAGGAAATGGCAGAAGAAACCGATCAACAACTGGTTGACCGGGTATTGGATGGCGACAAGAACGCCTTCAATCTTCTGGTCCTGCGCTACCAGCACCGGGTGGCGGGGCTGGTTTCCCGATTCATCCAGGATGCCCAGGAAGTGGAGGATGTCAGCCAGGAGGCCTTTATCAAGGCCTATCGGGCCTTGCCCCTGTTCCGTGGCGACAGTGCCTTCTACACCTGGCTGTACCGGATTGCAGTCAATACCGCCAAGAATTATCTGGTGTCCCGCAATCGCCGGCCGCCGGCCAGTGATGTCGATATCAACGATGCCGAAGTGATTGAGATTGGCGCGGTGCTGCGTGATATTGAGGATCCCGAAGGCAGCCTGGCCACGGACAAGCTGAAGCAGGCCATCAATGACGCCATCGAGGAATTGCCGGAAGACCTGAAGACGGCCTTTACCCTGCGGGAATTCTCCGGAATGAGCTATGAAGACATCACGGAAGTGATGGATTGCCCGGTGGGTACCGTCAGGTCACGAATATTCCGGGCCCGCGAGGCGATTGACAAGCGAATCAAGGAATTACTTTGATATCAATGGCTTGGCTGATTTTCCGGGGCCGATTCAGAAGAGTCGGGCCGGCTGGCAGGCAGAAAAGTCAGAAGTCTGCCTAAAACCAGACAAATTTCGGGCGAAAATTGAACTTTAGGAAAATTCTTCGGTCTGAACTTACAACGCCAGAGCAGGTGTAGAGGAAATTCGCGCCAATGAAGCAGACAGATCAAACGAGCAAGTCGCAGCCAAGTGAGCAGGAACTGGAATCCTTGTCGGCGCTGATGGATGCGCAGACAGATGAACTGGAATTGCGTCGATTGCTCAGGTCCATGGACCAGGATCCGCAGAAAGCCGAACAACTCAAGGCACACTGGCAACGTTTTCATCTGGCCCAGGACATTCTGCACGACCGTGCCAGCCCGTTGGGAGCTGGCATCGCTGCTGCGGTAGCCGAGCAACTGGTGGATGAGCCCGTACCGGGTCGTCCCGGCCGCCTGGCTCGCTGGCAACAGAGTTTGACCCGGGTGGCAATCGCTGCCTCGGTGGCTGTGGTGTTTGTTGTGGCCATACAAAGCAATCTGGATGATTCGGCAACGGCGCCGATGGCGGTCAATGATGCCGGGCAGAGTGACAACCTGGTCAATACTGCCCCCACCATGCTGGCCGACAGTGAGGCTGTTGCCGTGGATCCGGTGGCTGCTGAACGACTGCGCAGCTATCTTGAAGGCATCGCCATTGATGTTTCCGAGCCGGTGGTGACCGAACATATCCAGGATTCGCCACTGTACCGTCTGGTGAACGAAATCCAGGACTAGTCCCTGAATCTCTGGCGGCACGCCCGCCAATACCTCTCCATCCCGGCCTGGTTTGCCGGCATCTGCCCCCCGGCCCTACGCGGGGCACCACCCACTATGCTACAGTAATCATCATGACTGAGCCTGAAACAGCCAATGGTGGTCTGTTCAGCCATGAACGATTAATGCAAGCGTGACGTACAGAATGAGAGTGACGTAAAGACGTAGAGAGAGTGTTCTGAATTTATGAGCGTTTTGACCAGCCTGTTTTTCTCCAAACCCCCACGCCGGGTCATCCGTCTGGCCCTGGTGGCCCTGTTACTGCCCCTGAATGGGCAGGCCGCGGAGCTACCCGGATTTGCCGATCTGGTTGAACGCAATGCGCCCAGTATCGTCGAAATTTCCACCATGCGCAGTGTGGAAGCACGGCCGACGATTCCTGATCAGGAGCTGGAAGAGTTGTTGCGCCGCCTCAACCCTGGCCAGGATCCGGAACTGGATCTGGATCAGATTCCCAGGCAGAGACAGCGCGCAGCCGTGGGTTCGGGATTTCTGATGTCCGGCGACGGCTATGTCATCACCAATAACCATGTGGTGGTGGGCGCCGACGAAATCCAGGTGCATCTGAATGACCGGCGGGTCTTTGAAGCCGAGGTAGTGGGTCTGGATGAGCCTTCTGATCTGGCGCTGTTGAAGATTGACGCCGAGGATTTGCCCCATGTGGAGTTTGGCGATTCCGATGCCATCCGTGTCGGTGACTGGGTGCTGGCCATCGGTTCACCCTTCGGGCTGGAATTTTCTGCCGCGGCCGGCATTGTCAGCGCCATGGGCCGTTCCATCCCCGGGCGCTCTTCCTACAACTACATGTCTTTTATCCAGACCGATGTGGCCATCAATCAAGGTAATTCCGGTGGTCCGCTGTTCAATCTGGATGGCCAGGTGATCGGTATCAACTCCCAGATTCTCAGCAGCACCGGCGGTTCCAATGGTATTTCCTTCTCCATTCCCAGCAATGTGGCCCTGAATGTCATCGGTCAACTGCAGGAAAGCGGTAAAGTGGATCGTGGCTTGCTGGGTGTGCGCATGCGTGAGGTGGATTTCGCCCTGGCTGAGATTTTCGAAATGGAAAGACCGCGAGGCGCCTTCGTGGATGAGGTGCAGCCCGATAGCCCGGCCGAAGCAGCAGGCTTGCTGAATGAAGATATTATTCTCGAATTCAATGGTCATGAAATTGAATATTTCACCGACCTGCCGTTTTATGTGGGGCAGTACCAGCCCGGCACCGTGGCCGAAGTGCTGGTGTTCAGAAGTGGAGAGTTGCTGACCCGGGAAGTGACACTGGGCAGTTCACCCACCAATGAAATCGCCAGCAATACACCCCAGGTACAGCAGGAGCGAGGCAATCCCCTGGGTTTTCGCATTTCCGAATTGAGCCCGGAAACACAGCAGGTGACGGGATTGTCTGGTGTGCGCATTGCGGAGCTCAATGCCGGCCCTGGTCGCGATGCGGGGCTGCTTGAAGGGGATGTGATTGTTTCCCTGAATCGGCAGACCATCGAGTCGGCCGATGACTTTGCCCGGGTCGCCAATGCCTTGCCCGAGTCGGGTTTTGTCCCGATCCGCATTGTGCGAGAAGGTCAGGGCACTACGCTGGCACTGGAACTCTCACCCTGATCCGCCATCCTGCCCGTGTCATAAGTCGCGGGCAGGGTTGGAATTTCCTGACACTGCCCGGTGAATCCTGTAGAATTGCGCGCTTTGATTTCGCGCCGCATCCCCGATTTCCGGGTTGCGTCAAGCATTGAGACCCGGCCCCTGTGTCAGAATTAGACCATATACGCAATTTCTCCATCATCGCCCACATCGACCATGGCAAGTCCACCCTGGCCGATCGATTTATCCAGACCTGTGGTGGCCTTAGCCAGCGGGAAATGGCCGAGCAGATTCTCGACAACCTGGATATCGAACGGGAGCGGGGCATTACCATCAAGGCCCAAAGCGTCACGCTCTATTACGATGCCAGGGATGGGCAGCGCTATCAGCTGAATTTTATCGATACTCCCGGGCATGTGGATTTTACCTATGAGGTCTCCCGTTCACTGGCGGCCTGTGAAGGAGCCCTGTTGGTGGTGGACGCCGGGCAGGGCGTAGAAGCCCAGTCGGTGGCAACCTGTTACACCGCCATCGAGCAGGATCTGGAAGTGATACCGGTACTGAACAAGATTGACCTGCCCCAGGCCGAGCCGGATCGGGTCAAGGCCGAGATCGAGGAAATCATCGGTCTGGATGCCAGCGAAGCGGTGTTGGCCAGTGCCAAGACCGGAGAAGGAATCGAGGAGATTCTCGAGCAGATTGTGGCCCGGGTGCCAGCTCCGAGCGGTGATCGCAAGGGCGATTTGCAGGCACTGATTATCGATTCCTGGTTCGATAACTATCTGGGCGTGGTGTCCCTGGTCAGGGTCAAGTCCGGGACCCTGAGAAAGGGCGACAAAATCATCGCCAAGTCCCTTGGTAAAGCCCATGTGGTAGACAGCGTGGGGGTTTTTACACCCAAGCGCAATGAACTGGACAGCCTGTCTGCCGGTGAAGTGGGATTTGTGGTGGCCGGTATCAAGGATATCCACGGGGCCCCGGTGGGCGACACCCTGACCCTGGCCAAGACGCCGGAAGTGGAGGCGCTGTCCGGATTTCGCCGGATCAAACCCCAGGTCTATGCGGGCCTGTTTCCGGTTTCTTCTGATGATTTTGAAGACTTTCGTGACGCCCTGGAAAAACTCACCCTGAATGATGCCTCACTGCAATATGAACCGGAGAATTCCGATGCCCTGGGTTTCGGTTTTCGCTGCGGATTTCTTGGCATGCTGCATATGGAGATCATCCAGGAGCGACTCGAACGGGAATACAATCTGTCGCTGATTACCACTGCGCCCACGGTGGTGTATGAAGTGGAGTTGACCAATGGCGAAGTACTCAGTGTGGACAGCCCTTCACGCCTGCCTCCGATTAACGACATCGAGGAAATGCGCGAGCCCATTGTGCTGGCCAATATCCTGGTACCCCAGGAACATCTGGGCAGCGTCATTACCCTCTGTGAGCAGAAGCGCGGCGAGCAGAAAGACATGCAGTTTATCGGCCGGCAGGTGTCTCTGAGCTACGAGTTGCCCATGAATGAAGTGGTGCTGGATTTCTTCGATCGCCTCAAGTCAGTCAGTCGCGGTTATGCTTCGCTGGACTATCATTTTGAGCGTTTCACACCCGCCAGCCTGGTGCGACTGGATGTATTGATCAACGGCGACAGAGTGGATGCCCTGGCGCTGATCGTGCATCGCGACCACGCCCAGAGCAAGGGGCGGCTGCTGGTGGAAAAGATGAAAGAGCTGATTCCCCGGCAAATGTATGATGTGGCAATCCAGGCCGCTATCGGTGGTCAGATCATCGCCCGTTCTACCGTCAAGGCCCTGCGCAAGAATGTGACGGCCAAGTGCTACGGTGGCGATGTCACGCGCAAGAAGAAATTGCTGGAAAAACAAAAGGCCGGTAAAAAGCGCATGAAACAGGTCGGAAGTGTTGAAGTACCCCAGGAAGCATTCCTGGCGGTTCTGAAAATGGAAAACTGAGATGGATATAGATTTCTCGCTGGTACTGGTTCTGCTGGTCGCATTCTGTGGCCTGCTCTGGCTGCTGGACAGCCTGCTGCTGAAAAAGCCCCGTCTGGCTGCCATGGAAGACTTCAAAAAAGGCGCCGGGCAGCATCTGAGTGAGGATAAACTGGCGGAGCAATTGCAGGAGCTGGGGCAGGAGCCGGTGGTGGTGGAATACGCCAAATCATTCTTCCCGGTCCTGTTGATTGTGCTGGTATTGCGCTCTTTTCTGGTTGAGCCATTCCAGATTCCCACTGGCTCCATGATTCCAACCCTGGAAGTGGGGGATTTTATTCTGGTGAACAAATACGCCTACGGGGTTCGCCTGCCGGTTATCGGCACCAAGATAATGGATGTGGATGATCCCCAGCGCGGGGAAGTCATGGTTTTTATTCCGCCCCATGAAAACAAGTACTACATCAAGCGAGTGATAGGCCTGCCAGGGGATACGGTCCGCTATGAGAACAAAAACCTCTATATAAATGGCGAATTGATCGATAAAGACTATGTCGAGGATATTTCCATCGACACCAGTATCGGACAGCTCGACGGAGAGCTGTATGAGGAAACCGTTGGTGGGATTACCCATCTGACCCAGCATATCAATGCGGCCAGTGGGCAACGGGCCCGTACCAGTTGGGTGATTCCCAATGGTCATTATTTCATGATGGGTGATAACCGGGATAACAGCAGTGACAGCCGCGAATGGGGGCCGGTATCGGAGGAGGATATCGTGGGTAAGGCGATTGCAGTCTGGATGCATAAAGAGCCAGGCTTGAATCTGCCGAGCTTCGCCAGGAACCAGCTGATCAGGTAGAAAACTGTGACAGTTGTCGCGGTTTGCCGGCTCCATTCTCTGCTGTCAGGCAGAAATGGGGCACACTGCCAGTACCGGTCCTATGTAAAGGCCTAATGCAGAGATAGATGCTATGAGAAAATTGCCAGGCAAGTCATTAAAGCAACAGCGGGGCGTGTCCAAATTCGGATTGGTGATGCTGTTGTTGCTGATCACTGCTTTCTTTACCGTGGGTCTCAAGGTTGGCCCGATCTATGTTGACCATAACCTGATCACCGGTGTCTGTCAGGAGCTGATCGATAATGGTGAGGCGGCCAATATGACCGTGGGCGAAGTGCGTCAGCGGGTGGCCAACAGTCTGCGAATCAACAATATCACCGGCTTCGATCTGTCCGATATCCGAATGCGTGTAGACAGCGGCAATCCCATCATCACTATCACCTACGAGCGCCGTGTGGAATTGATCGCCAATCTTGATGTGGTAGCGAAGTTCGACACCACCCTGCAATAAATGACCGCGGCTCTGGATCAACTGCAAAGCCGCATCGGCCATCGGTTCAGCGACAGTGAATTGTTGCAACGTGCGCTGACCCACCGCAGTGCCAGTAAAGACAATAACGAGCGTCTGGAGTTTCTGGGCGATGCTCTGCTGGACTTTCTGCTCGGCGAAGTGCTGTTCAAGCGCTACCCCGATGCTTCGGAGGGGGAGCTCAGTCGCCTGCGGGCAGAGTTGGTCAACAAATCCGCGCTGGCCAGAATCGGCAAATCACTGCAACTTGGAGACTTCATGCGTCTGGGCAGTGGCGAAGCCAGAAGCGGTGGCAAGCAGCGTGATTCCATTCTGGCTGATGCCGTGGAAGCATTGATTGCCGCGGTCTATCTCGATGCCGGTATTGAGCCTTGCCGGGATCTGGTGGCGCGCCTTAGCAGTGAAATGCTGGAAAAGGTTCAACCCAGCGGTGAATCCCGGGATGCCAAGACAAGGCTGCAGGAATTATTACAGTCCCGGGGTCAGGCCTTGCCCAGCTATGAAGTCATTGACACGGAAGGGGCAGCCCACAATCAGATTTTTCATGTACAGTGCCAGGCACCGGGGCTGGTCGAAGCAACCCGGGGTAGTGGCAGCAGCAAGCGCAAGGCAGAACAGGCTGCCGCCAAACAGGCACTGGAATTATTGAGCTAGAACCATGAGCAGCACTGAACAGGAACAGAAATATTGCGGATTCGTCGCCATTGTCGGGCGCCCCAATGTCGGCAAATCCACCTTGCTGAACCACCTGCTGCGCCAGAAGATCAGCATCACTTCACGCAAGCCCCAAACCACCCGGCACCGGATTCTGGGTATCAATTCCAGTGAAAGCCATCAGATGGTGCTGGTGGATACGCCCGGTCTGCACGCCGCCCAGGGCAAGGCCCTGAACAAGCTGATGAATGAAACCGTGGCCTCCACCGTCAAGGATGTGGATCTGGTGTTGTTCGTGATTGAGCGTCTGGTCTTCAATGAGGGGGATGAGCAGGTGCTGGATTTGCTGAGTCAGATCAAGGTGCCGGTGATACTGGTCATCAATAAAGTCGATCAAATAGAGAATAAGGCTGACCTGCTGCCCCATATCCAGAAACTGTCACAGCGGGTCGATTTTGCCGAAATCGTACCGGCATCGGCACTGTCGGGTCACAATCTCGAGACCCTGGAAAACCTCATCAAGAATTATCTTCCCGAAGGACCCTTTCTGTTTCCCGAGGACCAGATTACCGATCGCAGTTCCCGGTTTCTGGCGGCGGAATTGATCCGGGAGAAGGTGACACGGCAACTGGGTGATGAATTGCCCTACGAGGTGACGGTTGAAATCGAACAGTTCAAACAGGAAGAGGGCATTCTGCATATTCACGGCCTGATCCTGGTGGACAAGCCTGGCCAGAAGAAGATTCTGGTGGGCAAGAAGGGCGAACGTCTCAAGAGCATCGGTACCTCGGCCCGTGAAGACATGGAGAAGGCTTTTGAATGCAAGGTCATGCTCAACCTCTGGGCCAAGGTGAAAAGCGGCTGGGCCGACGATGAGCGGGCCCTGCAAAGTCTGGGTTACATGGACTAGGACGGGTGGATTTTGGACAGCCGCGTCAGTTTGCAACCAGCCTATGTTCTGCATCGCCGGCCCTTTCAGAACAGCAGCCTGCTGATTGATTTTCTGACTCTCGATTACGGCCGCGTGCGCGCCATTGCCAAGGGCGCGCGTCGACAAAAATCCCGCAGTCGTGCTCTGTTGCAACTATTTTCCCCGCTGTTGATTTCCTTCAGTGGCCGCGGTGAGGTCAAGACCCTGGGGCAGGTGGAAGCCCAGTTGAATCCGATTCATCTGCAGGGGCAGCAACTGTTCAGTGGTATGTATCTGAATGAACTGTTGGTGCGCCTGTTGCACAACCAGGAAGAACATCAGCAGCTGTATCGTCATTATCAGCAGACCTTGCTGGGTCTGAAGGACAGCAGCCAGGGGCAGGGCCGTCTGGAGGCATTGCTGAGGCGTTTTGAACTGGGGCTACTCAGTGAGCTGGGTTATGCACTGGACCTGCAACATGACTGCCAGGAGCAGCATCCTATTGCTCCGGACAGTCACTATCGCTTCCAGCCGGATATCGGTTTCAGTCCCCTCGGCAGTGAACCGCAGGATCAGGAGGACCCACGGGTGTTTCTGGGACGGCATCTGATCGCACTACGGGAGTTTGACCTGCGCGAGCCGCAAACGGCGCAAGCGGCCAAGCGATTATTGCGCCAGGCCCTGCAGGTGCATCTGGGTGACAAGCCCCTGGCCAGCCGTAATCTCTTCACTGTCAGGTCCCGGCCTTCGCTTTAACGACCCATTCAATACGTGTAGAATGCCTCGCTCCCTCGCTGCAGACTGCTTTCCATGTCCTATTCCACTATCAGCAAATTGATCGGCAATACGCCTCTGGTAAAACTCCAGCGACTGCCGGGTGAAACCAGTAATACCATTCTGGTGAAGCTGGAAGGTGATAATCCGGCGGGCTCGGTAAAAGACCGCCCGGCCTACAATATGATTCTTCAGGCTGAACTGCGCGGCGATATCAAAGCCGGTGACCGGCTGATTGAAGCCACCAGCGGCAACACCGGTATCGCCCTGGCCATGGTGGCAGCAGTCAAGGGCTACCAGATGACTCTGATCATGCCTGACAATCTCAGCGATGAACGCAAGGCTTCCATGCGCGCCTATGGGGCAGAGTTATTGCTGGTGAGTGAGTCAGAAGGCATGGAAGGGGCCCGTGATCTGGCCAAGCGGTTGGAAGCCGAGGGCAAGGGCAAGGTGCTGGACCAGTTTGCCAATCAGGACAATCCCAATGCCCACTATATGCATACCGGACCGGAAATCTGGCGGGATACCCGCGGCACTGTCAGCCATTTCATCAGCTCCATGGGGACCACTGGCACTATCATGGGTGTCTCCCGCTATCTGAAAGAGCAAAATCCTGAAGTACAGATCATCGGTCTGCAACCGGCGGACGGGGCAAAGATCCCGGGGATTCGCCGTTGGCCCGAAGAATATCTGCCGCGCATTTTCGACAGCAGTCGGGTCGATGAGATTGTGGATGTGGGGCAGGAAGACGCCGAGAACACCATGCGGGCCCTGGCTCGAGAGGAAGGCATCTTCTGTGGCGTCTCTTCCGGAGGGTCTGTGTTTGCAGCATTGCAGTTGTCCAGGCAAGTGAGCAATGCCACCATCGTTGCCATTATTTGTGACCGTGGCGACCGCTATTTATCCACCGGGGTTTTTGCGGCCAGTTAATTGCCAGCCACCTCCCCAGTATTTTCTGATCAGCCTGAATGAGCCCCCAATGAGTCGCCGCAGCAGACGCCAGAGATTGCCCACCGAGCCTGTCGAGTTAACTATTGAATCCCTCAGTCATGAAGGACGAGGCGTTGCCCGCATCGACGGCAAGGTCGCCTTTGTAGCCGGAGCCCTGGCAGGAGAAACCGTGCTGGCGCGATATACCAGTCGCCGCAGTCAGTTTGACGAATTGCAGGTTGAGGAAGTTATTGAACCGGCCAGCGAGCGCTGTGAGCCACCCTGTGAATACGCTGCAGTCTGTGGTGGTTGTTCCCTGCAGCATTTGCAGCCGGAAAAACAACTGGACTTCAAGCAATCGGTGCTGCTCGAACATCTGCAACAGGCTACGGGTCTTGGCAGTGATCAGTTCGAGCTTATTGGGCAGCTCAAGGCCCAGACCCTGCACTATAGGCGCAAGGCACGACTGGCTGTCAGAGTCGTGCAGAAAAAAGGCGGAGTGCTGGTTGGCTTTCGGGAAAAATCTTCCTCGTTCATTACTGACATGCAGGATTGTCAGGTGCTGGTGGAAGATGTGGCCAGACTGATCCAGCCGCTGCGTCAACTGATCAATGAATTGGCAGCCCGCTTTGATATTCCGCAAATTGAGGTCGCGGTGGGTGAAACCGGGCCGGCTGCCGATGCTGCCAATCAGGTGGCACTGGTGCTCAGGCATTTGCGTCCTTTGCCGGACAGTGATCAGCAGCGGCTGAAGGAATTTGCTCAGCAGGAAAACCTGCATCTCTATCTGCAGCCAGGGGGCACTGATTCGGTGCATCGTCTATTCCCGGATGCGGAGCAGGGCCCTGAGCGATTGACTTATTTCCTGCCTGCCCACGATCTGCAATTACAGTTTCATCCCATGGATTTCACCCAGGTGAATGCCTCAATCAACCGCTTGATTGTGGATCAGGCATTGCACTATCTGCAGCTTGATAAAGAAGACCGGGTGCTGGACCTGTTCTGCGGGCTGGGCAATTTCACCCTGGCCATGGCGAAACAGGCGGCGCAGCTAACGGGCGTCGAAGGCAGTGAAGAGATGGTGCGGCGCGGACAGGAGAATGCCGCGCTCAATGGATTGACGAATACAGAATTTGCAGCTGCAGATTTGAGCAAAAGCATTACAGAGCATCACTGGGCGCAATCGAGCTATGACAAAATCCTGCTGGATCCACCCCGTTCAGGCGCCCAGGAAATTATTGCTGAAATTGCGGCGCTGGGTGCCCGACGCATTGTCTATGTGTCCTGCAATCCCATCACCCTGGCTCGAGACAGCAATCTTTTGCTGCAACAGGGCTATGATTTGAAATCGGCCGGGGTAATGGATATGTTTCCGCACACCACCCATGTTGAATCCATGGCTGTATTCGAGCGAAACAATTAATGGCTGATAAGCAAGTTGATTCTGGCCGCGATTTTGAAGCCAGAAGTGATATCGAAAAACTGCTGGCGATCATGGCCATGCTCCGTGATGGGGAATCCGGTTGCCCCTGGGATCTGGAGCAGTCCATAGCCTCGCTGGTGCCCTATACCCTGGAAGAAGTGTATGAGGTGGTGGACGCTATTGAAAAACAGGATATGGTGGATCTGGAAGACGAGTTGGGTGATCTGCTTTTTCAGGTAGTCTTCTATGCACAAATCGCCAGTGAAGACGGGCATTTCAATTTCGCAGATATTGCCCGGGCGATTACCCGCAAGCTGATTCGCCGCCATCCCCATGTTTTTCCCGGGGGTGAGGTGACAAATTTTGGCAGTAAGCCAGAGCTTTCTTCCGATCAGGTAGTGACGAACTGGGAAGCCATCAAGAAACAGGAGCGGGAAGAAAAACAGGCGCGTCGTGGGTCGGTGGCTGCCAATGAACAAGCCAGCAGTGTGCTGAATGATGTGCCCCGTGCGCTGCCGGCAATGGAGCGAGCCAAAAAACTGCAGAGCAGGGCAGCCAGTCATGGTTTCGACTGGACCGAAATACCCCCGGTATTGGCCAAACTGAAAGAAGAAATTGGCGAACTGGAAGAGGCCCTGCAATCCGGCGACAAGGCGCATCTGCAACATGAGTTGGGCGATGTTTTCTTTGCCGCGATCAATTTGTCCAGGCATTGTGGTCTGGAGCCCGAATTGGCCCTCAGGCAGGCCAATAATCGTTTTGAGACACGTTTTCACTGGATCGAAGCAGCGCTTGAATCACAGGGGCGGAAGCTGGACGATACGCCACTGGATGAATTGGATGCACTCTGGGACGCTGCCAAACGGCAGGAACAGAATTAACTGGAATTTGAAGATAAACGGAGAGTAAAAATCATGAGGATCATCTTACTGGGAGCCCCGGGCGCCGGAAAAGGGACACAGGCGCAGTTTATTACGGAAAAATTTGCCATTCCGCAAATTTCCACCGGGGATATGCTGCGAGCCGCAGTCAAGGCCGGTACTGAACTGGGCAAACAGGTTGAACAGGTCATGGCCAGTGGTGGCCTGGTGACTGATGAGATTATTATTGCCCTGGTCAAAGAGCGAATCAGTGAAGATGATTGTCAGAACGGTTTTCTGTTTGACGGTTTTCCCCGCACGATTCCCCAGGCCCAGGCTCTGGTAGATGCCGCTGTAGATATCGATGTGGTTCTGGAAATCGATGTCGACGATGAGGAAATCGTAAAGAGAATGTCTGGCCGGCGCGTGCATCTGGATTCCGGCCGCGTTTATCACGTGGACTACAATCCACCGAAGGAAGCAGGCAAGGATGATGTGACTGGCGAAGAACTGGTGCAGCGAGAAGATGATCAGGAAGACACTGTACGCAAGCGCCTGGCTGTCTATCATGAACAGACCAAGCCATTGGTTGATTTCTATACAAAACTGCAGGAGGCTGGCGGCAAGGTCAAAGTTGTTTCACTGAATGGTGTTGCTCCGGTGGATGCTATCAAGGCAGATATTGAGAAGTTGTTAAGCTAGTTTTGAATTGCCCTGATTGTTTTGAAAGCCCGGTTAGCCGGGCTTTTTTATGCCTGAATACTTTGCAAAGAGAGTAAATGACCCCTTGCAGATTAAAAAGTGTTGCGAAAAGAAACAGAATAAACATCACAAACAAGTCAGTCATGGCATGAATTCATGAATTTAATTGATTGTTTATTCCTTAAGTCTGTTAAATACATCCCATCTTTTTCTTAAAGTTTTCTATTTAGCTAGCGAAATATGAGATTGATACCGCTAATAAGTGGGTATTTTGTATGAACGTATAAAAGGAACTTATACGTTAAATTGGATAGTATCCAGTTTGCTGTCAGCCAGAGAATTTTTGTGATATGTTCGCGGCGAGCAGTGGATACAATGAAGGGTCTTAAGCGGGCACGATTCACCACCTAGGAGAGATATGAGTATGGCTAAAGTTAAGGCAAAAAAGAAAGCATCTGCCAAGAAGAAGTCGACTGCAGCAAAAGTTAGCAGTCCGGCTCTTACCAAGGCTAAAGCTGCCGTTGCGAAGCTGGAAAAAGAAGCCAATGCGGCTTCCAAGGCTGCGCAAGCTGCACGTAAAAAAGCTGCTGCTGCGAAAAAGAAAGCAGCCAAGGCTAAAACTGCTGCCAGCAAGAAGGCAGCCACCTCCGCTCAGTCAGCTGCCAAGAAAGCAGCTGCCAAGGTAGCGGCTACCAATGCCAAGATCAGAACTGCCAAGGCCAGGGCCAGGGCAGCCGAAGCTGCAGCCAAGGCGAAAGCCAAGAAAGCAGCTGATGCCAAGAAAGCTGAAGATGATTTGAAGAAGGCCGTTGATGCCTTTACCAAGCGCTGGAAGAAGAAGCGCGCCAAGGCGGACGCCGCCAAGGCAGCCAAACAGGCCCGCAAGGATGCGCTGAAGGCACGCATTGCAGCCAAGAAAGCTGCGCAGAAGGAAAAGGCCGCAGCCAAGAAAGCTGCCGCCAAGGCGAAAGCTGCTGCCCGCAAGGCCGCGGCCAAGAAGAAAGCCAGCGCCAAGAAGAAGGTTGCTAAAAAGAAAGTAGCTAAAAAGAAAGTAGCCAAGAAGAAAACAGCCGCCAAGAAGCCGGCAGCGAAGAAAGCCAGCAAGAAAAAGGCGGCCAAGAAGAAATCAGCAGTTAAACGACGGGCTGCAGCCAAGAAAGCCGCTCCCAAGAAGGTTGCCAAGAAAAAAGCCGCCAAGAAGAAGGTAGCGAAGAAAAAGGTAGCCAAGAAGAAAGTGGCCGCCAAGAAGGCTAAAAAGAAAGTAGCCAAGAAGAAAGTAGCCAAGAAGAAGGTCGCCAAGAAAAAGGTTACGAAGAAAAAAGTAGCCAAAAAGGCCAAAAAGAAGGTAGCCAAGAAAAAGGTAGCCAAGAAAAAAGTGGCCAAGAAGGCTAAAAAGAAGGTAGCCAAGAAGGCGACCAAGAAAGTCGCCAAGAAGGCCAAAAAGAAGGTAGCCAAGAAGAAGGTCGCCAAAAAGGCTAAAAAGAAAGTCGCAAAGAAGAAGGCGGCCAAGAAAAAAGCCGTGAAGCGTCGGGCTGCGGCCAAGAAAGCTGCTCCCAAAAAGGTTGCCAAGAAGAAGGCAGCCAAGAAGAAAGTAGCCAAGAAGAAAGTCGCTAAGAAGGCTAAGAAGAAAGTCGCCAAGAAGAAGGTGGCGAAGAAGGCT
The DNA here is from genome assembly GCA_022763285.1 of Pseudomonadales bacterium. Classification (GTDB taxonomy): domain Bacteria; phylum Pseudomonadota; class Gammaproteobacteria; order Pseudomonadales; family Pseudohongiellaceae; genus UBA9145. The sequence continues at coordinate 74 of JALEHB010000012.1, read as the reverse complement.
AAAAAGAAGGTAGCCAAGAAGAAGGTGGCGAAGAAGGCTAAAAAGAAGGTAGCCAAGAAGGCGAAAAAGAAAGT